>JAVEPM010000034.1:0-33099 GCA_034008115.1 Methanolobus sp.
TCCAGATGTCAGAAGAAGCACCCTCTGACACCATGGAAAAGCTAGAAGATTTAAGCAAGTAATATCATTTTCAGGCCCAATATCGCAAAATTCGGCATTGTAAGGGCCATTACCATTCTATTTTTGAGTGTTTCCCCTTTAGATACGGGATCATCCATAAGGATTTGGATACAGCCAATTGCCAGTACAATATAAACGAGCACACCGACAAAGATTTCATGATTATACCTCATTACATGAATCAATGAAATAAATGGGAGTATTGTTAGCAGACTGCAGATTATCGATGCTTTTCTAACCCCTATCATCAGAGGCAGGGAATTGATATCTCCGGCTACGTCTTTAAAATCTTTCATGAAAGTAAGGGAAAATATCATTACAAAAACATAGGCCGCAACGATTAAACTATCCGTGTTGAGTGGAGAATAGACAGACCATAATCCAATTGATTCCAGGGCAAAACACACTGCCATGTCAAGCATTGCAACACCTGGAATATCTTTAAACCTGAACAGTGGATGAGAATAAAGAATTCCACCGATAATAATGCCTGTGGACATACACAGGAATAGGATGAAGCTTAGTGAATATGAGATTAGCAATGACCCTGCAAAAAGCAAAGCCATGTATCCCCAGGCCATTTTTATTGACATCTGACCTGAAGCTATCGAACCATCCGGTTTGCAGATTTTGTCAATATCGTAATCATAGATATCATTCATTATATCACAACCACTGTGGACCATTATTCCAGCCAGAATCACAAATAAAGCCCTGTAATCCCATGTTCCAAGGATTGCACAGGTAATTGCAACTACAGACATATCCACGACACTACCTTTAAGTTTCAAAATTTTTACATATGGGTTATCTTTAATCATTTAAGGCAACACCTATAATTTATTTGATATAAATATATAAACATCAAATATTTTATTTGTAACGCTAAGTAAAAGTAATTCTTATTATTAATACAAAAATAGTGTTGAAAAACGAAATATTTGTTTCAAAATCATTTTTATTTTAAAGCTTACAGTTTTGAGAGCATCAAATCCAGAATCTGTGAAAATTCTCTTTTCAATGAAGAGATTTATCATTGAAAAATGATATATTTGAAATAGCAACGATTGTTGGCATAAAAAGTACTATTCACGTGTCTTGAAGTATCTTCTATGCAGAGAAATGCAGGAATTTTCAAATGGAGATACTTTCTCTTTGTTCAGGTAATTCTCAATGAAGTCCTCAAAGAGGACTCTCCCATACATTATAGATTTTTTAGCCATGATGCTGACCAAATTTATGGAATATATAGCTATCACCCCTTCAAAAAGTAATATTCTAATGAAAATCTGTAATCTCCACCTATATCCTACAAAACTTTAAATAGTATACAATTCAAGATCGTTCATGCAACCTCCACATGATCTGCTGAAAGTTATCAATGAAGATCTGGTGCCTGTAACTGATATTGATATAAGGGCTCTGGCTAAAATCTATGCTGAAAAGGATACTTACTTTTCTGTCTACCTGCCCGTTTCAGGCAGGGAGAATGAACATTTGAACCGCTTGTTTGTGGGCTCAAGAATAAGTGCTATCAAAAAGGCTTTAGATCCTGAACTTAGGGCAGAATTTGAAAAGACCTTTGATATGGCCGGAAGTTTGATTTTTGAACCTCCGGTTTCCAATGAAAAAGGAAGGGTGATCTTTGCATGTTCATCTGAATCGTTCTTACATGTTTACAGGCTGGCAGTGGAACCGGAACGATCAATAGTCCTTGATACATCTCCATTTTTATTGCCTCTTGCAAAACTGAGGGCAGATTACAAAGATTATGGTATGATGATAGTGGATTCCAGGGAGGCCAGGTTCATCTGTATACGCTCAGATATTGCAGAGGAGAAAAAAAGCCTGTCCACAGACCTTATGAACAAGCATAAAAAGGGAGGTTGGAGCCAGACGCGCTTCAGTAACCTGAGGAAAGAAGCCATAAAATCCTTCTTTTCCGACGTTGCTGATAATGTTGAAAATACCTGTAGTGAACTACAAACAAAGGGGCTTGTGGTCGCAGGTCCGGGAAATGCAAAACAGCAACTCATAGATATACTTCCAAAAAACGTTCAGGAGAGTATATTTGGTGTCATTGACTTAGCAATTGACATATCCAGGGATGATCTGCTCGAAGCAGGTAATGATGTGATGCATAAGAGCGAGCTTTCTGAATCAAAAAAATATGCAGAAGAGCTTAAAAGTGCAATTTTGCGGGACAGACTTGCTGCAACTGGTGTGGAAGATGTCCAGAATGCCCTGGAAAATGGGAGGGTGAACACTCTTTTGATATTAAAAGGCTCATCAGTTCCCGGGTGGATATGTGAGAGATGCCAGAATCTCCAGGCAAATGTTCAAGCTCCAAAGGAATGTGACAGGTGTGGAGGTCCAACATCAGTTATTGATGTGGTAGAAGAACTCTATGAACTTGCCCAGCGTACAGGCGCAGAGGTTGAATTTGTGGAAAAAGAGGATTTCCTGGATTCTGATGACGTGGTGGGTGCGCTGCTTAGATACTGAAGAGATAATCATCTCTCAGTTTTTCAATGATCCTTTCTGATTATTTGATGCAGTAGAAACCAGCCTGCATGTAAGAGTACCAAAAGATTTCCACTGTTTTGAAACCTGTTTTTCGTAGTAGTTCCAGGTGTTCTTCAACGGTTATGGGAAAATATTCAGTATCCAGACGCTCAAGATGGGTTTCTATATCTTGCTCAGTTCTGCCATGTGCAGACTGGAATTTGCCCCAGTAGTGTTTTCCAACAGGGATGCCTTCTTCTGTAAGTGGTCGGATGTTCTCGAAGCTGATGAAGATCCCGTCTTCTTTCAGCAATTTATAGCATACCCCAACGGCTTTAGTTCTGTTTTCACGACTAAGATAATGGTGGCATTGGATGGCAGTAATAACATCCGGTCTTTCCTTAAGTTCCTGTGAGAACTCCTGTGTTGCTGAAGCTTTCAGAAATTCAAGCCTCCTAGGAGTATATGATGAAAGTTTATCCCTTGCTTGCTGCAACATTCCTTCCGATGGGTCAAGCATCAGGAATTTTGTATCAGGGAACTGCTCAATGGCTTTTGTGACCAGTGAACCTGTACCACATCCAGTATCCATCCAGACATTCGGGGTATCCGGCAGTGATAGGATAAGATTGATGCTTTCCTGATGGAAAAATGAGTAGTATGGAAGAACAGAGGATATTTTTGTATCGTAATCCTCGGGGGGATCAGGTGTAATATTTTCTGAGGGCTCTGCGGAGGACATTAAAGAGTTGGACTATTTTCTTCTTTATATCTCCTTTGCAAAATACTTAAGTATTCTAAACAATAGATGACTGATTGGTCAAGCAGAGAAATACAGGAGTGGCTACAGGTACCCTTTTCAATTATTTTCCCAAAAAAGACTGGCTAAAGAGTAGTTTTACAATCATAATATGTCATTTAATAGGAACAAGAGGAGAAATGTAAATGTTATACAGAAAAATGCCAAAAAGTGGAGATGAGCTTTCAATACTTGGTTTTGGAGCCATGCGCCTGCCAACAAAAGAGGATGGAAGTATTGATGAGCAGAAGGCTATGCAAATGCTTCGCCACTCAATAGACAATGGAGTGAACTATATAGATACAGCATGGCCATATCACATGGGAGAAAGTGAGCCTTTCCTTGCCCGTGCACTTGCAGACGGATACAGGGAAAAGGTGAAAATTGCCACAAAACAACCACAATGGATGGTCAAAAAACCAGAGGACATGGATATGTTCCTCAACGCCCAGCTTGAGAAACTGAAAACCGAGCATATTGATTATTATCTGATACACAGTCTGGTAGGGAGTAGCTGGGAAAATATCAGGGATCTTGGTGTGCTCGATTTCCTTGAAAGGGCAAAAGCTGACGGCTGCATAGTCAATGCAGGGTTTTCCTATCATGGTTCACAGGATGATTTTGCACCTGTAGTTGATGCCTACGACTGGGACTTCTGCCAGATACAGTACAATTTCCTGGATGAGAATGTACAGGCCGGAACTGCAGGACTTGAGTATGCTGCTTCAAAGGGTCTTGGTGTTGTGATAATGGAGCCACTGCGTGGTGGAAACCTAGCAGACCCTGTTCCCCAGGAGGTAATGGATATCTGGAACGAGGCTGATACCAAGCGCAGTCCCGTGGAGTGGGCGTTGCGCTGGGTCTGGAACCATCCGGAAGTCACTGTTGTACTTTCCGGTATGACCGAGCCATCTCATGTAGAAGAGAATCTGAAGATTGCAAAGGAAGGTCTTGCCAATTCCCTGAGCGAAAAAGAACTTCTGCTTGTGGACAGGGTTGCAGAAAAATACGCTGAGCTCATGAAGATCAACTGCACTGGTTGCAGATACTGCATGCCATGTCCTGAGGGAGTGGATATTCCTGTTTGCTTTGAGATGTACAATAACCTGCACATGTTTGGTGAAGAGGACAGGTTGAAAATGATGTATGCTGCAAAGCTTGGCGGCGTACTCAGAGGAGCTAAGACGAATTTCGCTTCGCAATGTGTACAGTGCGGTAAGTGTCTGGATGCATGTCCTCAACAGATTCCGATACCTGATATGCTGGAGAAGGTTGCAGAAGAGTTTGAAGGTCCCAGTCTTGAAGAGAGAATGGCGCTTGCCAGACAATTGTTTGAAAATGAGTGAATAAAAGATAAGCCCGATCCTGGCAAAAGGAAGACGAGTACCTTTACGAAATTTCTGGATTTTTGCTATCAATAGGCTAATTTGGAGCCAATTTCCAAGATCTTCCAAAACAGGCTCCATTATTTTAACTGAAATTCTTCTCTTCCAACAATGTTTCAAATATCAGATTTTATCAGGCTTCCGGTTCAAGACCTTTAAAGAACAAATTCCAGAAGGGGTCTGTCTCAGGTTCGCTCAGCTTTGAAGTTATATCGTTTCTACAAAATATTGAATGCTCGATATTGCTGTCAAAAACTCCAAGCTCAAAACTTTTAATGCCGAGTTTATCCCATGTTCTGCGAATTGTGGAAACGCTTTGAGGCTCAACAGCAGCAAGCAAAGTTCCCTCACTGATAGCATACCAGGGATCAAAATCCAGTGCTTTTGCAAATTCCATGATATCAGCCGGCACATCAACAGAGTCAAGATATATATTGACAGCCATCCCGGTAGCCTCTGCCATTTCATACACGCCTCCCAGAACACCACCTTCTGTTGCATCATGCATTACATGCACTCCTCCTGCACTAAAAGCGCTAAGTGCATCTCCTACAACCGTTATTTCATTCACACGTGTAACTATTCAGCCTAGCACAATCTGCCTATTGGTGCTGATTTCATCGAAATGGAGATATCTGCCCACTAACAATCTAACAATCTAACAATCAAAAAAGCAATCAATAATAACAATCAAAATAAAAGTTCATAATGAAATTTAATTTCAACTTTTTGTCAAGATTGTTATAGATAGCGTTTTTATCAGGCTGAATAGTTACTCACACGTTTAAGACAGCTTTGAAGAGCATCTTCTGTTATACTTCCGCTTATATGATCTTTATAAAGAACAGACAGCAAAGCTGTGGCTTCTATTGCCGGTCCCTCTGTCATCAGCAGTACATCGCCGTCAAGGGCTCCGCCGGGAGAAATCCAGGAGTCCTTATCGGCAATACTCCACACGGTAACTCCTCCTACTATGGGAATATTAACAGCATCGTACCAGCCTGTATGTCCTCCTGCAATGCATATTCCAAGTTCTGCTGCTGCAGAAGAAATGGATCTAATTATAGTCTGAGCATCCTCATCAGGACAGGTGGGTGGAAGCAGCAGTGTATATGTCCTAAACTGAGGGTAACTATTCAGCCTAGCACAATCTGCCTATTGGTGCTGATTTTTTCAAAATGGAGATATCTGCCCACTAATAATCTAAGAATCAAAAAAGCAATCAATAGTAACAATCAAAATAAATGTTCCTAATAAAATTTACATTTCAACTTTTTGTCAAGATTGATATTGATAGCGTTTTTATCAGGCTGAATAGTTACAAATAAAGAAACTAAAAAAAGTAAAAGAAAAAAATAATGGCGAGGACATCACTTTGCGAGATTGAAGCTCTGGTTCACGATTTTAAGTGCGCAGAAGTCACCGCACATTGTGCATGCGTCTTCATCTGCTGAGGCTCTCTCGGTTCTGATCTTTCTTGCAAGTTCTGGATCGAGTGCAAGACTGAACTGTTTCTCCCAGTCAAGATCTCTGCGTGCCCTGCCCATTTCAAGATCCCAGTCGCGGCTTTCCTTGTTCTTAACCGTGTCACCTACGTGAGCTGCAATCCTTGATGTCTTGACACCCTCAATAACATCTTCAAGGTTTGGAAGTGCAAGGTGTTCTGCTGGTGTTACATAGCAAAGGAAGTCACAGCCTGCTGCTGCAGAAGCTGATGCACCGATAGCTGTTACGATATGGTCACGGCCTGCACCGATGTCAGATACAAGAGGACCAAGCATGTAAAATGGTTTACCATCACTCATTGCTTTCATGAGCTTGACATTCGTTTCAACTTCATCAAGTGGCACATGACCTGGACCTTCTACGATTACCTGAAGGTCGTATTTGTCGTGTGCTTTCTGTGCACATTCAGAATTGATGATAAGTTCCTGGATCTGTGCCCTGTCAGTTGCATCGGCAATTGCACCTGCACGCATTCCATTACCTGTTGAAAGGGTAACTTCATGTTCCTTGAGAATCTCACAAAGATAATCGAAGTTTTCATACAGTGGGTTTTCCTTCTCATTGTGAAGCATCCAGGTACTCATGAATGCACCACCACGAGAGCAAAGTCCTCCGTATCTGCCGTGTGCCTTCAGTCTGTCAAGAACAATGTTGTTGACACCTGTGTGGATAGCCATAAAGTTTGTTCCAAGCTTTGCCTGTTCCTCGGTTGCATTCCAAAGATCATCCTCCGTCATGTGGACAATAGAACCATGTTTCTTTGCTGCGGTGATGAATGCCTGGTAAAGAGGTACTGAACCTACTGAAAGTGAAATTGCGTCACATACCTGTTTTCTGATACCAAGGAAATCCCCACCGGTACCGAGCTCCATAAGTGTGTCTGCACCTGCTGCTTCTGCTGCCTTTGCCTTTGCAACTTCCATATCCACATCAACGATATCTGATGATGCACCAATGGATGCATTGACCTTTGTCCTGAGTCCCTCACCGATACCACAGAGTTTGATGTCCCTGTATGGAGTCATAGGGATTACAATCCTTCCTGAAGCAATTCCACGCCTGATGAATTCAGGATCTTTGTTTTCGTTTGCTGCAACGATCTTCATCTCTTCGGTGATCTTACCATTTTTTGCATCTGTTACTATTGTCATTATTTATACCTCAAACTTTGATGTAACTTACTAGAACCAATTCGTATATAATATTTGTCGAAAAATTAACTTTCGATAAAGTCAAGTTAACTTTATTAAATAAAAGAAGGCACCCCCATTTCGGAGCAACATAGATTACATTTAATGTGAAAACAGATACTATAGATATGTTATAAATAAAAGCACTGACTTTAATAAGATTTGTTTTAGTTTCAAACAAATAAAGTTGTTTTGAGTTACATGTATTTTGATCTATTTTTTGCTGTGAAAACAGAGAATAGAAACAAGTCCAGATTTAAACTATAAAGTAAATCTACTGAAAAAGTCGTATTGTTGAAAAGGAAACAAGTATTGACCGACCAATTACTAATAGAGCAGGATTAAGTGCTATTTTTTCAATACTTGCTAAGCAATTAGTTATGAAAAAGAAAAACATAAAAAACAACGGTTATTTTTCCTTATCTTCACTCAGCGTCCTGAGCATACGCATATTCTCCCTGTGAAGGGTTACCACAAGGTCACTCAATAATCCAAAAACGAACATCTGGAAACCTGCGACAATAAGAAGAGTGGTAAGAATGCTCATAGGTATGCGGGTAACTCCCTGGAACCACTGTATTACAACAAAGCTACCAACAAAGAGTCCCAATAAAATGAAAAGCCCGCCAATTATACCAAAATAGAACATTGGATTATGATGCTTTGCCATTTTATAAATGGTAGAGATAATCCTGAAACCATCTTTAAGAGGATTTAATTTGGTGGCTCCCCCGGCGTGCCTTGCAAGGTAAGTAGTTGGAACTTCTAATATCCTCAGGTCTTTCTTAACACTCTCGATCGTAATCTCAGATTCGATCTCAAATCCTAATTTCTTCAATTCAAATGATTTGATGGCCTTTTTATTAAAAGCCCTGTAACCAGTCAGAATATCTTCAAGCCACACCCCATAGGCCAGCCCAAACATCTTGTTGATTATTTTGTTGCCGAATAAGTTGAGCCTGGTAAATGCCCCTTTCTCATAGTCAACTAATCTGTTGCCCATGACATGGTCAGCTTTCCCTTCAAGAACAGGGCCTAATACCGCATGGACATCTTTTGCAAGATTGGTACCATCACCATCTGCCATAACGATGTATTCTTCATCTATAAGTTCAAAAGCCTGTTTTAGTGCCTGACCTTTACCCTTACCGGTTTGAATTACTACCCGTGCACCTTCAGCTTCTGAGATCTCACGTGTCCGGTCCTTGCTGTTGCCATCTATAACAAGTATATTGTCAAAACCTTCAGAACGGAAATCTTTGATAACCTGACCTATGGTAGCCTCTTCATTGAGGACAGGCAATAAAATACAGACGTTCTCGTTTGTCATTTTAAGAAAAATAAAAGTAGGTGGTCTTAGAGCAGACCCATGCTGTCAAGTTGCTGCCTTACGACTTCAACACCCTGTTCACAATTCTCAGGGGATTTACCACCGGTGACAACAAGCTTTCCGGAACTGAAAATAAGTACTACTACCTTAGGCTCAGCTATGCGGTAAACAAGACCCGGGAACTGTTCAGGCTCATACTCAATATTCTCAAGACCAAGACCAATAGCAATAGCATTGAGATTTAGCACCGCTTTAAGATCTGCAGATGCTACAATATTCTGAACCGTGATCTCAGGGTTCTCTATGGTTTTCATTCCAATTCCATTGAGCTTTTTTGCCATGTTGCCTATGACAGTATGAACATCAGCTACATTCTTTGCGCCGGTACATACTACCTTACCAGAGGTGAATACCAAAAATGCAGCTTTGGGGTCAGTTACACGGTAAACAAGACCAGGGAACTTCTGTTTGTTATATTCAGCACCCTCAAATTCAGCTTCTATTTTTATAAGATCAAATTCCTCTGCAAGTTTGGTAGATGCAACCACATTTTCGATTTTGATGTTGTAATCTGACATAGTATAATCCTCATATTTAAAGCATTTAAAGCAGCTGGGTTATATTCAACAGTTCAGTATATAAAGTTATACCCTCGAGTATATATACGTATTTAAAGAAAATATAGAAAATGATTTTTTTGAAGGATTTTTGGATAAAAATGCTTATTTCAACTGTTCTCTAAATTTTTAAGTCCATCTATAACAGCATCATATTTGCCACATACCCTTTCCAGCAGGCTGCCATCCATGGCTTTGTGAGTTGGTATAAGAATCTCAGCTGCTTCTGAAACTTCAACACCATCTGTTGATGTACCATAATCTGGAGCTATTACAATTCCGGTAGATGACACAGCTAAACGTAAGTCACTGACAATGCGCGCAACCATCTCAGTAGCAGGATGGACTTTCTTGCTTATAACAAGTGCCTTTGAAGTATAACGTTCTTTGAGGTCATTTATTGCTTCAATGCTTGACTTTGACCTCTCAGGGTCAGCCACATTCTCAAGAAGCCTGATAGAATCAATAATATCATCAAACGTGGTCGAACTAGCCTCAATTATTTCCCCGTCATAATATTTACTCACTTTTTCAAGGTAACCTTTGGAGATAACCAATTTATACACATCTTCAAGCTCATCCAACTCATCTTCTGTAGGATCATATGCATTGATGACCTTGTACTCCCTTATACCACACATCTCCATCAGAGACTCATACATAGGAGTAACAGCAATGAATCGTCTCCCAAGCCATTTGTTAAGACCACTCTGCCCGCTTTGAAGGCGGGAAAGTTCAACGATCTTCTTTTTAACAAGTTCAGGGTCGTTGGATTCAAGACCGAAATAATCAGCAAATAAAGAAGTGGTACGGAGAATCTTTGTTCTGCCGTGCGGTGTGGCCTCAACAAAGCCTCTGTCCTTCAGTTCCCTTATGTGGTCATAAGCAGAATTACCCCTCATGTCCACAAGGTCTGACTGGATAAGTGGCTGATGATATGCTATCATGGAAAGTGTACGCAGCATAGGCGCACTCAATTCTTTTGGAGCAAGCGGTCTTACCACATCAGTGTATTTTGGTTTGACCTGCATAACATAACGCTCACCAAGGTCAATTATCTCAATACCAGAATCCCTGGAAGAATATTCATTCACAAGATCAAGTACGATAGCAATAACATGTTTCTTTGGCTTGCCTATCAGTTTTCCAAGGGTTGTTGTATCAAGTGCCCCTCCTGCAGCAAAAAGAGCTGCCTCCATAACTTCCCGGTCACTCATAACTGTAAACACACCTCTTAGACAGCTTCATAATTTGCCCTGGCTGGATACACATACAATTCACCGAAGAGTTCCTCCTGTGCCAACCAAACCTGTTTTTCAGTTGCAAGGAAAAGAAGTGAAACATAGGTCATGATATTTTCAGACCTGTCATCGGTCATCAGATCAGAAAGCTGGACAAACTCATGTTCAGTGAATGATTCCTTTAATAATGCAGCCATGTCCCTGACACGCCCCAGTATATCCTCTTCGTGGGCAATACCCAGAACATCATCTGTTGTCACCGCTGACCTTTCTTCAAGTTTTCGGTAAACGCCGCGGTCTTTTCTGCGCGTTTCAACCTTTTCGGCTTTGCGCAGCTCAACAATGAGCTCATGAAGCGTAACCGGGCGTGTAGCTCTGCGACGGATAGGTAGTTTTGGAACCGGATATTCATCAGGCTCATAGAAATCCAGCTCATTATCCATCATCTCGAAGCAGTCTTCTTCCTCTTCCTCCATGACGATTCCGGTGGATTTCATACGCAACAGAATCGATGCATAAAGAAGTGTCCTGCCAGAGATGCGAAGATCCATTATCTGCATCACTTCGATACGCTCAAGGAACATGTCGGTAACAGTGACAATATCGATATCCCACGGATTTATAGCACCATCTTTTGCAAGATTCATGAGAATCTCAACTGGTTCGCTAAGTACGTCTTCCGAGAAGTCAAGGAGAGATTCATCAACACCAAGTCCCCGTAAGGTCTCAATGAATGCCGGATCAATGGTATATGGTAACGAAGCACCAGTATTCAGAGCAATTTCGGCTGCTTGAACTATCTCCACATCTTCTGCTATTTCGTTCAACGTAATTTCACACCCGTGATACTTGTAATGTTATTTTCCTGCATTGCAACCCCAATGGTACGCTCAGCAGCCTCAATCATTGGTTTTCTGAGAGAGACAACAATGAACTGTGCATTGGCAACTGCTGTTTTAACTCGCTGTGCAACCTTTCCTGCATTGGCTCCGTCAAGGAACATATCAATTTCATCGAATGCATAGAAAGGAGCAGGCCTGTACTGCTGAATGGCAAATACAAATGACAGGGCAGTAAGACTTTTTTCTCCACCAGACATGGCTTCCAGACGTTGCAGGGTCTTTTCCTTTGGTTGTGCTCTAAGTGTCATGCCACCTGCAAAAGGATCTTCATAATTATCGAGAACCAGTTCACCAGTACCATCGGAAAGCTCATGGAATATTTCCTTGAAAGCTACATTTATACCTTCATAGGTTTCCATGAAAGTATCTTTTTTAATCTGCTCATATTGCTTTATACGCTCAAGTATCTGTTCCCTTTCTGAGGACAGGGTGTCACGTCTTGTGACAAGGTCATCGAGCCTTGCCTCAACTTCATCATATTCATCTAACGCACGCATATTGACAGGTTCAAGACGCTCCATTGCCTTCTCAATAGAACCGATCCTTGTACGAACAGTCTCATAGTTTGGAACTTCTTCGGTCTCCTCAATGCCACGTCTTTGGATCTCTTCCGCAAGTTCGATGACCTGCTCCTCAAGTGCATCTTTTGTGGCTTTCAGAGCTGTCATATGCCGATTACCTTCATCAAATCTAAGCCTTATCTTCTCGAATTCCCGCTTCACAGAAGCATGTTCCTCATGCAGCTGAGCACGCTCTTGCTGTAATTCTTTTAACTTTTCAGTAAGCTCTGTTTCACGCTGCTGTTTTTCCAAAAGAGAGGCCTCAAGTTCAGTTATCTTGTTTCTGAGCTCAGCCACACGTTGTTTGTGCATAGCTTTCCTCTCATCCATTGACTTGATAAGTTCCCTGTTCTCCTCTATCTTTGAAGATGCATAATCACGGTCAAGGTTCAGGGCATTCAAAGTGGAATCAATGTCACGAACACGGCCATCCAGACGCCTGATCTCTTCATCAAGCTGTTCTGCCTGTCTGTTAAGTTCAGGAACTTCAGAACCTGCAAGTTTCTCATCCAGCACCCCGATATCCTTCTCTAAAGACAGGATGAGTTCTTCTTTTTCCTGTTTCAGTGTAGCAGTTTGCTCCATTTCTTCCCTGAGTTCCTTGCGGGACTCTTCTATCTCTGCAAGCTCCCGGGCCTTTGTTTCAATGAGATGGGAAAGACGTTCACTCCTTCCTGAGATCTCTTCAAGTTGCATCTGCTTCTTGGAGATCTCCTTGTCATGTTCATGGACCTCGCGATTGACCTGAGAAATATGCCCTTCCACCTGATCCAGTTTCTTGATGGCATTACTGCGTCTTGAATCGTATTCAGTGATCTTCTCAGCGATCTTCACGAGTTTATCTTTTTCAGAAGCAGCAAACGAAAGACCGGATTTCTGTTGCTGGGAACCGCCCACCATTGCACCGCTCTTTTCAATGACCTCACCCTCAAGAGTTACCATCCGCAGGCCACCCATAAGCCGACGGGCATTTGTCAGAGTATCCACAATGAGAGTGTCCCTGAAAACATACCAGAAAGCAGCTTCAAATTTTTTATCAAAGTCAATAAGGTCGATGGCATAACCTACCACACCTTCCCTGTTGGAAAGATCTTTATAAGGCCTGCGGGACTCCATTTTATTCAATGGAAGGAATGTGGCTCTACCGCCTCTCCTTTGCTTAAGGAAAGATATTGCACGTGAAGCATCCTCATCATTCTCCACAACAACTGCCTGCATACGCCCACCAGCAGCAATACCCAGAGCATTGGAATATTTCTGATCAACACTGCCAAGTTCTGCTATGGTACCATATATACCTGGCAAGCCATGGTGTTTTTTCTCATTCATCACCATGTCTACTGCTTTAGAATACCTGCTGTGGTCCTCTGCCGCACGTACACGGACCTCTATTCTGGCATAGTCATTCTCATACTTGCGAAGCTCATCTTCAATTTCCTTGACGATAACCTTTAACTGAGAACGGTTGAGTTCAAGATCATCAATATCCTTTGTCAGGACATCGATCTTCTCATTGAGCTTCTCTATATCATATCCAACGGAAAGTGTATCGCTTCCAGAGGATTGTGCTTTGGATTTCGCATCTGCGATCTCACTTTCAATATCCCGGACTTCCGCAGATTTTCTTCTCAATGAATCAAGCAAACGGTCTTCCTGACGCATAAGCTCATTTTTGTCGTTCTTCACAATCTCAAGCTTTGACTTAAGAGTACTGAGCTCATCCCTTGTCAGGGCGAATTTTGAATCGACGTCTGCTATCTTGCTCTGGAGGATCATGCGCTCGGTCTTGCGCTCAGACATCTCAGACAGGATGCTTTCTTTTCTCATTGATTCTTCTGAGATATTAGATTCCAGCTCTTCAAGCTTACCTTTTATTTCATCAATTTCAACAAAGGTTTTCCTGCGCCTTGATTCGACATCTTCCATTTCCTTTTCAGAAAGTTCAATTGTGTCAACACATCTTGAAACTTCACCCCTGATGCCTTCTATATCTTTTTTAATCTGGATCTGCTCATCCTCACCCATCCTCTGAATGCTCAGAGTCATTTCCTCGAGCTCCTGCTCAAGTTTTTCAACATTGATCTTTTTAGCATCAAGATCCAGTCCCAGCTTAGCAAGAACCCCATCCTTGGCCTGGATGTCATCAGCAACAGATAATAGCTCTACCTTAGCATCCTTGAGCTTTGCAAGCAGGACAAAGCCCTCGAATTTCATTTTCTCTTCCTTGAGAGATTGGTATTTAAGGGCTTGATCACGCTCAGTCTTGAGCTTCTCAAGCTGCTGGCCGACCTCATCGATTATTATATCGACCCTCTCAACCCTCTCGCGAACGATCTCAAGCTCACTAAAAGCCCTGTCCCTTTTACTGTCAAACTCAGCAACGCCAGCTATCTCATCAATTATCTTGCGTCTCTCGGTAGGGGTCATGTTGATGATGCGAGTAACATCACCCTGCATCACAACATTATAACCTTCAGGAGTAACACGGGCTTTTGCAAGATAATTATGCACTTCCGTAAGACTAGCTGCCTTGCCATCGAAATAGAAATAACTGTAATATCCGGAATCGGTCTCTCGTATCTTCCTTGTAATAGTAACCTCATCAGCATCATATGGCATTTCACGATCAGTATTATCGAAGTGGATCGTCACCTGCGCAAAATCAGGTTTTTTAGAACCTTCGCCGTTATATATAAGATCAGTAAGTTTTTCAGCCCTCATGGTCCTGGAACTTGAGAGACCCAGCACAAAAAGGATACCATCTATGATATTAGATTTGCCACTGCCATTTGGACCGGAAATAGTAGTGAAACCATCAAAAAAAGGTATTTTTACCTTTTTCCCGAAGGATTTGAAGTTTATAAACTCAATTTCCTTGATATGCACGCGATTCCTCTGCTTTTATAAAAAGGATTATTTCCTTCGTGTGACGATCACCACAGCATCTTCATCTTCACGCGCCTCTACTGTCTCATATTTTGAGGCTTCTTCTTCTTCCTCTTCTTCGCATGAAGATTGGCCTTCCTCTGCAACAATATATTTGCATGAAGCCATATCCTGGCGTGAGTTATTGTCGAGCCTGACTTTGCGTTCATCATCGGTTTCTGCGACAATATATTCAGACCGGTATTCAGGTTCAGGCATTTCAGGTCGTTTTACAGAAGGAACTTCCCTTACATTGAAACGCATGTTTGGAGATGAGGATGGCTGGACAGTTCCCGAAGAAGATTCCGAATTATCAGACCTTACAGAAACCTTTGAATTGAATGGTTTTGACGAAGCTGATGTTTCAGCTGGGGCTGAGCGGATAGAAGAAGGGATTGCTGAAGATGGAGTTGCATGCTGTGATTGTGAGGGAGGTGCTACCGGCTTAGGTTCCGGCCTATATACCTTTGGATTTGATGCTTCCTTTACGGGCTCAGCTGGTGATCTTTGCCCTATTTTCTTTTCGTAAGAGATGGGTGATTCTTTCATGGAGCGTATCATTGATTTTTGGTCAAGGAGTTCATCCATGACACCATTAAGATTACTGCTTAGAGCCTGAACCTTACGTTCAAGTTGCGCAATTCGATTGTTGAAATCAAGATCGTTCTTAAGGTCACTTCTAATCTCCCGGAGTATAGAATCACGGATATTGTTTTTGATTTCATCTAGTTCCGTCTCTTTTTCCTTGAGTTGACGCTCAAGGCGTTCAATCACAAAATCCCTGTTTTCAGTATTCATGAAAAGCCTCGCAAATCCATTCATTCCCTCATCGCAATTATACGACAATAATATGTTAATATATGAATAAAAGTATAATATAACTTCTGGTCGCCAGTTATATTTTATTCAAGCAATAAATAAGTATTTACTGTGAATTATCTTGCATATATGGTCGAGTTATTTGTCACAGGGTCTTTTTCAACAGCAAATACATTATCAGCCGAATCAATAAGAGATTCATCGTGGGAAACTATGAGAATTTGTACCACACCTATGTCCCGCATCATGTCTATGAGTTTTATTAACTGATGCACATGACCCCTGTCAAGGAATACTGTGGGTTCGTCCATAATAAGAGGTGGAAGCCCGGCACCATCATGAGATGATGCACCAAGTGAGAGCAGGCGATATATTGCACAGCGAAGTACCAGATTGAACAGAGCACGCTCTCCGCCGCTAAGAAGCTTGGGTTCAAGGGCTGTACCATCCTTTTCAAACACAGTGAGATTATAATCTGCGTCCAGCATTACATGAGAGTAAGCATTATTGGAATACATGAACGAGAATATTTCATTTATCAACCTGTCAAGTGTCTGTATATTGCTGGAGCGCATTTGCGCACGTATGCTCATGTACATACTCTCAAGGTTTTCAGCATCAGAATAAACAGTATTGAGATAATCAGCCCGGTTCTTCAGCATATCCAGGTTCTTTCTGAGGCCTGAAAGTCGGGTCCTGTCATTTTCAGCCATTCCCTCTTTCTTCATGACCTTGTCCTTTTCAAGCTTCAACCTATCAATTTCCGAATTTATCTTGCTAAAAGCAAAACTATAATCTTTGCTAAAGGATTCGAGCTCTTTCTTATCGAACTTTCCGATCTTCTCATCAATATCCTTTAAAAATTCTTTTTTCTCCCCTATCTGCCCTTCAAAGAGCGAAAGCATTTCCTGAATACCTTTGATCTTCTCATCCATCTGCCTTATTTCGGAATTTATCTTCTCGAACTCCCCCATTATTTTCTGCATTTCCCGGGCAAGACCAAGACGTTCCAGGGACTTTGAATGCTCTTTTAAGGCTGATTCCTCTTCCTGCATTAACTTTTCTAACTTTGTTTTTGTCGCATCAATGCTCTTTTCCAGTGCTTCCTTCCCGGATAGGATTTCCTTTGTTTTCAGCTCATCTTCCCTGAGGTGCAGATCATACTCTTCAATTCTCTTGTTGCCCCTGTCAATAGCCTCTTTCGCAGAATCAATATTTCTAAGAACAGCATCAATGTCAGATTTACAAGTGCGAGCTGATTTGACCTTATCCACCCTTGCTTCAGCTTCGGACTGACTGACCTTAAGTTCAGATAGCTCTGTTCCCAATTGCTTTATTGTCTCATTATCTGAAACACTGGATTCCTCCACACATGAGCCTTTGAGTTCCTGCCCACATGTGGGACACTTTCCAGCCTCAAGAAGTTGTTTTGATTTTTCAATCCTGGCTTTAAGTTCAGATATCTTCACCTTAAGTTCAGATTCCCTGCCATGGAACCTTTTTTGCTGGTCATTTACAAGGTCAAGAACCTCATCGATATTTTCAAGTTTTTCAAGACTGAAACCCAGAGAAACTATTTTGGACAGAATATTCTTGTGTTTATCTTCAAGTCCTGCAATGCTAACTTTGTGTTTCTCGATCTCAGAATGAATTGCTTTTATTTTGGATTTAAGCTCTTTTGCCGCATCTTCAATGGATTTTATCTGTTTTTCTGAATCTTTCACAGAATGACCAATGCTGAGAAGATCTTTTTCAGAAACTGCCTTTTTACTTTTCAGCTCGCTCAGAGCGTCCCGTAAAGAGCGTTCACCTTCATCCATCTGAGCGATCAGGGATTCAATATCTTTTGAGTCAGCCTTTAAAAGAGACTCTATTTCGGAAACCCTCAGCCTTCTGGATTCAAGAAGTTCCTTATGAGAGCGAATGTCCTTTGAAAATGAATCAATAGATTGGAATGATTTTGATTTTCTGTCCGTGAGCTCTTTTATCTGTTGCTCTACAGATTCCTTCCTGCCAGAGAGTTCGTTTAGCTCAGAGAGTTTTTTCGTGACCTCATCTATCAGGGAACGTGTGCGGTCCCTCTTTTCATTGAACGAGCTCATTTCAGAATCTATTTGCCGGTACCTGGTCTTCAGAGCTGCCAGCCTGCCAGCAGGATCGGTATCCTCTATGAGATCGATCTCCACGCCGATTTCCTTGATACGTCTTTCACTATCACGTTGATGTCGCCCAACTCCAACCCTGGCACTTGAAGCTCGCTCCCGGTACTCTTCCAGTTTGCCAAGTTGCAGAAGGTCATCTATCATTTTCTGGCGGTCTTTGGGTTTGGAGTTGATCAGAACATCGATCTCACCCTGGCGTATGTAAACGCAATTCCTGTAAGCTTCTTCATCCATATTCAAAAGGGATGTCACTGCTTCATAGGTCCGCGTTGCCTGATCAAATATGATATCCCCATCCTTCCTGAAGATGGATTTGGTATTGGAAGCACGTCCTTTTTCCGGGTCGTTCCTGAAAGACTGCTCTGTAGAATAATTATGCCCATTCTGCTCGAATTCAAGCAATATTGATGCCTTTGAAGCACCCTTGGTGATGATATCGGAAAGTACGAAGTCCTTATCCAGGGTCTTGCTTCCAAAAAGTCCTGTGAAACATGCCTCCAGAAGACTGGATTTACCACTTCCATTGACACCTGAGACCACTGTGACACCATTCTTGAACGAAACGTCCAGTTCCTTATAGCTTCTGATATTCTCAACTTTTAATCGTTTTAACATCAAAGGTAATCACCCAGATTGTACTGGCGGGGTTTTTCAGTTTCAGGCTCTGTTTTTTTAGCTTCCATCCGCTTTTTTTTACTACGCTCAGCATCACCCACTACTGCTGAATCCTCAGAAACGACAATTTTTTCAGTAGCTCCTGTTTCCTCAGACTTTTTATTAGGCACTATATCGTCAGAGTTATCAGAAACTGGCATATCTGTTTTTTCAGAAACGTCGGTGTTCTGAACAAGATCTACCAATTCATCATCCGATCTTTCCTTTTCGGATTCGCTCACTGTTTCAGCTACATGAGCATATTCAGTCAGCTGAGACTCGCTTGCCAGCATCGCTGTATCATCGGAAAGGACATAAGAAGCGTTAACAGGAACAGGTTCCGTAAAATCTATGTTTTCAAGCAACTGCCCTAATTTAGACTCGGCCTCATCACCGACTCTTGTCTTCACTATAAGTGGGTCCCTTATTATATCATCAAGCAATAGGCCGCCAGCCGTAAGATCCATTTTCTTGATCTCTTCTTTGACAACATCATCCGGGTCTGAGAAAGAGACTTTCAGCGAGCTATCTTCCAGTGTATCAACCCCACTGCGAAGATCTTTTATACCTGGAATAAGCGCACCTCTTGACAAGAGGAACTTCTCTATTTCACTGAAGTCCAGCTTTACCCTGACATCACCTGATATTTCCACGAAGACAACTTTTTCTTCAATGTTATGCTCCATTACTGCGGAAAATACATCATCGTGAGCATTCGTGCCTTCCGTGAGCGTGACAGGTATGAATACAAATTCACGTGTTTCAATTGCACGCTTACTTATCTCAATACCAGTTTCCCCGATGGTGACTATATTATAGGAGCGTGGCTCGCGTTCTGAACTACTGTTCCTCTCGGTACTGCCACAGTAGGTGACCCATGCCTCGTTGACTGTTGTTATTTCTTGCTTGTGGTTATCCCCAAGAAGTACTGCATGTACATCAAAAGGAAGGGATTCAATTACTTCTTTTATATCCCAGTCACCGAAGGAGAAGGGTTTTACGAGCTGGTGCATTACAAGCACATTATATTTTGCGTCAGTTGCCTTGTCTTCGAATATGGAATAATCGAATAAGGGTATCTTTGTCTTTGGAACACTGTCAATACCATATAAGGCAAGCTCGCCCAGCCTGTAAGGCTCTGTGCCAAGGCGAATTACAAGACCAAGACTGCTGTAAAGGTCAAGCCACTGCGTACTCTGTTTGCTCTCATGATTACCAACGATCGCAAGCAACGGGATTCCTGCACTTTTCAGCCGTGAGAACAGACCCATGGCATCAAGAATATCGTCAAGTGTGGGATTCCTGGAATCAAACAGGTCGCCTGCATGCACTACAGCGTCCACGCCCATACTAATAGCATCATCCACCACGGAGGAAAAAGCATTGAAAAAATCCTGCCGGCGCACATCACTATGATACTGCCGGTACCCAAGATGTGTGTCCCCTGTGTGGATTATCCTTATATCATCCATCAGGGATTATGGTATGTACTTGCTGGTTTTTATTGTTTGGGGTACAAAGGCCAAAATAACAAAGAAAGTATTGCAGCATATGATGTTAAAATGCTCCTTCCACAATAAAACAATTATATACT
This sequence comes from Methanolobus sp., assembly GCA_034008115.1. Classification (GTDB taxonomy): domain Archaea; phylum Halobacteriota; class Methanosarcinia; order Methanosarcinales; family Methanosarcinaceae; genus Methanolobus. The sequence goes on from JAVEPM010000034.1 coordinate 20,250, forward strand.
ACCATTATTAACAAGTATCATTTTATATTATTAAAACTATATATAATTCAAATGATCGACGAAAAGGGACAAGTTGCAATAGACTTCCTGCTTGGGATATCATTGGTCCTATTTGCTATTAGTTTCACCATACAGTTCATTCCAGGCCTGTTCATGTCAGAATCAGCAGGAGAGAGTAGTTTAGACTACACGGCTTACCGCACGGCCACAATCCTTGTGGAAGATGCAGGATGGTGGGAGAACAACACAAATAATGGAACTGACTGGGAATCAAACCCAAACAGCATACTGCGGATTGGACTGGCTGCTGACGATGACTCAAGCTCAAAGCTTACTAACAGTCCCAATCTCATATCAAAAGACAAGATAGAACAATTCATGCTTGTAAATGAAATTGACCTCGTGAAGATGCTGGGAATGTATAAACGTGTCGGAGACACTAACTTTTCCTATGGATACAATATATATATTACGCAAAATAGTTCAAATCTTATTCTGAACAACACAAGCATTGCCCGGGGAAAAACACTCCCTGACAATCTGGAAGTAGCAAGGATCACACGTGTGGTTCTTGTAGAAAAAGAAACGATAGCTGCTATTTCAGGGGATGAACTGACAAGTGAATCATCATCCGTGGCAACAATTAGCGTGACGGGACCTTTTGAGGAAAATATCACCGTGCAGATAAGTGACCTCAACTTAAGCGGCATAGATCCGGCACTGTTGAACGTAAAACTTGATGGAAATCTCTTAACTCAGGCATCTGACTTCACTGTTTACAAGAAGGATGGATGGACAAATTCTCCGCTTGCCGGAAACCTTAGCAGTGGAGATAGCATTTACCTGAACTTTGATCATGATCTTTTTACCGCGAGTACTGATCACAGGCTTGATCTGGAATTCAACAATGTAACATTCTCAAATTCAGGACCACCTTTTATCAGCTACAATAATTTGAGCAAAGCACTTTACGAACCTGCATACCTTACGGTGGAGGTGTGGTAATGGATAATAAAGCACAGTTACACACTCTTGAAGGTCTGGGTGCAGCAGTTATGATCACGTTTTCTGTACTTACAATCACACAGGGTATTACGATGATGAGCCCTCAGAACGAACTGTCCATAACCGTTCAAATGGAACAAATAAGCCAGGACGCACTGGCAACTCTTGACATAGCTCAGCATGCTTCTGCCCAGTATAACCTGACAGAATGTATCGCTAGCTGGGATATGATGGAAGCAAAATACCCGGATAATAATCTGAACAATCTCGACAACTCTCTTGCATACCTGTTACCTGGTGTATTGTACAATGTAGATATTGCTTATTTCAAAGATGAGAATCTGAATGTGAAGAAAGTAATAGTAAATGGAGCACCTGGCAAAAATGCAGTTGTAGCAAGGCATTTTGTAACGCTTACGAACCAGACCGTGCAGGATATGGGCGGCGGATGGAATCTGGATGATAATGAATTAAGAGTTGTTGAAGTGAGGATGACAGCATGGAAAGTCTAAGAAAAATACGAAGAACTCACTATGTATTAGAACCTGAGGTCACCGAGGTGGGTGTATGAGACATTTATTTAAAAACGAAGATGGAGTCACACTTTTATTTGAATACATTTTGTTCTCAATCATATGCATTGGCTTTTTTCTGACAATTAGCCTCAACTCTAATGAGATCTTTGTCCAGAATTCAAATGATGCTTTGATGGAGGATGAAATGAGTGATGTGGGGAATATGATGAGTACAATGATAACCGATATGTACGTCATTCTTCCTGCCAATGGCTACATTGACACAGAATATAAAATACCGGATAAAGTAGGCAAAGAAACCTACACCATCAATACCGATATTGCATATACGGACCAGATAATAGAAGTTATTTCCCAATCATCCGGTAAGAAAGTAAGCATTACTATAGGCGGAATTGCTGCGATAATGCCGATCAACGGCACTGTATCAAGCTCTTCCACAAACCACATGATCAGTTATGACTCAAGAAGATAGACGTAATGCAGCGGTTTCCGAAACTGTGGGATATATCCTGTTGTTTGGGGTTGTGATCTTGTCCACGGGATTTATCTATGCAATTGGATATCCTACATTGCAATCTAACATCGATGCAAGTATATTTGAAAGTGCAGAACAGAGTTTCATTGAACTCCAGAGCAGCATGGAAAGAGCAGCATTTGACCAGACACCTATGAAGGTTCACAAAATAAAGCTTCAAAACTCTGCAATCTCTGTGAGTAACGAATCATCAATGACCATTACGTATGATAGCAATCAAACATTGTTCATCCCAACAGGTGAGATAGAGTTTCAAAAAAATAATAAGATATTGGTTTATGAAATGGGAGCTGTCATCAAATCATATCCGCGAAAGTCCATGGTAATGATATCAGAATCCCCGATATATGTCAATACGATCAATAACGCCACATTAACTACAATAGGGCTTATTTCTGTAAACGGGGATAATAGTGTATCGGGAAAGGGGATGGCCACACTTAACCTTAAGCATAACTCTAGTTCGATGTACAGAACCTCTTCACCAACAAATGTAACAATTAACATAAACAGCACTCATGCTTCAAAATGGCAGGAATATCTTGACGACATAGGTTTCTCGGTAACTAACAGCACATCATCAACGGTTTCTGCTGATATGAACAATACAATGCTGATTCTTAGCAGGCATTCGGTGGACGTAGAGATCTACTGAACGATAAAAGAATGGAAAATAACATCTTAGAAATTTTCTAATTTTATTTTATTTTATTTTAGGTTCCTTCATTTTATTTTATTCTGTTCTATTTCATTTACCAAAATCCCATAGTCAAAAAAATAAACAACAAAAAGAAAATAAGATTCTTTGTAAAAGCTACAAAGAATCCGGTTTTAACTAAGAGTTATCATTCCTCTTGGCCTGATAATCAAGACATCTTTGGCAACAAGAACATCACTTGCGTCATTCACATTGTACGCATATGCAGTAATGTAAGCTTTACCAGCAGCAGCACTGGTGAAATTAACATTATCCGACCCTACAACCGTCACATTGATAGGATTCTCATATGCCTCGAAATATCCCATGCTACTATAAAGATGCACGTAAGCGAAGCTGGAATTGCCCATGACATCCGTGAGTGTCAGGCTGATATTAGCAGTGTTAGCTATAGGAAGGATGGTCCTGTCCGGTTTCATGTGAAAACTTCCCAGTGCATAAGAAAGTACGCTGGCATCGCCACCACCCAGATTTGCATTTCCACCACTTGGTATGTAAACTGTGATATTCTCACCACTAAGATCTGTGTACGTTACCGAGGAGGTTGGCATGATCAGCGGCACATAGCCTGCACCATCAATCTGCATCTGGTACAATATACCCCATTTATCACCAGGACCAAGGTTTGGCAACTGCCATTCAAGAATGGACATCCCACTGGATGTGGTGATAGCGGGTTCTGCATTACCCGTAGGAGGTGCTATTGGTGATTCAAACACTGTAGTATTGCCGGTTGTAGCATTGCTGCTTCCTGAAATATACGTTGCCTTTGCAACAGACAACGGAGTGATATAATTGTAAGGAACGTGTATATCCAGTACCGGACCACCTGCTGAAAAATTGGTGAGCTGTGAAGCAATACCCCTGAAGATCTCCTTCAAAACACTGGAGTTAGGTGCAAAATAGTACTCTGCGCCTGTTATGTCTGCAATTTTCTCCAGCACAGAATCAACTTCAGACTCATTGTTAGCAAACCCTACTGTATAGATAGTGGTATTGTTATCCCTGGCCCTGTATGCTTCTTCCAGCAGGGAATGATAACCTGCATTATCAAGACCGTCTGTCATCAGGACTATTGTAGAATTACCATCCACCGAAGATAGCTCATTATTGGCAACGAACAGACCTTCATCTATTGCGGTCAAACCATCCGCCGTAATGGTTTCAATGGCATTTTCCAGATGTGAAAGGGAATCATTTTCAAAAGTGGATGTTGCGGTGGATGTCCACTGACTCCACTGGACAGGAGTGCTTTTTGAAAAGTAATCCTGCTCAAAGAATGCAATGTCGAAGCATTCATAATCACTTGATGAAGATGTTTCAACTTCCCAAGCGTCACTCCATGAACTTCCAGTCCATTTCTGAATATTTATATTGGCACTGGAATCAGAGGTCATAAGGAATATTTCGTCAGATCCCGGGTCCGGGATTAACTTTACACCGCTCGGATAAGCACTGATTGATGACGCCGATTCTTCATAGCTCCACAAAGAACCTTCCCATGTGCGATATTTTGGATAATTGCTATTAGTTCCCCAAACAATAATCCCATCTCCGGACGTCGACTCAAACGCCACATCAACTGGACAGATTGAGGAGGTTTGTACATTGTGTTCTAGTATTGACAAAGAATCTTCCCATGAGGAACCATCCCATGTGGCATAACGGATTTTAGAAGCATCGCTCAAAGCCATTATCATCTTGCCAGAGTTGGGATCGGCTGCGACCTTGAGCCAGCAGCCATAATTGGAATATGGATTGCTCCAAGATTCTTGTGAGTATGAAAACGAATTGATATCTCCAGATTCCCAGGAACCATTACTGAAAATATGATACCCAACTCTTACATCACATGTATAATCATATTTCTTCCAAAACCATGAACCTGAAACAAAATGTGATGAAACAGACCAGTCTGCCCAGACTACCATAACATTGCCATCACGGTCATATGTAGCATCAAAACTCTGGTATGGACCATCAGCATTGTCTGTTATGACTTCAGAATTATCCCATGAGGAACCATCCCAGATCTGAGCACGTATGCGTCCTGAATCATCCTGGGTTACCAAAGCCATTTTGTCTGAATTAGGATCAGCTGCAAGTTTAACCCAGTTAACCCTACCGCTACCGGCGCCTGATCCATTCACTGCTGAAGGGGAACTCCATGAAGAACCGTTCCACACAGTGTATTGAGGAACAATGCCACTGTCTATGGACTTGTCCACGTAAACAACAATAGCATCATCTGAAACCTGTTCGTACTTTACGTCAAAACCTCTTTTGGAGTTTGCATTCATATTAGTACTGAGTTCCTTTGGAGAACTCCATGAAGAATCATCCCATATCTGAACGTTTACATCATTATTGCTGTCAGACGTACCCATAATGATCTCTGAATTATGAGGGTTGGATTCAAGCACTACATGATAGGGGCTTCCGCCTACATAGTTCGCAGACTGTTCTACTGACCATTGAATAGCATCCCATGTCCTGAATTTAGGAGTTCCGCCACCTCCAGTACTGTCATAATATGCAGTCATGATAGTATCTACCGAGGAAGTGGAGACATTGACAGTGAATTGAGTATCTGTAGCTGAACCCGCTCCCTTGGCGATATCCAGATGATATGTTTCTCCTGCTGAAAGCAGATGGGAGACTGCACAAGCACCTGTGCCGTTTGAAGAATCCAGAAGTTCTATACCACCATAAAGATAGGTATCGATAAGTGATGTATCCTCCCAGGATACATTAAAAGTATAATAACCCGTTTCATCGACTGTAAAATATCCTACCCATGTACTGTTGTCCAGAATATAACTTGTCTGCTTATCACTCAAAACGACATCCTCAAAACTGTAAAGTGCAAGTCCGGCCTTATCACCCCGGCTTTCATCAAAACTTGAAATGAATGCATGAGAGGATAGTTTGGCTGCACTTTTCTTGTCGATATATGTTGATATTGTGAAATTTTTCTGCAACGCACCCGTATCATTGGTACTCTGTCCGGTTACTCGGACAGTCCAGTTGCCGATTTCCACTGCATCGCCATCATCGTTTGGATAAAAATCAGAAAGTGGGTGTACCCAGATATACTCCGATCTTCCACTTGCATCCACATAATAACCTGTACTATCATAGCCAATGCCATAGACCCTTCCTGTAGGGCTTATCAATTGTAGATCAAGGTCTACATGATCATGGTCCCATTGAAGTTCCACTTTAAGGTCATTGATTGATTCATTGATCTCAAATGTATCTTCAAAATAATCACTTGACAATGGATTATCAAATGAGAGGACATATCCATTCCCATCAAGAAGAGTTTCATCCGCATAAGATGTGATGAGATTTTCGTTCATATAAATTTCTACATTGCGAACCTTATTGTTGCCAAGATTTGAGTCAACACTGCCTTTATAATAATCGTCATAATCCCGGTAACCAGTATATTCATAGTAGTCATAGAAAGAGATGATATTTTCACCTGAATGCACATGGTCCGTGATGTTATACTCATATTTTTTCCATTTATCAGAGTTAGCAGAATTTGTAAGTGAAGGAACCAATTCAAAGTTCTTACCGTTTATCTGAATAAGTCCTTCTCCAGCACTTGTACCGCCATAATACGGACTTGCATCAAAAACAGAATCAAAGTCATAAGCAACAAATTTGAGAGTATATACATCCCCAATTGATATTTTATCATTGAACATGTAAGAATACGGAGTAAAACCCTCAAGACCATATTCAATATCAGTGACATCATAATCAGAAATATCCTGTGCAATGGCATTGTATATAGAAATTAGCTCAGAACTGCTTGGAGCACTATAGTATTTACCCCCTGTATCCATAGCAATTGACCTGAGCAGGCCTTCATCAATGTCAGGTCCAAGACCTATTGTGTATATAGTGATGTCATTTGTTTTTGCTAGATCAACTGCATTAATACCATCCTTATCAGAACCCCGATTTGTCTTTCCATCTGTAAGAACGACCATTACTTTACGTGACCCAGAACGACCATCATGTATAAGCATATCATTTGCATCAGCCATACCTTCACCCATTGCCGTTCCTCCAACTGCATGCAGTTTATCTATAGAACTGTTGACAAGAAGCAGGCTTGCAGAAGAGTTGAGTGGAGTTAATCCCAAATCTACACTACTTACCACAAATGGCTCCCATGCAAAAGAAACAACTCCCAATCGGGAATTTGAAACCAGGTTTGATGCGAACTCCTTGGATGCAGTCTTTGCTTTGAGCATAGCTTCGTCAACATACATACTTCCCGAACGGTCAAGAACAAGAACAACATCAAGAGGAGTTCCTGCATAATAATCAGGATCCATACTACCGGATCTATCAAGAACGAGCATGGCACTTGCAGCTGGTCTTGTAATTGGGAGTTCACCTTCTACTGATATGATTGTTGTGACATTTACAATGGATCCCGAATTTACTGAAGAAGGACTAATTTGCAGAGATACGCTCATGAAAGGTTCGGCTTTGACGCTTATTTTCGTTGATGTGGTGAAATTTCCACATGTTGCCATGAGAGTAGTATTTCCTGAAACATTCCCAAGAAATGTACCATATATTCGCCCTTCAGAGTCAGTTGTAGCATTGATAGAATCAGTTGAATTTATTTCTTTTACTGTAAATGTTCCAACTGTTGTATTGGTATTATTAAGAACAAAACTAATATTGGACAGCGAGTGTCCCCACTTATCCAATGCAACAAGCGTGACATCAGCCTCATGGTTGCCATTCAAACCCTGGGCTAAAACGGTATCCGGAACTGAGTAAAAGTCAATTATACTTAGAGGACCGGCTGTAAACTTAAGTGTAGTATTGTTGCTGAAGTCCGTGTATCCGGATTCGTTCTTGTAAGTGGCTGTTACAGAAAGAGATTCAATATAAGGTGTCGGGCCGACAACAGTGTTTGCATGACCCCGAATATTCAAAGGTATCAGTAATAATGTGCCATCATCCGTTGTAAATCGGACCTGCTCTTTTATAGAAGTTCCAGATGGCAATATTGGGTTTAAAAATTTGTCAACTGGCTGGGCAGACAATGTGTAGGTATCTATATTGTTTGCAATAACATTTTTAGGCGTGTAAGTGAGGAAGAGATTATCTACCTCATCTGCAAGACCTGTTATTGAAATGTTATGCTTCAGTGAAGTGTTAATTACATTGATGCCTACAATGTTTTCTCCCGCTCTTTTATCAGTTGTGAAAATATTGGACACTTTTCCATTGGCATCGGTTAATCCATTGTAGGTATTAATAGAAGCTGAATCATATGCTACCGGACTATTGTAAACTGTAGCTACTGGTGATCTTACATTGAACGTGACATTCGCATTTTTAATTGGGTTCTCATATCTGTCATAAATACTTACATACATGCTTGAATTTGTGTTTACAGTATAATCATCATTGTAAACAACCCCCATCAAACCAGGAGATCCAGGTATGATCTCAATTTGCGTGGTATTTGAAACTAAACCAACAGTGGATGTAATGGAGATATTGCCTGCAACTGTCGAATTGAGACTCAAGACCGAAAATTCGGACAGAACACTTGTATAAGAGGTATTCGTGTTTGTCTCGTTAGCATCAAAATACGTAATATTGGCAGAAGATATTGATAATGGAATATCATGTATTGTGTTGCCTGAAGTGTCCTTTATAAGCACATTCAGATCAATTATCTCAGTTGAATTGATATTTCCAAAAACATCTTTTGGATAGAAGGTAATGTTAGTTATATTACCTGCGCTGTTAACAGAATGCTCAACATCAATAAGAATCGAATATGTTTCCAATGGCAGGAATGTTATGTTCTTCAGATTATAAGCGCCGCCTGTGCTTGCATTGATATGTGCTATACCACTTGCCGTGGAATTGACAATCACTTCTGCAATTCCAGATGAATTGCTGTACGCATAAGAAGAACTAAGAATACCCATATCTGTTGTGAAATTCACCAATGAATTATTCACAGCTGTGCCATTATCCGTAATCACTACACTTATATTGACAGGATCGCCAGCGTTGCTTTGAATGTTCTGTGTCAGAAATTCAACATCCAGTGCCAAAGCTGAGATTGAAAAGATAAGAAAAATCATACCCAGATATATACATTTTTTTAAGTATTCCATAGAAATACCCCTGAACCAACCTGTTAACAAGCAGATAATTGAAATCTAGTATATTAATACTTAAATTAAATATTGATTTTAGATATATAATCAACAATATAAAAACATGTCCTTCTTATACTTTATGCACTAACCAGGAAATCATGTTAAACTGAAATTGATAAAAAAGTCACCTCTTGACTCAAAACCAGTGACCCAGCAATAGAGAAACAAATATAAGACATGAACAATGCGAAGTATAATAATTATGTTTTTACATTATATCGTTTATTTTAACGAACTATTTTTATATTATATATTGCATATATACTACAATGATTGATGAAAAGGGCCAGATAGCAGTAGATTTCCTACTTGGAATTTCATTGTTCCTTATTGCCCTTATTTTTATTGTGCAATTTATCCCAAGTCTCTTCCTTTCAGGGTCTGCCGGAGAGAGCAGTTTAGATTATACTGCATATCGTACGGCTGCAATCCTTGCTGAGGATACGGGATGGTGGGGCAATAGTACAAGCAGTGGTACTGCATGGGAAGCTCACCCGGACAATGTAATGCGTATTGGACTTGCAGTAGACCACGAACCAGAATCAAAACTAACCAATACCCCTAATCTCCTATCAAAAGATAAGATTGAGCGATTCATGATGTTAAATGAAAGTGATATCATTGAGAAGCTGGGCCTGTACAATAACGTGGATGGTGCGCATTTTTCCTACGGTTATAACATTTCAATTTTACAAATTTCACAAAATAATACACCCCTTATTCTGAACAATACCCCTATCACACTGGGAGAAGCAACTCCCCATGACAGGGAAACCTCAAAAATTACCCGTATAGTATTGGTTGAAACAGGAACAATAGCATATTTTGATGCAGAGGAATTACCAATTGATCCAAACCCCCCGGTAAAAAAATCTAAAACAATTTTGAACGTTACAGGGCCCTTGAGTGATGATGTCAAATTATATATTGATAATTTTGATATAACAGGAACTGACCCCAGTTTCAATAAATTGGTACTGGATGGAACTAATCTCAGTGAAAATATCGACTATACAACATATAAAATAGTCAATGGAACTGTTTTACCACTAAACAGTACGGGCAACTTTGATAATAATTCCACTGTAGTCTTTTCACTGAAGTCCGGACTTTTCAATAATTTCCATACATACCAGCTGGAAATAGAGTTCAAGGACGTTCAATTTACAAATACAGCCTCTCCCTTTATGGATTATACTCAGGAACTTGAAGTGCTCTGCGAACCAGCATACCTTACAGTGGAGGTGTGGAATTGAACGATAAAGCACAGTTACATACCCTTGAGGGACTGGCTGCAGCAGTACTCATGACCATGACCGTGCTCATGATCACAAATAGTACCATGATGGTCACTCCGCAAAACGAGATGGCCATAGATGTCCAGTTGAAACAAATGGCTTCAGATGCGCTTACTGTAATTGACATAGTACCTAAATCATCAGCTCAGTCCAATAATGCACCAATTCTTCATAACCTGACAGCCTGTGTTGCAAGCTGGGACGTGACAGAAGAAGCCACATATCCTGTAAATACTCTTGACAATCTTGAGGACGGTCTTTCATATTTATTACCCAATGTATTGTACAATGTTGATCTTGCATACGTTGAAAATGGAAATATAACACAGAAAAAAGTAATTATCAAAGGGTCCCCCGGAAAAAGTGCAGTCGTAGCAAGGCATTTTGTAACGCTTACAAATCAAACCGTAAGCGACATGAACGGTACATGGAATCTGGATGATGATGAATTAAGAGTTGTTGAAGTGAGGTTGACAGCATGGAAAGTTTAAGAAAAGATACAAAGGGACAATGGATAGCTCTTTCCGGGCTGGTGTTATCACTGATAATAATAGGTCTTGCAGCACTTGCCAACCAGGCAGCAATGGCAGGATACCATTCATCTAATGCTGCACTTGAATTCCCCAAAGAGAACATTCGTGAGTTGAATTTGCATACCAGGGACAATGCAAAGATAATAAAGGACCTTTCTTTTGAGATAAACAAAACAAGCAATGAATCAATACCCGATATATATACACAACTGTTTAAAAACTACAGTAGCCAGATAGAAAAGTTACATGCGATACATGGAGAAACTGTAGATGTATCACTGGTATCCATCAATTCAACCAATGGTACGTATGGCATTAATGATATTGACATTATTTTTGTAAATATTACATATAATGACGGAAGGACACATTACGAGTCAAAACCTGAGGTCATAGAGGTGGGTGCATGAGGCAGTTGTTTAAAAACGAAGAGGGAGTTTCAACTATAGTGGAATATATGTTGTTCACTTTGATATGTATCGGTTTTTTTTCCATAATAAGCATCAATGCAGAGGACATATTCATCAATGACCCAAATGATGTTGTAATGAAAGATGAGATGACAGATATCGGAAACATGATGAGTACAATGATAACAGACATGTATCTCATTGTTCCTCCTAATGGCAACATTGATACTGAATACAGGACACCTGTAAGAGCCGGCAGAGAAGAATACACAATCGATGCCGATATCGCATATGAGGATCAGATAATAGAAGTTATCTCCCAGTCATCCGGTAAGAAGGTAAGAGTTACGATCGGCGGAATTGCAACGACAATGCCGATCAACGGTACTGTATCAAGCAGTTCCACAAATCATATGATCAGCTATGACTCGAGAAGATAGAAAAGATGCAGCAGTTTCTGAAACACTGGGATATATCCTGCTGTTTGCAATTGTGACCTTATCAATGGGAGTGATCTATGCCATTGGATACCCGGCATTGCAATCAAGTATCGATACGAACATATTCGAAAGTGCAGAACAGAATTTTATTGTGCTTCAGAGCAATATGGACAGAGTAGCATTTGACCAGACACCTGTAAAGGTTCATAAAATGAAACTCCAAAGCTCTATGATCACAGTAAGCAACGACTCCTCGATGACCATTACTTATGATAGCGATCCACCGTTGCACATACCTACCGGAGAGATTGAGTTTGAAAAAGATGGCAAGACAGTTGCTTATGAAATGGGAAGTGTTTTTAAAACCTATACGTCAGGTTCCGCATTAATGGTATCAAAACCACCTATCTATAACAGCAGCATAGATAACAAAGACATAACAACCATAGGCCTTGTTTCAGTAAATGGGGACACCGGTATGTCAGGAAAAGGCATAGTCACCCTTACCCTGCGGCATAACGACAGTAGAATGGACATGACACCTTCACCAATTAACCTGACTGTCCAGATAAACAGCACACATGCTTCCAAGTGGGGAGAATATCTTGAGAGTATGGGTTTCACAGTAGCTTACCCCACATCATCATCAGTCACTGCTCAAAAGAACGATACGATGGTAATACTTAGCAGACACGAGGTAGATGTAACTATTTCCTAAAGCGAGTCCATTGATTCCAGCATCAATGGTTTTTCACTTTTTTTTCATTTTTTTATGTTTTTACAGGACAACAGCAGTTGAATGATGAATATAAATTTCTGTTGCAACCGGGTCCAATATTTGGAACTCGAAATAAAAATATAGAATCTTATCTTATCCGATGATCCAATAAGCTATACACCTTTTTTAAAGAAACAATCCTCTGATTAGGGTTTGTTCTTGCACTGGAAGATAAGTCATAGTGTGGAACACTGGTTTTCCAGGCTAAACAAAATACTGCTATGGCAAATATGCTGCAGAGTTATGAGAAACAAGCAATGATCTACAAGAAGAAAAAACGTAACTATTCAGCCTAGCACAATCTGCCTATTGGTACTGATTTCATCGAAATGGAGATATCTGCTCACTAATAATCTAAGAATCAAAAAAGCAATCA
>JAVEPM010000148.1:0-5155 GCA_034008115.1 Methanolobus sp.
GGGAAATCAACCTGCCTCTGCTCTCGGGTTTTTCTTGGGGGGGATAGCTTAAATCAAAAAAAACAGTCCCTCGCACCTCTTAAATACGAGGGACATTCACGTGCCTTTGCTTCACTCTATGTGCTGGAAGAGTTTTCTATAAAAGCTGTTATGATTATTGTCACGATACCGATAATGAAGCCATGAACAAATCCAGATAACATACTGTTATTTGGCATGGTCTCTCTAAAGAAAACCAATATCCAGCTTACGGCAATATAAGACATAACCACTATCATATATCTTGCAAACGATTTCATTACACACTCCATTCTGGAAGATTAAACAGCCATTCTATAACTTTATCGGGAACCGGCTCAAATATAAAGCCACGACCATACTTATGTCCACAGATTGGACATGGCTTGTCTAAGTGCTCATCTCTATTCCAGCCCATTCTTCTCTGATGGAAGCAACATTCTCTCATACCGTTGAGATGCCAGCGTTCCCATATATCAAGCAGTCTGCGGTACATCTCTTCAGTCCAGCCTGAACATAACCGATAATCTTTGGGGTCAAGATTTTCAAGATACTCTTTAATCTGGCCACGCATGATTGGCGAAGTTCCGACAATGGATAACCTTGATTCTTTGAAGAAAATAGAGACCTTGACATTGCGGAATATGCCATCAAGACATTGGATTTGTATTGGATAGACTATCTTTTTCATATCATCCTCTATATCAACCTCACGAGACAAATTATCTCGCTCCATTAAAACCTCAATTATATTTTCCATGTGATTCTCCTTTCTGCAATGGATGAGCCAAGTCATAACTCTCCGTTGCAAGTTCAATGTTCATGTTCCAACGAGAGGAAATATCACGGATAGCTTTCTCGCGGTCAAGCTTATCCTGTTTTGACATTATATTCTGGATTTTTCTGGCCTCATATAATTGAAAGCCATCGATTAAGTTAATCCCATACTCATGGGAAAGTTGTGTAACGACTTGTAGTCGCTCCTTGCTACTCATTATTCTCTCCTATTTTAGTAATAAATATTTTAGGATTCCCCTGTATCGAGGAATATCCAATCATGTGAATTGGCTTCTCATACTTTGAAATCCACCTAATCACATCTTTGCGAAGATAATCCACAAAAAACATCTCAGCCTCGCCTGGCATTGATTGTATTGCATCTGGATATTGACGCACAATCTCAGCCATGAAGTCATCAAAGCGACTGGGAATACCGCCAACAATGAGACAAATATTCATTATGAATCCTCCCCAATGAGTATGCCACAAGCCACGAGGAGTATCACGGATAACACCCCGCATATTGATGCCACAATCTCAAGATGAGCTATGGCTGACAATACCATCAGGATGCCAAATGTGCACCCAAAGAGGAATGTTAGTATGATTTTCAGTGTCCGTATATTCATGAGACACCTCCTTGATTTTAGTCAAGCCGTAAAGCCTGCTTATCATGCTCCCGTAACAGAAACATGATGAGAAAGCCATAATGGCATTATCCCAGAGCAAGGGCAGCAGGAGGAGAGAGTTCCTGCCACCTCGCTCATGGGGTTTCGTGGGGGGGGGAAATTATCTGGTCAAGCCATGAAGCCTGCCATCGCCATCAAGAGACAATGCAGAGTAATACCCAGAAGAGAAGCGTCTCCACATCAGTTTATCTTCATGATTCCGATATGAATGTTCCCTTCTCAGGGATGTTTTGGCAAACTTGTATCGGACAGATTTATCCGAATTCAGAAAATTGCCATAAGAATCTTCATGGAAACCATAAGCCACCAGTTCTCGCTTTATGGCTTCTATCAACTTTTCTTTCTGTCTAATAGTCATAGTCCCACCTCCTTTCAGATAGTTTCCAGAGCTATTCGCTCATGGAAGTGGTAAAAAGTTAAATCCCCAAGCAATTTCTTATATTGCATGGGAGAGTTCTCGTATTCACGGGACAAGAGAAGCTTGCCATCACGAGAATAAAACTCACAAATGGTCTTGATGCTGTGGTGGATAACAATCACGGAGTTCTTGCACTCCTGATTGATTTGACGGATTAATTCATCCATAATATCCTCCAGTTTTTTTCTCAGCCTGAAGGCTGGAAGCAATACCGGTATCCGATACTGTTTTCAGTCCTCAAAAAAAAGCCAGCCCACCCAAGAAATATGAGTGGGCTGGCAATTGATTATTATTACCAGAAGCGGCACCAGCCATCTTTGGAGACAAGAACTGTAACTTTGCCAGAGATGACCTCTGACATCGGGGCGTTTCTCATTGCCCCAAAACATTCGCTATTCCAGTATGAGAATTTCGCATTCTCACCAAATAGCTTGCGAAGTGCTGGCAAGGGATTGAGGTCAAGCTCATAAGCTCCAGCAATCAGAGGTTGCAGGAGATTAAAAACTTCATCAGCATTAAAGTCGACATTGTCTGCGGCAAAATCAACGACATCCTTGCAGAGGCAGGGGTCGTCGTAATCGTGTCTCCAGACGAGACCACAGACCGGGCATCTGCTTGTGTCATTATCAACAATTTCATGATACACGAATTGCGCCTCATGTTCCTTGATGGTAAGAAAACCATCATCTTTTCTATAAAACTTTATCATTTTATCCTCCTTATGAGAACGGGCTGATAAACCCTTCACCACTTGGCAGGCGAGCCAATCCCCAGTCATTAAGAACTGGATTTGCCCCAGACAATCTCATCTGGGACATATTCAGGTCTCAATCGGCGTAGATATTGACTTCTATCTCATCCTCAAAGCACTCAAGGACAATTGTCGTCCTTTCTTCTATCGAATACAACTCTAATAGTCCTCTTCCAAACGAGCTTATCCACCAGCCCTCACCGGTGACAACCTTTGCGGCAGTAAAAAAGTGACCATCGTCCTTGAAAGAGCATATTTTATCTCCATCAAGGAAGATTGTATTGGTTGAAATATCAACCTTGATTTGTTCAATTTTTATCATGATTCTCTCCTTTCTTGTTATAGAACTTTATCATTTGAATAATATATGAGTGGTGCAAACATTTGCTCTCACCCACTCGCCCTCAAGCAGTATGTGGAGCTTGTTTCTTCTCATTGATTTCTCTATTGGGAACGGAACGCTCGGATTGACCAGCTTTTTCCCAGTGACATCCCACTTTCTGAACCAGAAATATCCCGGCAGTTCCGCCAGTTCATTATTCGGGATTTTCTCATAGAAAGTATCTTCAATGAGAATCCCATAATGCTTTTCAATCTCATCATTGATTTGAGCCCGGCGATACTCCACGCTCTTGCCTTGCAATATCGCCTTTTTTGCCACTCTGGCGGCAACACTTGACGGCAAGACACGAGCCCTGCCGTCGATAATTAGTATTTTCTCCATTACTCCTCCCTATAAACCGGCTCTTGCATAGAGCTGTTCTTTGTAGTTTTGCAGTCTCTGAAAAACTGCCGTCTCACCACCTTTATCTGGGTGGTTTTTCAATGCGAGCTCCCTGTATCTTTTCTTGAGCTCAGCTGGTTGTGGCATTGAAGAGAATCCAAAGAATTTCAATGCCTCATCCAGCGAGCTCCCGCCAGAATTGCTTGACCGCTGGCGATTGTAATACCAATTATTGTAGTTCCTCTGGCGTTCTCTTTGTTTTTCCTCCCATTGAGAACGTTGCTTGCGTTCTCTTTTCTTGTAACTTTCATAAGGATGAAACAATTCATTGATTATTTCATCCTTCCATGCTTTACCAGCAAGCATTGCTGATAAAACATCTTTGATTTCATTATCGGTCTTGCCGGCAGCTCGTAAAGCATCGAAGACAGCCTTGCAAGCCTTGAAATCTTGCCGGGCTTTTGTTTGCTGGCCTTTAGCATAATCCTCAAACATAACTCTCTCCCTTATGTTTTATATTTATTTATCTTTAATAAAACACTTGGATAAATGTTTTATTAAAAACAAAAAAAAGGAGCAAGGTTTTATCCCTGCTCCCTTTACCTTAATTGGTTGCTTATTCTGCGTCAGCTTCGCTGTGGAGCAACCATTCAATAACCGAGTCACGCCAGAGGGAATTTTTACCTCCAACGGCATTTTCTGCAACAGTTCTCTTTACTGCTGGGTCATCAATTTCTGCCAGTTTTAGACCAGCCAGCGCTGCCTTGCCGAGGCTCAAGGCTCTTGTGGCTGAACCGTGTAACGATTTCTCAATTCCCATATCGGTTAAATAACCGGTAAAGGATACCCCGTTGGAACGCTTTTTAAGGTCTTCATAAGCATAACTGGATTCAAGCTTGCCGTCAGCCTCAAGCTTGTTAACCTTAGTTTTAAGGCTGTTAACAGCAAGCTCCCCAGCTTGCATGGCATCCATCGCTTCATACTCAGCCAGCTTGTCTTGCAACTTTTTAATTTTACCGTCAATGAAGTTTAAGCTTTGCTCTTCGCTGATGCTAACATCAACAGTTTTTCCGGCTTTGGTGATAAGTGTGAATGTAGTCATGATTCCTCCTTAGGAACAATGTTTGCTCAGAACCTTTTTTATTTACAAGTTTTACCTTGCAAGGTCTGGCAAGTCACGATTACAATGCCATCGTGACCAGGCATTATGTTTTTAAGCAAGCCCAGACAAGCTTTATACCAGACTGGGCTTCGCTTAAAAGCACGTAGTGCCTTGTCAATGTATTCATGCCAAAACAGCTTCAAAGTGCCGTCTTGACGTCTATTCAATTTGTATGCATACCAAATCCCTGTATTGCACCACCACCGGAGGGCGTTTACTGTCTTGCACAAGCTGCAAGTCTTAAGGACTACTCCCCAGTAAATGGTTTTTTGGGTTAAAGGTATGCTTTGTGACCTGTGATACGCTTTATCCGCCAGCGCCTTGCTACCCAGCGCTGGGTTTGCAGTGCGGGTTCGGGGCAAAATATTTTACCTTTACGTTACTTCTCTGCACGTACCATTCACGGTCTATCCCAGCAGTATCGATACTCGCTACAAGTACCTACCTCTCACACTATGGCTGGTCTGGCCTCACGCCCACCACCATCTGGCAGCTGGCTGGCTGGCTGAGGTCAAGTTCACGATATACACTTAAAAGAACTATGTTCACCTTATAGTAGCGCCTAAATTTAGTCAAGCCCAAGCAGTACCAATTTGGCTGTAAAGTATTGCAG
>JAVEPM010000149.1:0-5154 GCA_034008115.1 Methanolobus sp.
TTAATATGTATTCTCCAATAACATCAGACAGAACCTTGAGATTTGTATCCCATTTCATTTTAAATATAGATTCGACAGGTACATTAAACACATCACCAACGAATAACTGAAATCCACTTGGACTATACGATATTTGGAAGTTTGACTGAAGATTATGCTTATTGTCATATTTTAAGTTAACATCACATATTTTTGTATACTTATCAAAGTGCTTTAAATTTTTATTAATAACAATTGTAAAATTCATTATTCTTCTACTCCTATGTGTGTGATAATGTTTAAATATTTCTGTGAAAGTATTGAGTATGTATAGTTTTCTTTTATAAAATTATTTGCTAATCTGGTTTTCTTAATTAATTCCTTCGGCTGCAAATTAATAGCTTTTACGATATTGTCAAAAAGTATCTCTGAGTTTTCGGGCTGAACTGAATACCACCCTGACCTCCCAATAATATCATCACCAGTATCTAATGTAGTTGAAATGACAGGTGTATCACTTGATAAATAATCAAAAATCTTATTCATGCTTATGCCATATGAATATAATTTTATATTTCTAGTAGTCAGTAATAATACGTCAGAATGATGCAGTAATGAAGGTAATTGATCATATGGTATAGAATCATGAAAATAAACATTAGATATTTCTTTCTCAGAAATATAATTTATATACTTGTTTTTCAAATTTCCTTCACCATAAAAGTGAAAATTGATATTCGCTTTGTTAGCCAAAGCAAGTTTGGCAGTTTCAATTATTAAGTCAATATCATTGGCATAACCTATACTTCCTGTATATACACAATTTTTTATGTTACTATCATTGAAAAACAATCCCCTAGAGTATTTGCTTTCTAGTGACTTGAATTTTTCAAAATCAACTCCATTATTAATGTGATGAACATTTCCATATTTTTTAATCTTTAATACATCATGAAAGTATAGTTCAACATTTTTCATCAGTGGCACAATGTAATCAGATTTTCTATATATTTTCTTCTCGATTGTCCTTAAAATTATGCTGAGTATAGAATTTCGTTTAGTTTTTCCAAATTGGATCAGTGTTTCTGGCCATAAATCTCTTATCTCTAAAATATGTTTTACTTTAAAATGCCTAGAAATATAATAACCCGATAATCCAGCAAATATAGATTGAATTGAGCTTATGACTACATCTGGTTTGATTTTAAAAAGACTATAAAAATATACCTTAATTGAAAATTGAATCATGCCTATTAATCTAGTAAAATTATTGTTATAACCTATTGTTTTGAAATATACATACTTAACATTGTCATACATTTCATTCTTAAATTTTATATTATTTCTTGAATTATGAAGTGTTTTGGAACATAGAACAACCACTTCATAACCAGACTTAGCAAAATTAGATGCTAACTCTGCTGTTCTCTTAAAATTATGATACTTGCCAGGAGCACCATACTGATTAATAAAAAGTATCTTTTTCATAAATCCTCTTTAATTACTAACTCTGCAAATTTGAAATCAAAAATATCATCAATATCAATAGATCTTTCTTTAGGCATTATTAATGCGAATGTTTTGTCATTGTAGAATGTTTTTGTTTTTAGAAACAAATCTACATTGCCTGTGTATATAGATCCATTAATGTAAAACAATTTTTCATCTTGCCTACGAGCATTACTCAGATTATTTAACATAAATGATTTCATTGAAAGGTTTTCAAGAGTTCCAATAGTGTTAATATTTTTATCAAAGTTTGTTACTGAGACAACAAAATCAGCATTATATTTGTTCAAAATCTCATAAGAATCAACTATATCATTGCTTTTTCTAAGGGGAGATGTTGGTTGAAGTAAAGTGAAATAATCATAGGAGTTGCCACGTAACTTTTCTTTTTCCAATGCATCAATAATTACATCTATGGTTGATGAGTGATCTGTTGAAAGATTAGGATCTCTTAAAACGCTAGAATTTGCCCCAAATTTCTTTGCTATACTAATATAATTTTCAGAGTCAGATGTTATTAAAATAGTAGTAAATAAACAGGATTCTAACGCTGCTTTAACGCTGTATGCTAATAAAGGCAACCCATTAAACTCAAGGATATTTTTATCAACCAAGCCTTTAGATCCTGATCTTGCAGGAATAATCGCTATATTTTTCATTTTCCTATCTCCATATCCCAAAACTTCTTTTGTAATGTGAACTCGAACTTCTTTAAAGTATCATATATTTTATAGTTTCCGTCTTTAACATATAATGGAATTGTCATATTTATAATCTCATTAGCAAATTCAGAGGATCCAATTATATCAAGTGCATCTTTAATTTCATCAATATTTTTACAGTTTATTATACTTCTTAATTGAGTCCTATTTTTTTGTCTTTCGCCAATATTGATTGTTGGAACTCTTAGTGCAGGTGCTTCGATAATTCCACTACTCGAGTTACCAACTATGCAATAAGCAGAACTCAAAATGTTTAAATATTGACTATAATTTAGATTCTTAATTATAGTTACATCCTCTAGTTGGTTGATTTGACTATATATAAGATCTCTTCCAGGATCGTTATTAGGAGTAAATACTAAAACTTTTTTATCTGATGTTTTTTTTATTTTCATTATTAATTCAAAAATGTTTATATACATATCACTTTTTGTAGTTGGATGATAGATAACTATTATCTTATCTCTATTATAATATTCCTCTAAAGTGAGATTTGAATTACTAAAGTTATCTACTATGTTGTTGACACTCATTGAACCAAAATTAAAGACACTATTTTCATCTTCACCTAATTGCATAACTCGCAATTTATGTACATTACTTGAAACAAAATGTAGATTACTCATTTTTGTAATTGAATGTCTAAGAATATCATCTATTGCTCCTTCAGAGAGCTCTCCACCATGAAAATGAACAATAGGAATATTCAAAAAGAGACAAATACTAGTGATATGAAAAATTTCATATCGATCACCTAACACAATAACCTTCTTCGGATTAAGTTCTTTTAATATTTGAGGAAATTCATTATATATGTTTTTTATCTCATCCCATAAAGGTACTTTACCAGATAAAATGTCTACTGTGAGCAAGTAACTCGAATAATCCATTTTGATTTCACTTAAACTTAAACCATATTCTTCATTAAGATGGGTCCCTGAAACTAAGATTTTAAAAACTTCATTGTTATGATGGAATATCTTAATTAAATTGGAAAGAATTCCGTAATCAGCTCTTGTTGTTGTGATAAATAAGGTTTCAATCACTATCAATCATCTCCCATATAATTGGGTCTCCTTTTTTTATCTCTGTCTTGCACTTTTTACCAATCAACTTATCTACAAATTTCACTTCAATGCCGTCATTCGATCTAAGATAATTAAAATCATCATAGTTCAATATATGATTAATATTGATGTCGTGTCCAGCTACAATTTTCTTTATAGCTATGTTTTTATTTTTATTCTCAATATCAGTTATTATTTTAACTCCGTCTCCAAGTGATATTTCCAAAGTTCTTATTTTTTCAATCATTATTTTGAGATCAGCAAATTCCATAGATGCTTTATGATCTGGTCCTTCTAAATCTCGCGATAAAGTAACATGTTTTTCTATTATAGTAGCACCTTTAGCAACCGCACATACAGGTATTAAGTCCCCTACTGTATGATCTGAATAACCCACGGGATAAAAAAATTCTTTTTTGTAAGTATCAATTACATTTAAATTAACATCTTCCCAGATTGTAGGATAACTTGTTGTACAATGTAAAATTCCATCAATATTTCCATTGTTTTTTTCAACAAAATTAACTGTTGATTTAATGTCTTCAAGTGTAGCCATTCCTGTCGACAAAATTACACTCATATTCAATTTGATTGCGGCTTGTAAGAGAGGATAATTATTAAGATCAGCTGATGATATCTTTATTTTTTTTAATCTTAGTTTCTCACTTAAATACTGTAATGAATGTAAGTCAAATGGTGTTACTAAAAAATCTACATTTAACGAATCAGAAATTTTTTTCAACTCCATAAAATTATCTTCACTTAACTCATATTTATTTAACATATTAAACTGACTGTTTTTTTCATTTCTAAGATTGCTTTTTTGATATTCAGCAAGAAAAGTATTTTCTTTCACCAAATCTTCAGTTTTATATGCTTGAAACTTAACAGCATCACAACCGCATTTTTTTGACTTTTCAATCATTTCTTTTGCCAAATTCATATCCCCGTTGTGATTTACTCCAATTTCACAAATTATATATGTGTGTTTCATTTCGACATCACCTCTTTGCATGGTACTCCATACGCAACTTTATTACTATCTATATTTCTTGTAACTACGCTACCTGATCCTATTACACTATTTCTTCCAATTGTCAGGTATGGATTTACAATAACTCCAGCTCCAATATATGAGTTATCAGATGTTTTAACTCCACCTGTTAGTATGACACCTGGTCCTATAAAACTCAAAAATCCTACGTTGCAGTCATGCTCAATAATCGTTCCAGTATTAATTATTGCATTATTGTTAACTACCGCATCAGTATTAATAATTACTTTTTTTCCAATAAAAATTCCAACTCCGAGTTTCACAGAATTACTTATAACGCTAGT
The DNA here is from genome assembly GCA_034008115.1 of Methanolobus sp. Lineage (GTDB taxonomy): Archaea > Halobacteriota > Methanosarcinia > Methanosarcinales > Methanosarcinaceae > Methanolobus. The sequence goes on from JAVEPM010000149.1 coordinate 4,616, forward strand.
TTTATCAATAATATTAACTAACTCAATATCTTGTTTCAAACATTCATTATAATAATAATTTCTGACATTAGAATCACCAATACATATAAAAGCGTAATTGTATTCTTTTTCTTTTAGATTTTTTAATAATTCAATGCCTCCACACACTTCGTATCCCTTATATTCTAATCCCCATTTGTCTGGGTTTTGATCAAGGATTTTTATATCGTCAAACAATGTAGAATCTAAGGAATCAAAAACACTTTTAAAATGTCCACCAAAACCTATTAAAATCAATTTTTTCATATTTTTTCACCAACTAATGACTTTATTTCATCACTTAAAAGAGTATGCTCTTTATTTAGCATGATGTATTTTAAATCTAACAATTTATTAAATTTATTAATATCACTTAAATTATCAATAATAACTTTTTTATTTATAAAATGAGACTGAAATAGAACTGTGGAGTATAAGCTTACTACACATGTTGTCCTGTTAATTGAAGCAGATATGTCTGTTTCAATATCCAAAACAAAATCTTTAAATATTCTTTCAAC
>JAVEPM010000035.1:0-32748 GCA_034008115.1 Methanolobus sp.
CAGTTTCTGGCAAGGTTAAGAAGAAAGACAAAGTGCTATTCCAAAAGTCTTGAAATGTTAAAATATTCTGTTCTTCTCTTAATGAAGTACAGGAATAAAGAGATAGATATGTTTAATTAACAATGCCCTAATTTTTAGTGAGTTATTCTGTAGCAGAAGATTTATACTGCATAGAATCCCTGTTTTTAACAGGGACAGGCCTTTATCGCTAATGCAAGATGTAAGAACCAGAGCTATATTAATATTGTTTTTACTGACTTTTGTTCACGCAGGCATATCATGTGACTTAGCAAAGATAGTGCCTGCCAGTTCTATAGGTGATGTGATGGAATCAAAGGAAGAATTACTCAATGAAGGCTACGAAACAGCGACGTTTGCAGCAGGTTGTTTCTGGGGTGTGGAATCGACATTTAGAAAAGTAAAGGGTGTGGGCTTTACTCAGGTGGGTTACACCGGTGGAACTACAGAAAATCCAACTTACAAAAGAGTATGTACAGGAACAACTGGTCATGCTGAAGCTGTAGAAGTTGTTTTTAATCCTTCTGTTGTTTCTTACGAAAAGCTATTGGAACTTTTCTGGGCGCTCCATGATCCCACCACTCTTAACAGACAGGGGCCTGATGTTGGTACACAATATCGTTCTGCTATATTTTATCATAATGCTGAACAGAGGGATATTGCTATAGCATCCAAGATGCATCTGGAAAAGTCCAGAGAATATAATGGGGAGATAGTAACCCAGATACTACCTGCAGGACTATTTTATCGTGCAGAGGAATACCATCAACAATATTTTGAAAAAATGGGTACTGATGGGGGATGTGTTATAAATCATTAAACAACTTGTCGTTTTTTAAAATCAATGGAAAATGAAATAAGACCCATAAGAATATAAGTTTAAAATTAAATGTATAAGTGGTGATAATATGCAGGAATTCACATTAGAAGAAGTTGCAAAGTACAATGGTAAAGATGGAGAAAAAGCATATGTTATCTATGACGGTAAAGTCTATGATGTAAGTGATAGTGACTTCTGGAACGATGGAGAACATATGGGTTTGCATGAGGCAGGAGATGATCTTACTGAATCTCTGGAAACGGAAGCCCCTCATGAGACTGATGCACTGGATAATTACTCAGTAGTTGGAACAATTAAAAAATAAAGTTACTGATATAACGGTAATTCAAACGTGAATGCTGAACCATTTTGAGGTTCACTTTCAAATGGTTTTTTTCCTATGTGCATCTCAAGATATTTTTTGTCAATTGAAAGACTGATATCTTGTATTTTCTGTTTTGCCATTTTGATTTAATTCTTCTTTTTCTTCTTCTTATTATTATTTCCACTTTCCTTAATACAAATCTTAAAAATTATTGGCTTAATAGATTGAAAGCTGACTGACGTGACCACCAGAACTTATGAAAAACACAAAATTTCAAATCAAAATAATAAGTTTGGGCAATATAGATGGATTCTTGAAGATGGATTAAATAGAACAAATTCCTATTAAAATGCCTTGAATAGCATTTATTTGTCAAAAATAAAAATGGAAGACTGATATTTATATCAATGTATCTAACGTCTCTTTATCAATATATCCACCACTTAATAGCTTTTCAGGTACTCTTTGAATAATTTCATTATGAACGATTGGTTCTATTTCCTTGAAATCGTTAATTTCAATTGCCAAAATTTCCCTCTTCGATTTTGCAAATCTAAAGAAATCTTTTTGATCAAATACACTTCTTTTTCCATAAGATTCCCATTGAATTTCTGGCTTATCAATAGAAATCGATTTTACAAGACCTTGTGCTGAAATTTCTTTTCTGGGGCTTTCCACATAAAAAATGATGGAATCTCCTGGTTTGAGAAACTTACCAAAAGGAGCACCTTTAAAGTACACAAACTCTTTCAATTTTTGAAGAACAATATTTTGATAAAACTCAGGTTTAATTGGTAGCAAAATGCCTCTAATATCTTTTTTGCTCATCTCAGGAGGCCTTAGTCCTGATATCTCTTTAATTCCGTCTTCATCAATTAAGATGACTCCTTTATTTTTTGCAAAATCAATTGCTCGGGATTTGAATTTTCTGCCAATAAAAATTGGAACGTGGTATCCACCATCTAGTGCTTTTTGATAAAGCATCAAAACCGGGTCTTGATCAACTAGAGTATCTTTTACTTCAATCAGACCTTTGATTTCAAATTTGGAGTTTATTTTCTTTTTTATGCTGAAATCAAGTGCTCTACTTTTGATAATAGGATGAACTTCCACAACTTCAAATCCAAAATGATTTTCAATTAACCATTCAGTTATTGCTTCCCAATCATAAGGATCACCCACATATTTCGGCTTTAATGTTTTTGAAAAAAGATATGACTCATTGCCATTACCATACAAATCTTCTTTACCATATATTTTGTAACCATTCCCAATTAAAAAATGAACAATGTCATTGTCGTGACAGAAGGTATCTACCACTATCTTTTTAAAGTTCATTTTTAAGCATTGCTTTTCAGCAATATCATAAATTTGAGTACCACGTCCAATCCCTTGGAAATCTGGATCAACAAATAAACTTTTTAACTCTACAGTCCCACTAATAGTTGGTTTTAAGATAATTGTAGAAACTAGTTTGCCATATTCCCATTCCCCAAAAGCAATTCTATTCCCTTCTTTGATACCATCCTTTGCTTTTTGGAGCCAAAATTCAAAGTTCGGATATTTTTTGCTTAGATAAGGCACTAGTAACCGGTCCAATTCATCAATTTCGGATTCTGACAAAAGTCTAGTTATTACTTTATCATTCGCTAAAGAAGCTGTATTAAAGTCACTGATTTTTGAACGGATTGAATCTTTCTGTATTTTAGATGTATCTTCATCGTTCAAATAACGATAACTTTGGGGTGCTACAAAATTTTCAAAAATTTCATTTGGATCGATGTGATTCTCAAAAACCTCCAAATCTTTTATCTTAAAAGCAACTCCTGTATCCTTTTGTTTATAATATTCAAAAAAGTCTTGTTTCCCAATAGAACCAAATTCATTAAAGCTATCCCAGAGGTTCGAAGGAGTGTCCTCAAACACTTTTTCGATTCGAAAGCTCCCAACAATTCTTTTAATCGGGCTGCTGGAATATATGTATATTTTATTTATATTCTTTTTTGGATTGAATTTTGTTTTCCTAAACTCATATGTTTTTTCTCCCTCAAGTATTTTATTTGCAAATTTCGGTTTAATTGATAGTAAAACGTTCATTTATAGCACCGTGATTTTTTATCTTTAAATACTGTTCATGGGAAATACTCATGGCTGTTTGTGGTGCCCCTCTTAGTACCTTTTCACTTATTAAATCATCTAAATCCAAAGGATTTGCTAAATGACAATGCCAAGTAAATATAACCACGGTTAGTGGCTTAGATAACATTAATCGTATATCTTGAGCAGAGTACACAGTTCTCTTACCAACAATACGAATTATTTCTTCTTCATCTGTTAATCGAGAATGAATTTCTTTAACAACTCCAACGGAAGTTATTTTTTGCTCATCTTGAGATCGGTAAAATAATACTAAATCCCCCGGTGAAATAATTGTTATCCGAGAATACGACAAATATGCTTTTTTGATAGTGTTTCCTTCAACAATAAAGTTACCACTAAACTCAAACAAAGTTGATTGACGAGATCGAACTGATTCGCTTTTATAATCAGTGAACAATTTTTGATGCCATACTGGTTGAATCGGAACAACAAATTTGTTTACCTCTTTCCCATCATAAAAAGTAGGATATAATTTTTTGGAAATTTCAATTGGACTTAACAAACCTGCTTCATTTGAAGTTGCAACTAGGTTTTTCATGAAAATTCTTTCACCCGTTTTGTTCAGGTAGCCTACATCTTCAAATCCGTATTCTTCAATCAATTTAATCAAGTAGTCGTAATCATCTTCTTTTTTGATGTAGGTTAGGTACATTTGATTGATATCATTTTCAATACAAAAATTAGTAGCCAGTTTAAGGAATAACTCTCCTATTTTGTTTCCAACATAAGATACTTTAAAGGTACACAATTTCAGGCGCCTTGATTTTGAAAAAATAGGAGTGGAATCCATAAATTCATTTTCATCCTTATAAACTAGCAATGCTCCAATTGAACCATCTGGCTTGTGATGAACAAAACATTTTCTACCCTCTTCACATTTTTCTCTGAACCACTTATTAAACGCAGCTTCTCCATAATCATTTTTTAAAGACTTAAAAAAAGAATCATTGATATCTAAAGAGTGTAAGAAACCATCTTTTAAAGCTGGAAGATAAGTGACTGTACTTTCGTTTTCATCAAATATGTCAAGTGCCTCATCAATTGATAATATTTGATCTTTAATTCCCAATGGAATTGCTTTTCGATGAATGCCCTTATCTTCAGTAACTAAAAAAGAAACCGCATTGCGATAAACTGAATAAAGAATGGAATTGTCTATTTTATCATTGATTTTCGATGAAGCTCCAACAATACTCAAAAATGAAGAGTCTTTTTCGTAATTTGGAGGAGATTCAAGCTTCAGGTATGTCTCAAGTTTTGAAATTGAAATATCACGTCGAGACTTATCTTTATCCCTTTTTAAATCAACAGCTGACTCTGGATGAACAAGTATTTTTACATCTTTTTTTTGCAAAGCTACAATTAATTGTTGTAAATTGTCAGAAACAATAGCATAATCTTCCCTATAAATAATAATATTTGTATCGATTAATATTCGCATAAAATCACATTCTATAGAATGAAAATATATAAGTAAACTCTTTTGTTGGTATATATTAATTATTGTTACTCTAAAAAGGGTTTAAAGACTTGTTTTTGACTTGTTTACCTTGCTATACTTTCAGTACGCTTGTCACTAATACCGCAGTCATTAAAGTACAGTCCCCAATCTACCGCTGCACTTAAAGCCCATAAATTATGATACTGCCTCATGAACGCCTTTATGCAAATGGCAATTGAAGAAGCACGTCACGGTATGGAGCACAATCACGGAGGACCCTTCGGGGCAATTATCGTGAAGAATGGAAAGGTATTGTCCAGGACCCATAATGAAGTATTGAGCAGTAATGACCCTACTGCTCATGCAGAGATACTTGCCATAAGGCAGGCATCTGCTGTTCTGGAAAGATTTGACCTTTCGGACTGTGAGATATATACAAGTTCGCAGCCATGTCCCATGTGTCTTGCAGCAATTTACTGGGCACGCATAAAGACCGTGTACTACGGCTCCGATAAAGATGATGTTGCCCTTGTTGGTTTTGATGACAATCTTTTTTATGAGTATATTCGGGGAGAAAGTCAGGACACTGAATTGAAATTAATAAATATAGAAAGGGATGAAGCTCTTAAGTTACTCAGGCAGTGGTCTGAAAAGGACGATAAACAGACTTACTGATCTGAATTTGCCTAAATTTAAATTTAGACTTTGATTCGGATTTCGATTTAAATTTAAATTAATTATAAATCTCATTGACTCTATATATATGAAGAGATATCATTAGTTAGTCAGAAGTGAAAATTATCAGCTGGGAGGGTAAAGGTGGATATAGAGCAATTCATACCAAGTATCATTTCGCTTATTGTAACAATTTCACTTATCCTGCTATTTGATTTTCTGTTCAGGAAAAGGAAGTTATTTTCAAGAGAAAAGATGATACAGCAAATCATTTTTATCGTAATTCTCTTTATCGGAATACTGTTTATAATTTTCACTCTTCCTATTACTGTTGAAGACAAGAACCTGATCCTTACCTTCGTAGGTCTGATTATCGGTGCCATCATCACATTTTCATCCACCACTTTTGTGACAAACGCCATGGCCGGCATCATGCTTAGGCTTATACATCCCTTCAGAGTTGGAGATTACATAAAAATTGATGCTACGTTTGGAAGGGTGACTGAAATGTACTTCCTGCACACGCAGATTCAGTCCATGGATAGGGACCTGATAACGATTCCAAACACAAAACTGGTTTCTAACTCTCTGAAAACCATCAGGTCATCAGGGACCATTATAACTACCATCGTATCACTGGGATACGACATATCCCGAAAGAAAATCGAAAAGGAACTGTTAAAAGCAGCTGAGATAACCGGCCTTGAAAATTCATTTGTTCATATTGAAAAGCTTGGGGATTTTTCAATAACATATAAAGTTGGAGGACTACTTAAAAATATCGAAGGTGTTATTACAGCAAAGTCTGATTTTAAAAAGAACGTTCTGGATACACTACATGATTCTGAAATAGAGATAGTGTCCCCTACTTACATGAACCAGAGAGTATTCAGTGAAGACTACGTGTGCCTGCCACCGAAGGAAACGAAGACTAAAACAGTTGAAATCGAGCCAGAGGTCAAAACAGAAGAAATAATATTTGATAAGGCCATCACAGCGCAGATGCTTGACAGAATATACAGTGCTTCAGAAGATCTGGCTCCACGCAGAAAGGACATGGAAGAAAAACTCAAGCAAATTGAGAATGAGAACGCCAGGAATGATGTAAAAGAGCAACTTGCTCTGTTGGCTCTAAAAGAAGAAGACATCAAGCCTCTTGTACAGGAGCTAAAATCCCTTCCGGACATCACTGCCATGAGTGATGAAAATAAGGTTGTGAACGAGGAAGATATGCTAAATACGGAAAAAGAGGTAGTTGAACTTGCCAACCTTTACAGCAATATTGAAACAATGATCGAGAACATACTAAAAAAACAGCAATAATAAGATTTTTCTATGTTATTACCATTGGGGAACATAATGATAATTGGCGTACTTGGTCCTAAAGGAACCTACACCGAAGAAGCTGCAAAACTGTGGATAGAAGAAAACAGTGGCAATGAAGGGCATATTATGGAATATTGTGCAGATATACAGGATGTATTCATTCTTCTTGAAAGCGAAGCATGTGATCTCGGAGTAGTGCCCCTGGAAAATTCTATTGAAGGTTCCGTAGGAGTTACACTGGACCTGCTTCTTGAGCATGATGTAAATATTATTGGTGAGGCGGTAGTCATCATAGAACACTGCTTGCTATCCAGAGGTAAAAAAGAAGATATCAGGATTATACTTTCACATCCACAGGGCCTGGGACAATGTCGCCAATTTTTGAAAGACAAATTTCCTGCCGTTGAGCTGAGAAGCACAGGAAGTACATCCCATGCAGCAAAACTTGCCACAGAGTTTGAAGAAATGGCAGCTATTGCTTCACCCGAAACTGCTGGCATGTATGACCTAAATATTGTCATGCCAAATATCCAGGACAGGAAGCATAATCATACCCGTTTTGTAATAATCACGAGAAGCAATGTTCCTGAAAGTGTTAAAAAATATTCAGATGAACAAAAGCAAGATGGCCTGTATAAAACATCTATAATAGTCTATCTTGACCATGACCGCCCTGGTGCTCTTTATGCCATACTGGGTGAATTTGCCAGGAACGATATCAATCTGACAAGGATTGAATCGAGACCTTCTAAAAAAGTACTTGGTGACTATGTTTTCTATATCGATTTTGAAGGAAATATAAACGATACAATTATAAAACATGCAATGTTTAATATAAAGTCCAACGTATCAATGTTAAAAATACTTGGCTCATATCCTAAATTTGATTCTTATTGTAAATCAAATTAGATGGATAAATAATTATTATCTACTGAATAAAATTAACGGTGCCACCATGGATATCAGGGATTTCGTAAATAAACAGGAAGCTGCACTTAAACTATATCGAAGGATATACAAGCTTCTGGATTTTGTGGGCACAACACTTATTCTGTATATTCTGCTTTTTTATTTTAATGCAGACAAAGTTTTTCCCTTATTAGACAGTTTCGAAGTAAAAGCAGGAACATCATATGATATGCTGGGAATGAGCATTGCTTTTGAAACAGTTTCTTTGGCACTCATAGCAGCTTTTGTTTCGGTTATAATAACATTCCTCAGACATTTGCGTAATAACAAAGCAAAAGCAATTACCCTAATAGAAAAACAGTATCCAGAATTGAATGAAAGATTGCGCACAGCATATGATAATCATAATAATCTTGATAATTTAATTGTGTCTGATCTATTGAGTACAGTGTTATCAATCACACCAAAAGTTACTTCTTCGGCATTGATCATAAAAGAAAAACTGGTTTTTGGCGTAGTAATTATATTGCTTGCAAGTCCAACGACCGTTTATGTTGTTGAGAACGATATTCGTTCAAATTTTATTGGTGCTGAGGATATTAAAGATGTGATAGACAAAATTACATTTACAAATGATGACGACAACAAACCTGATGACCTTTATGAAATCGATGGCGATAGCAGTGAAAATGGTGATTCGGACAATGAGGATCTGACCGGAGAGACTGCAATCATTGTTGTAGAGGGAACTGAAGTCGATCTGACACTTCCGCCGGGAACAGGCGCAGGTTTTTGGAACCCGGAAGAAGCGGAAGAAGCTGATGAGGACTTTGACCAGTCATCACCCTACGAAATAAGTATCATTTCATCCCAGGCATATTATGAAGAGCTTCCTGAAGGATATGAGAGTGTTATCAAATCGTATTTTGAAAAGATGGCAAAGACCTGAAAATTACATTTATAATTTACATTCATAGGACAAAGACAAAGGAGATAATAAATGGCAAGCGACCTGAACTCAAGGGACCTGAACTCAAGGGACCTGTCGCAAACATACAAAATGGCCGGCGATATGTTTGCAAAGCTTTTCAACGAGGTTGGAAAGGTAATTGTCGGCCAGCATGCTACAGTGGAACAGATCATAATTGCAATATTATGCAACGGGCATGCACTGGTGGAAAGTAACCCAGGTCTTGGAAAAACACTGACAATTTCAACCATTTCACAATCAATGGATTTGAATTTCAGCAGAATACAGTGTACACCAGACCTGATGCCTGCTGACATCACTGGAACGCATATCATTGAAGAAAGAGATGGACGCAAAGAATTCAAGTTTGAGCCAGGACCAATCTTTGCCAATATCGTACTGGCCGATGAAATCAACCGTGCATCCCCAAAGACACAGTCCGCATTGCTTGAGGCAATGCAGGAGAAGCAAATAACTGTTGGTAATGACACATTCATTCTTGAAAAGCCTTTTTTCATCCTGGCAACCCAAAACCCAATTGAAATGGAAGGTACCTTCCCTCTACCGGAAGCACAGCTTGACCGATTCCTACTTAAGATTCTTATGGATTATCCGAACTACGAAGATGAGATAGAGATCGTTAATCGCTACACAAAATCGATTATGCCTACCGTTAATAAGGTGCTTAATAAGAACACACTTATTGACCTTCAGAAACTGACAAGAGATGTACCAATTGCAGATGATATAAAGAACAGGGCCATTAAGATCGTCATATCGACACGCATTAAAAGTGAGTTCATTGAATATGGTGCATCCCCCAGGGCTTCAATAGGAATTATACTTGCAGCAAAAGCAAGGGCTTTGTTACAGGGACGCAACTATGTCAGTGCAGATGATATTGATGCCATGGCATACCCAATACTCAGGCACAGGATCATTCTTACCTTTGAAGCTGAAAGAAGGGATATAAGTACTGATCAGGTTATCAAAAGCTTGCTTGAGAAAATAAAGTAAGATAACTTTGACAGAAAACCCAGGCAGAGAACTGGCTATGAACAAAAAGAGACATACCATAGATGTTGATTTTTTCAGACAGCTTGACCGTTTTACCTTCATGGTAAGAAAAAGAGTGTCAACTGCGTATGCAGGAAACAGACGCTCAATACATAGCGGAAGAGGTCTGGATACCGTTGGCTACAGGGAGTACAATCGAGGTGATGAGCTTAGAGCTGTAGACTGGAAAGCTTATGCCAGATTTGAGAAACTCTACATACGCCAGTTCGAGGAAGATAAATCCCTGACAACACACATCTTGCTGGACTCCAGTAAAAGTATGGACTATACTGCCGGAGATTCTCCAAGCAAGTTCGAGTATGCTACAATGCTTGCAGCAGGCTTTGCTTACCTGGTTACCAAGGACAACGATAAGTTTGCGATATCGACATTTGCAGAAAATGTGGACATTACAAAACCCAGAAGAGGAAGAAAATACCTGTTACGTGCTATCGATCGGCTGGAAACAGTTAAAGCTGGTGGAAAAACGGCCATTGATGAATGTACTATCCAGTACGGGAGAGCAATCCATTCGCGCTCACTTGTGATTATTATCTCTGATTTTCTCCAGGATCCTAAAGAGATCGAATCTGCAATTTATCGTTTTTCAGATCATGACCTGATGCTTGTCCAGGTGCTTGACAGAACAGAGAGTGCCCTTAACATTCATGGTCACAGTCGGCTCATAGACCTCGAATCCGGGGTTAAGCTTGAAACATATATAAGTGAAGATCTGAAAACAGAGTACCAGGAAAAACTCACAAAACACATAAACCAGATAAGAGACACATGTAGTAAGGTTGGTGCCGAATTCTACACTTTCACAACTGACATACCGATATTTGAGGCATTCTTCCATACCATAAGCAGGAGAAGATTGTAATGCCTTTTGATAATCCTCTTGCTTTGGGAGCACTTGTAAGTGTTATACCACTGATCCTTCTTTATCTTCTCAGGCCAAAACCACTTCAGGTCCAGATCCCATCCCTTATGTTCCTCATGGATATAAAGGAAGAGAAAAAACGTTTCTACACATCAATTACAAAATTCATAAAGGATCCACTTTTCCTTATACAATTACTTGTACTAATACTTCTTGCATTGGCCGCAGCATCGCCTTTTTTTGAAACACAGGAGGCATTTAGCGGTGAACACACAGTACTTATCATAGATGCATCTGCAAGTATGCAGACTGACAACAGGTTTGGCGAGGCAATAGCAAAAGCTGAAGATTATGTGAGTAAGAAGAACAGCATTATACTTGCACAGAGCACTCCTGTTACAATACTTGAAAGTGAAAGTTCACAGGCAACCTATGACACGCTTGACACGCTTAAAGCAAAAGCAACTGTTGCAGACCTTTCAAGTGCTATTTCAACTGGCATGAGATTGCTCTCTGATGGGGGAGGCAATATTGTGGTAGTGTCCGATTTTACTAACTGGAACGGTGATGATCCGGTCAATGCCATGAATCTGGCAGAGTCATACGGGCTTACTGTGCAGTTTGTCTCTGTTGGCAGAAAAACTGACAATGTAGGGTTCATTCAGGGTAACATAGAGGTTGTAGATGGCAAATATGACTATACCGGGGTTGTCAAGAATTATATGAACAGCAGACAGGTCGTTGACCTTGATATAAAGAATCTTGACAATAGCAAAAGCAATGATGTTTCACTTAATATCCCTGCACACTCCACAAAACAATTCAAGTTAACTAATCTTGGAACAGGAATAACTGAAGTGACAATAACAGATGATGACAGCCTTATGGTTGATAACACTGCCTACATATCCATACCAAGGATATCTGACAGGCAGCTGCTCTTTGTAACAGATGTTGATAATCTCCCCTCACAGGTAGCACTCTCGTTGATACCGAACATTAAGCTCAACCAGATCGAAGGCGTGCCTGAAGACCTCTCCAAAAACAGCATGATAATTATTGCCAACAAGGAAAGGCCACTTGCAAGTAATGAAATAACAACTCTTGACAAGTTCCTTAATGGGGGAGGAAGAGTTGTTTTCATTGCAAGTGAAACACTTTCATCTCAAAATGCTAAAATCGAATTGCAAGAAATCCTTCCGGTTAAACCTGGCTCCATAGAAGATGCAGATTATGGTGTAGCTCTTGAAGTTGTTCAGGAAACGCGACTTAGCGAGGATATGAGATACGAGGAAGTTGCTATGTATCGCTTCCTTAATGTCAGTTCAAGGAGGGATTCCACAACTCTTGTAGCTACTGAAGATGATATCCCTATACTAGCATACGCTCCTGTGGGTGATGGGACTGTTGTGTATCTTGGCATTAGTGACATCACAGGCGAAGCCGCCTGGAATAATTTCCATAATAAACCGGAGTATCCGGTGTTCTGGTTCAAGCTGGCAGGATGGCTTGGAGGAACCGGCAGTGTACAAGAATATAATCTAAAGACAGGAAGCATCTCAGCACTGGCCAAAGAACAGGATATTAAGACCCCAAGTGGTACCCAGACTGTTAACCGTGTTCTTTATGATGAGACTGGTGTCTATCAGGTGGCTGGAAAGGAAATTGCTGTGAACCTCTATAATGACAGGGAATCTGACACCACTATTAAAGAAGACGTTATAGAACGCTCACAGGCACAGGATGGACCTAAAATAGTGCGTGCCAGCTCATATACTGCAAAGAAATATCTGGACATTTATATGATAATAATTGTTTTTATTCTTGTTGTACTTGAACTACTCGTAATAAGAAAGAGAGGTGAGCTCTGATGGTCAGACTCGAGGATCCAGAGCTGCTCTGGCTGATTGTCCCTGCCCTTATTGCAGGTTTCTATCTCCTGAAAAAAGGAACAAAGAAAGGACTTATTATCTCACGTATAGTTGTTGTTATTTTGCTCATCGTGGCTCTTGCATCACCTTTTGAACTTGTACCAAGAGTAACGACAGATGATAATCCGGACCTTGTGATAATTTCAGATGAAACTGCCAGCATGGATTTATTCAAAAGTGGTACAGCAGATGAGCTGTATGAAGCCTTGAGCGCCAGAACATCTACATCAATCATTCGACTCACAGGGGACAATACTGCACTTGGAGATGCTATTATGCAGTATTCCACCGGAGATAACCAGATAGTACTGGTCACTGACGGTAACAGCAACACAGGCGAAGAACTGGTGGATGCTCTGCAATTTGCAAAGGAAACTGGCACTACTGTTTACTATGTCAAGCCAGAACTGGAAGAAAATGACCTGACCGTGCAGATAGAAGGCGATAAGACTATAATTCTAAATAACAAGAACCAGTTTAATATCGTGGTCTCCCAGGCAATGGAACAGGAAATATCATACAGTTATGAGCTCTATAGCGGCGATACTCTGATAAGAAGTGGCAGAGTTACACAAACCGAGCGTGAGAAAAGTATACCTGTAACACAGGTGACATTTTCCAAACTGGGAGCGCACACATTAAAAGCTATTATCATACCTTCCGGCTCTGACGTTGACCCCATCAACAATCAATATTATAAATCTGTATATGTTGTCCCGAAACCTACTGTTCGCGCCATCGGTCTTGAGACAAACTCCCCACTTTCAGACATATTATTAAATCTCTACGATGTTTCAAGTTCCGGAGAACTTGATAATATCGATAATAAGAAAGCAATAGTTATTGACAACACTCATGCAAGATCCTTTTCCGAAATCGAAGTAAAAGAACTTAAAGAATACCTTAACCAGGGCAGAGGTATTGTTGTTGTGGGAGGAGATGGCTCCTATAATTATGGAGATTATCTCGATTCACCTATAGAAGAGATACTACCAGTGCTCTCAAAACCGACAGATTGGAGCGGTGGAAGAAATATTGTATTGGTACTGGATATATCCCAGAGTACAGCAGCCCACGGAACAATTGCAGACATTCTGGGAAACGCCATCAATATACTCCACAATGAAAACCTGAGAGATGCACACCTTGGAGTCATTGCTTTTGGCAGTGAAGGTGTGGATGTATCCGGCGGACTAAGGTTCCTTGGAACAGCTTCAAATCTGGAATTTCTGGAATCTGAGATGAAAATACTCACACCAGCAAGTACAAGTGATACATCACTTAACGAAGGACTTGCAATTGCTCAGCAATGGCTGGAAAACGAAGTTGGAGAACTTGAGATCATAATCATTTCTGATGGTGGTATTGAGCAGGCATACGATGAAAGTCTGGTAATCGCAGAAGATATAGTTGGTAATGGTGTGAATCTTTATTATGTGCATATCAGATCAAGTGCACCTTCCCAGAGGGATGTCTACGGTAACATATTTGCCGAAGAGCTGATGGATGAAGTAGGGGGAACTTACTTCCATATCGATCAAGGTGAAAGAGCAAATATAGAATTTGAAGACCTTCAGGAAACTCAGGATGAAGATACTGCCGATATTGGAACATATCCCCTTATTGAGCTCAACACAAAACATTTTATCACCAGAAACATCGAAATAAATGGCAGTATCACAGGGTATAATGATGTCACTCCAAAAGCCGGAGCTGACAGGCTTATTATTACAAGTACCGGAAAACCGGTACTGACCACATGGAGATACGGGCTTGGAAGAGTTGCTGCCCTTTCAACCGATAACGGACAGGGTGGAGACAAAATGTGGGCCACACAGTTGTACTCGGATAACAATTCAAAGCTTATATCCTCAACCGTGAACTGGGCGATCGGTAATCCAAGGGAAGAGACCGGGGCTGTTGTGGATGCACCGGACACATGGTATGGTACCCCAGTTACGATCGAGCTGACAATGTATGATGAAGGCATACCCACACTGAGACTTGACGGGGATGAACTTGACCTCTCACTCACCGGGAATAACGTATATGAAGCCGTTATCGACCCCAGCCCAATTGGTCTTCATGATCTTTCTGGATATCCGGTGGCAGTTAACTATGCTCTTGAATATCGTGATGTAGGACTAAACGAGAACCTTCCCGCACTTATCAAAGCACATGGAGGCAATACCTTTACTCCAAATGAAGCAAGGGCTAATCTCTTCGAAGAAGCACAGGGTAAATCGGAAAAACTTGTGCGTGATAATGTGAGCCAGAAGATATACTTCCTGCTGGCAGCTCTTATTATTTTCCTTGGAGAGGTTATATTGAGAAGAATAAAAGAGATAAAGGAAATGAAGAAACTCCAACAACAGGAAAGTGATGCATGAGCTTGTGTATTTATATTGAAATGGGAGGTCATACTACAAGTTGACCCCCCTCATTAAAGGGCTGATCTTGATATAGTCGCAGAATTTTTGTTTTTTTATGTTGAATTTATAATTATTAATGCCTATACTTATTAACTATTAACTCAAATATTATTGTGAGTAACAATTACAGAATATATTAATCAGTAATTTAGTAATTTGAGATTGCTGTCAACTGCAAATTTAAAGTGGTGACTTTAAGGGGTTTTGACTTTGTATTTTCTAAAATATTTGGTTGAAAATGGGGAATCAAATGAAAGATGATCAGGTTTTAAAAATATTGTTTGTTGAAGATGTACCTGAAGACCTGGAATTAGCTAAGAGGAAAATAAAGGATTGTGGAATCCGATTTGAGATATGCTTAGCACGAAATGAAAATGAATTCTTACAAGATTTATATGAATTCAAACCGGACATCATAATCTCTGATTATTTTCTTCCTGAATTTGATGGGATGCGGGCACTTGAATACTCGCTTACATATGATAACACTGTTCCCTTTATAATTCTAACGGGATTTATAAATGAAGAAATTGCCGTCGCTACCATAAAAGCAGGAGCAACAGATTACGTACTAAAAGAGCATATCAACAGATTACCCATTGCAATAAAAGAAGCCATAAAGAAAAAAGACGTGCTCCTTGAAAATAAGCATGCAGCTGAATCTCTGGAATTTATGTCAAAGATAATTGAGCAATCCCCTTATTCAATTATTTCGACTGACATGGAAGGAATTATAACAAGCTGGAACAAGGGTGCTGAAAGGATCTTTGGATTTACCCATGAGGAAACAGTAGGGAAGCATATATCCATAATTTATCATAATGATGACCTTGAAATTCTGAATAAGGATATTATTGAGCCTCTTCTTTCGAAAAAGTATCTGCAAAAACAGGTCCGTTTGAAACGCAAAAACGGAGAATCACTTATCGGCTCTTTATCTCTTTGGGTAATTGAAGATATAACCGGTCAGGCCGTGCAAATGGTGGGACATACTCTTGATATAACTAAAACAATAAAAGCAGAAGAGGAACTTCAAATAAAAGACCAGGCCATAGAAGCTAATATAGATGGTATGGCACTTATGGAACTTGATGGGAGACTGCGGTATGTAAACAACGCTGCTTTAAAAATGTGGAGATATAAGAGCAAGGAAGAGGTAATTGGAAGAAATGTTGAGGAATTCTTTGATACTCAGTATGATAGAACTGAAATATTAGAAATAATGAAAGATCTGGGATTTAAGAGTGAACGTCGGGCTCTTAGAAAAGATGGTACTGTATTCCCTGCCTGGATATCTACGACTATCATTAAAGACCATTCAGGTAAACCGGTTGCTTTCATGGGTTCTATTGTGGATGTTACCGAGAAAAGAAAAACCGAAGACGCACTAATGGAAAGCGAAAAAAAGTACAGACTCCTTGCTGAAAACACCCTGGATTGTGTATGGTTAATGGATATGAATCTAGTTTTTATATATGTTAATCCCTCAATTTATTCCATGTTCGGTTATTTACCGGAAGAATGGATCGGCTCAAAATTAAGTGACCATTGTGATGAAAAGAATTTCACAATGATGACGAATTACATAAAGGCAGGACTTGAAAGAACTGCCGGCAATCCAGGAGTTGTCTTCCAGGCTGAAATGATGAAAAAAAACGGAGATAAAATACCTGTTGAGATTCTGGCAAAAATAGTGCGTGGAGATGATGGATTACCTGTTGCGATCAACGGAACCACAAGGGACATTACCAAGAGAATTATCGCAGAAGAGACACTCAAAGAAAGTGAGGAAAGGCTCAAACTTGCAATGATGGCTTCAGAACAGGGTTTTTGGGACTGGGGCTTGGTGCAGGATGAATTTTACTTTAGTCCCAACTCATATACGATGCTTGGATATCAGGACAGGGAGTTTTCAATTTCTCCTGGTGTATGGGAAAAACTAATACATCCAGCAGACCGCAAGGACGTACTTCCAGAGATCGTAAAATCTGTAAAAGAAGGGAAGTCCTTCTCTTCTGAGATAAGAATGCTTTCAAAATCGGGAAAATGGAGATGGGTATTGGCAAAAGGAGCTACATTCAATGAGAAAAAAGGAACTAAAAGAGCAATTGGCACTTTTGCAGATATAACTGAAAGGAAGAAAACAGAGGAACAGATGCTGCTGGCAAGGATAGCTGCTGAGGAGGCAAACCGCTGTAAAAATGAATTGTTGGCAAACATGAATCATGAATTAAGGACCCCACTTAATTCTATAATAGGTTATTCGGATGTTATGATGGACCAGGATGTCGGAGAACTTAATGCTGAACAAAGGAAATATTTGCAAAGGATCAACGACGCAGGATACAAACTTCTGGTCCTCATAAATAACGTACTTGATATGGCACAGATAGAATCAAATGGCATGAAGCTCATTTTTTCAGCCTTTGATCCGGTTGAGTGCGTTGAAGAAGTTGTCAGAGCTACAAGAAAGCTGGCTCTTGAAAAGAAGATCACTGTAAATACCAACATTGATGAAAATGTCACTGAGGTAACTGCGGATGCTGGCAAGTTCAAAGAAATAGTCTACAATCTTCTGGAAAATGCCTATAAATTCACACCTGAAAATGGAACTGTTAGCATATATATTAAGATAAAAGATGAGGATCTTGAGGTTTTTGTAGAGGATACAGGCATAGGAATTGCAGATGCAGATAAAGAACGGATCTTCAATCCCTTTGTACAGGTCGATGGTTCCAATACCAGGAGATACGGAGGTTCCGGTCTTGGACTCGTACTTGTCAAAGAATATCTGAAACTGCAAAGTGGAAATATATGGGTGGAAGGCGAACCGGGAAAGGGCAGCAAATTTATTTTTAGAATACCCATTTATCCCAAGGAAAGAACTACTGCTATGTAGCAACAGATAGCAGTAAGACAACAATGATCCTTGATCTCGCAAAATACCTGAATTTCAAGGTTACTGTTACTACAGGAAGAATTCAACTGGATTTGAGCTAAAAGCAAATAGCTTTTGGAGTATTCAAAACATTATTTTAATTCATGGCTTCTGGCTGTTTTTATTCTTTATTCAATTTAGAAGTGCGGATTTCTTTTTTATAAGGAATACTAAAAAACAAAACTCGTATCTTAATAACCCGAGGTTATAATATCTATATCGTTTATACAATATTTTATATAAAACGACATCCATTAGGTAATATCACAACAACGTTGTGCATGAGATAATACAAGAGGAAACAACATGGACAAGAAGAAATTTGGATTCAACACATTGGCTTTGCATGCAGGACAGGAAGTAGATCCTGCAACAGGGTCACGTGCCGTACCAATCTACCAGACAGCATCGTATACGTTCAAGGATGCAGAACATGCAGCCAACCTTTTTGGGCTGAAAGAATTTGGCAATATTTATACCAGACTCATGAACCCTACAAGCGATGTCCTTGAGAAAAGGGTCGCTGCAATTGAAGGAGGCACTGGTGCACTTGCTGTTTCTTCTGGGATGTCTGCTATTACTCTTGCAACACTTGGAGTTACCGGACTGGGAGATGAGATCGTTGCAGCCAACAATCTCTACGGTGGAACATATCAGTTATTCAATAATACTTTTCCGGGACTTGGAAGAAAAGTACATTTTGTGGACTCCACAAAACCGGAAGAATTCAAAAAGGCCATCACTCCAAAAACAAAAGCAATCTACGCTGAAATAATTGGAAATCCGAAGCTTGACGTACCAGACCTTGAAGAGATAGCAAAGATAGCACATGATGCCGGCATACCGCTCATAGTTGACAATACAGTAGGCATTGGTATCACCAGACCTATTGATTTTGGTGCTGACATCGTTGTACTTTCGGCAACCAAATTCCTTGGAGGACATGGTACTTCAATTGGTGGTTTGATCGTGGATTCCGGTAATTTTAACTGGGACAACGGGAAATTCCCCGGATTAACAGAACCTGATCCGGGTTACCATGGTTTGAAATACTGGGAAAGATTTGGTGATTTCCCAGAACTTGGGAACATTGCTTTCATTACCAAAATGAGGGTACATCTTCTTCGTGATCTCGGACCTGCACTGAGTCCGTTCAATTCATTCCTCTTCCTGCAGGGAATGGAAACACTGCCACTGAGGGTTGAAAGGCACAGTAGCAACGCACTGAAGGTAGCAGAATTCCTTAATGAGCATCCTGACGTTAAATGGGTGAACTATCCAGGACTTAAGGACCACCCCAGCCATGAACTGGCCACAAAATACCTTAACGGAAAATACGGGGCAATACTTGGCTTTGGAATAAAAGGCGGCCTGGAAGCCGGAAAAAAGTTCATTGACAGTGTTGAACTGCTATCACATCTGGCAAACATAGGTGATGCAAAGACACTGGTGATCCATCCGGCTTCAACTACACATCAGCAATTGACAGCAGATGAGAGAAAGTCCACTGGTGTGAGCGATGATTTCATCAGAATCTCAGTGGGACTTGAAGACGTTGAAGATATAATAGAGGACATCAGCCAGGCATTGGAAAGGTCGCAGAAACTATGAAAAAAAAGAACATAGGCATTGTTGAAACTCAGGTTTTCAACTTGCCTGATGAACTTGTACTGGAAAATGGTGAAAAACTCCGGGATGTAAATCTGGCCTATGAAACCTATGGAAAACTGAATCCCGATAAAAGCAATGCTATTCTCATCTGCCATGCACTCACAGGAGATGCACATGCTGCAGGATTGCATAAAGGAGATAGCAAATCAGGATGGTGGGATATACTCATCGGACCGGGCAAGACCATTGATACAGATCGGTATTTCGTTATCTGTTCCAATGTGCTTGGAGGGTGTAAGGGCTCAACAGGTCCTTCATCCATAAATGCAGAAACCAGTAAACAGTACGGAAAAGATTTTCCTTTCATCACTATTAACGACATGGTGAAAGCACAGAAAGAGCTTGTGGACCATCTTGGAATACAAAAGCTCTTCGCAGTTATTGGCGGATCAATGGGAGGAGTGCAGGTACTACAATGGGCAGTCTCATATCCTGACTACGTGACAAAAGCAATAGCCATTGCAACCACAGCCCGTTCATCGCCTCAACAGATAGCATTCAACGAGGTTGCAAGGATAGCTATAATATCCGATCCGAACTGGAATAACGGTGACTACTACGGCGGACCTGCACCCACACACGGATTAGCGCTGGCAAGGATGATAGGGCACATAACATACCTCAGTGACGCCGCCATGCATCAGAAATTCGGAAGGAAACTACAGGATAAGGAAGAATATGATTACAAGCTTGGTTTTGATTTTGAGGTTGAGAGTTACCTGCATTACCAGGGGCAGTCATTTACAAGACGCTTTGATGCAAATTCCTATCTCTACATTTCCAAGGCACTGGATTATTTCGACCTGTCCAAAAAGGGCTCCCTGATAGAGGGAATGAAGGCTGCAAAAGCAAAATTTCTTGTTGTTGCTGTCAGTTCTGACTGGCTGTATCCGCCATACCAATCCAGAGAGATAGTTTCTGCATTGAGTGCAAATGATCTGGATGTGATGTACAGGGAAATTGAGTCTAGCTTTGGACACGATGCATTTCTGCTGGAATCTGGACAATTAGGTTACCTGATAGGTAATTTCCTTTCACACAGCATTGTTTCTGATCTGATGAAAACGGACATTATATCAATAAGACAGGGCATCAGCATTGAGGAAACTGCAAGGGTGATGTTTGAAAAAGGAATAACCCACCTGCCTGTGGTTAATGAAACTAATGAGCTGATGGGTATTGTTACCTCATGGGACATATCCAAAGCAGTGGCATTGAAATGCAAGATACTCAGTGAAATAATGACAAAGAACGTCCTCACAGCAAAAGAGAACGAGGATATTGAAAGTGCTGCAAAGAAGATGGAACATAATAAAATTTCCGCCCTTCCGGTAGTTGACAATGGGAATAAGATAATTGGAATCATTGGTAGTGAAGAGATCAACAGACTCATAGGTGGATACAGATAATTTTCCATTCAACTTTTTTTAGTACTTCTATTTTTTTACAGTTATGAGCAGTACTTACAACCCTTTATATACAACTGACACCTTATTACAGTACTGCCAAATTATAGAGGTATTGCATGATTGATTTTGCCTGCAAAAAGTTTGAGATCGAAGCTGTCATCAAATGTGGCCTGAACCTTACAAAAGCTGAACTTCATATATTGAAATATTTTCTTCAGTATGGCCAGACCTGGCTTACGACAGAGAGCATAGCTGAAGAACTCGAACTTAACCTGTCAACTGTCCAGAGAAGTGTAAAGAAACTCTATGAAAGGAAGATACTCATTCGGTCCCAGAACAACATGGACGGCGGAGGATACTTCTTTGTTTACAAGGTACGTAGCAAAAAGGAGATCCATGAACTTGTTATGGAAATTGTGAACAGCTGGGTCAAACGAGTTGACAGTGAACTCCAGTCCTGGGCAGATGAGAACCAGTGAAACTAACGGTTTCGCATACTAATTTCAACTGATCAAATTTAAAAACATCATTATAAAGGGTGAAAAAGTGCTAAAAATTACACCATATCTCGGAATACTTGTCATTATCGTATCTATTGCAGGACTGTGGTTCCCGTTGCTCGGATATTTCCTGCTACTGGTATTTGCAACACTACTGATATCAGGCTACTTCAGGGGAAGATGGTTCTGCGGAAATCTCTGTCCCAGGGGAAGTTTCAACGATTTTCTGGTTGGCAAAATAACACGCAATAAAAAGATACCTGCAATTCTTAGAAGCTTTTGGGTCAGAGTCCCGTTTTTCCTTATTATGATGGGGTTTATGGGATATAGATTGCTCATTACACAGGGACTTGTCAACCAGATAGGTATGGTCCTTGTCATGAGTTGCATCATAACAAGCAGCATTGCACTGGTCATTGGGGTACGTATCAGCCCTCGTACATGGTGTACATTCTGTCCCATGGGAACAGTCCAGAACCTCATCGGTGGTCATAAGTACGAGTTGAAGCTCGATGAATCAAAGTGTATCAGCTGTAAGAAGTGCGATAAGAGTTGCCCAATGCAGCTTGAAGTCCATAACAACAGCAAGAAACCTGATTGTATCAAGTGCGGAAGATGTATTACAGCATGTCCCACAAATGCACTTTCATTTGAAGCCTGAACTAAAATTTCAGGCAATATTTTCTATTTTTCATTTTTAGTAAACAGCTCTGTAGAATCCTTCTAATTGTAACTTTGAACTCAGCATTTTTCAATAACTGCATATTTCAATAGTCTTCAAGATAGTAGTGGAGGAACGTTCCGCCTGCGGCGGGTGCTTGTACTGTTTTTTGTCAATGACCTTTTGTAGGACTATCAGAAACACAAGACAAGGAAACAACAAGCTTTACTGATCAGAAGGCATGAATAGCTAAGAACATCCTGGAGGGCTCCGGCGAAGCCGGCACGGTCCGAAAAGATAAAAAAGAATAAGGTGCTAAACTTTTTTTCTTCATATCGATAATTAAAAGCCGTGATGTTTCTCATAAAATTGACAATCTGCAACCTTTTTTCCATATAATCATTCTGTCATTCATTCCAGTTCAGAACTGTCCTTACAGATACAGAACTCACAGAATGAGATATTTGTCTCTGCTTGCTTATCCTTGACTGGACAATAATAATGCGAATCTTTCTGTATTATCTTCGCACCTCCCGGGAAAAGCATTCCTACAGGATGCAGTGGCTCTCTCACGATGAATACAAGATATGGAAGCACAAGACTGCTCAGTCTTGTAAAAGCCTCTCTTTTTCTGTCTGGGGAAGTACTTTTATCCTTTATGCTATCCAGAAGGGAATTGTAGTCCATTACATTAATTTCTTCATCGTCCAGAACCTCTCCATGTCTTTTCAACCTGAGAAAGCTCTCGTAAAGGAAAGTGAAATAATCTGATGAATAGATCTTCTTGTACGGTTTGGGAACGTGTTTTGCAGCTTCCATGACAGCAGTCCTGGCAAGGCTCAAATCCTCATTAGAGATGTATCGAGCTTCTTTTTTAAGCTCACTTAGGAGTTCTGATCTGTTCATCCTGTTCAGGACTAATCTTGAGTGAAAGTACATAAGTGTTTATTTTAGGAAAGGTCCTGGGTAGTATAGAATTTATTATTCCTGCAATTATTGATTCTTTCTCACGGTTTTATCTGCTTACATCCACAATTATAGCCATCAACAAAGACTCCTATAATCAATCCTCATAAGTCATTTAATCCATTAGATACAATGCATATTGGGGCAGAACAATTGAAAGGGGAGTTTAATATAAGAACACAGTTTAGGATTTTGTTAGGACTACTTGTAATTTTCTTTGTACTTAGTTATCCTGCATCAGCTTTCACGATAATTGAAGGTGCGGGTACAATAATCATAGACGATGTTATAGAAGACGATGTGTATGTCGCTGGCAGCAATATCATAATCAAGGGAACAGTTATTGGGGACGTTATAGCAGCCGGTGGCATGGTAGTTGTCCAGGGGAATATAACACAGGATCTGATAGTTGTAGCCGGGGACGTTAGCATAACAGGCAACGTTGGTGATGATGTCAGGGTTGCAGCCGGAACACTGATAATTGATGGAACAATCCAGGATGACCTTATATCACTTTCAGGTGACACCATACTGTCCAATACCGGCTCCATTGGTGGTGACCTTGTATCTGCATCAGGTCAGTTAAACCTTCTTGGAGATGTGGGTGGAAATGTCACAGGTTCAGGTGGTGAAGTTACATTAGGTGCTGCAGTTGGTGGAAATGTTGACCTGAGTACAGGACAACTTATAGTACTGCCAGATGCATACATCACTGGTAACCTTAAATACCGAAGCCCTCAAAGTGCAGGTGTTCCTGCAGGAGCAGTAGGAAAAGAGACTTCCTTCCTTCAGGTGGAATATAATGAAAAGGGTAATAGCAAATTTTCCATTCTTTCATGGTTCATAGGATATCTTTCACTTGTACTGATAGGCCTTCTGGGAATAAAGATCTGCCCGGAATATATTCAGAATATAGCTTCTAAGACTCCTGAAATACCAGGAAAAACATTTCTCACCGGTCTTGCAATGTTTATAGCATCCATGATAATCGCATTCATGTTACTTATCACGGTGATAGGCATACCTCTTGGACTGATACTCATGGCATTGATATTTGCAGGCCTCTACATTGCAAGGATATTCACTGGTATATGGCTTGGAAAGTATTTGTTCATGAAAATGGATAAGAAATCAAAACCATGGATCGAGGTGGCACTGGGAATGTTTGTCCTGCTGCTGGTGAGTGCGATACCTGTCATAGGAACACTTGTCTATATAGTTGCCACTTGCATACCGGTTGGCAATATATATTATGCAGCAAGAAAACAATAAAGGACGTAACTGTCCATTTATTTTTTTATTGAATTTGCAATCTCGTATCGCAATAATATTTGATTCAACGTTACCTTTGTTTTTAATAATTAAACAAGGTTTTTAAAAAATAATTCAACATCAAATATGGATATTTTTTACCCTCAAAAGACTGCAAAAGTTTTATTCTTCCACTTTTTTAAACAAATTTATATAAACATTTAATAAGCATGAATGCATAATGGAATGCCAGATGTCAAAGATAAAAATAAGAACCTAGAGATTCAAAATAAATATTTCTTAGACTGTATTTTTGATGGTAGACTGAGCATACGTTTTAGGCATATTTGATTAAATTTGTTATGTGGTAATTATGAATTTTTCACGGAGCTGTATTTAAATGAGTGAAAAACAGGCTTATGATGCAAGTAACATTCAGATACTTGAAGGACTTGAAGCAGTTCGTAAACGGCCGAGCATGTACATTGGAAGTATTGATGGCAGGGGCCTTCACCATCTTGTATATGAGGTAGTGGACAACAGTATTGATGAGGCACTTGCCGGATTCTGTACACAGATAGATGTATCGATAAATCATGATGGAACTATCACCGTTCAGGACAATGGAAGAGGTATTCCCGTAGAAATACACTCTAAGTACAAAAAATCTGCACTTGAAGTCGTTATGACTGTTCTGCATGCAGGTGGTAAGTTCGACAAGGATACTTACAAAGTATCTGGTGGTCTTCACGGAGTTGGTGTATCAGTTGTAAATGCACTCTCTGAATGGATGGAAGTTGAGGTCCAGCGTGATGGTAAAGTGTATTACCAGCGTTATGAACGTGGAAAGCCTGTAGAGGACGTACTGGAGATTGGTGAGACCAATAGCACAGGAACAAAAACCACTTTCATGCCGGACACTACAATATTTGAAACTATCACATTTACTTATGATACCCTGGCAACAAGAATGCGTGAACTTGCATTTCTTAACCGAGGTTTAAAGATAAATATAGCAAATAATATGGAAGAGGAGCCAGTAGGAGAAATATTTGAGTACCAAGGCGGTATTGTTTCTTTTGTCGAACACCTGAACAGCAATAGGAATGTGCTTCATGATTCCCCTATATACTTTGAGCGGACAAAAGATGATACTATTGTCGAAATATCAATGCAGTACACGGATAGCTATGCCGAGCATGTTTACTCTTTTGTTAATAATATAAATACCCAAGAAGGTGGTACTCACCTTGTTGGTTTCAAATCAGCACTTACAAGGGTTGCTAATGATTATATCAAAAAGAACAACCTTGCTAAAGGTGACCTGAAACTCTCAGGTGAAGATATTCGTGAAGGATTGACCGCCATTATAAGTGTTAAATTAACAGAGCCACAATTCGAAGGACAGACCAAGACGAAGCTGGGTAACAGCGAGGTCAAAGGAATTGTAGACTCCATGGTTTCAGAGGGACTTTCAGAATATATGGAAGAAAACCCTAAAGTTGCCAATATCATACTGCAAAAAGCACTGGATGCACAACGTGCCAGGGAAGCTGCAAAGAAAGCAAGGGAACTCACAAGGAGAAAGAGTGCCCTTGATGTAGGTACACTTCCTGGAAAACTTGCAGATTGTTCCGAAAAGGATCCATCACTCAGTGAACTATATCTTGTGGAAGGAGACTCTGCAGGAGGTTCAGCTAAACAGGGAAGGGACCGAAAATATCAGGCTATTCTTCCACTCAAAGGTAAGATCCTCAACGTTGAGAAATCCCGTCTGGCAAAGATACTCAAGAACATTGAGATCATTTCATTTATCACAGCTATGGGAACTGGTATTGGTGATGATTATGACATTGAGAAGGCACGTTATCACAAAGTCATCATTATGACGGATGCTGATGTTGATGGAGCACATATCAGAACACTTATACTTACATTACTTTTCAGATACATGAAACCCATGATAGATGCCGGTTATGTCTACATTGCACAACCTCCTCTCTATCGTGTGAAGAAAGGTAAAGCAGACTATTATGTCTATTCTGACCGCGAGCTTGAATTAAAGTTAGAAGAGATCGGTGAAAAGAATGTAACTCTTCAGCGTTACAAGGGTCTTGGAGAAATGAATCCTGAACAACTATGGGAAACGACAATGAACCCTGATACAAGGACACTGTTACAGGTCACAATGGAAGATGCGGTAGCTGCAGATGAGATATTCACAGTCCTGATGGGGGATGAGGTAGCTCCACGTAAGCAGTTTATCACGGCACATGCAAAAGGTGTTGCTAATCTGGATGTATGAGGTGAGAATAAATGGCAGATAATATTGATAATGAAAATGTTCGGGATGATGATCCATCAAATACATCCGAAGATGAGGCTCTCTTTGATATCCAGCCAACGGATACAGGTGAAAAGATAATCCCTATTCTCATTGAAGATGAAATGAAAAAATCATTCATGGATTATGCAATGAGTGTAATTGTGAGTCGTGCAATACCTGATGCAAAGGATGGCCTGAAGCCGGTTCACCGCAGGATACTCTATGCCATGAAAGAGGCAGGTATCACCCATGACAAAGCTTACAAGAAGTCCGCCCGTGTAGTGGGAGACGTTCTTGGTAAGTACCACCCACATGGTGATACTGCAGTTTACGATTCCCTTGTCAGAATGGTTCAGGAATTCTCATTAAGATATCCATTCATAGATGGACAGGGTAACTTCGGTTCAATTGACGGTGATTCTGCTGCTGCCATGCGTTACACTGAGGTTCGCATGGACAGGATATGCGATGAGATGCTTCAGGATATTGATAAGGAAACAGTTTCCACACGCCCTAACTATGATGGTTCTCTTCAGGAGCCTGTCGTACTTCCGGCGAAACTTCCAAATCTCCTCATCAATGGTTCCACTGGTATTGCTGTGGGCATGGCCACCAATATGGCACCTCACAATCTTACTGAGGTTATCAACGCAACTTTAATGCTTATTGATGATTCCGAAGTGACAATCCCTCAGCTGATGACTGTGATCAAAGGCCCGGATTTCCCTACTGCCGGTATCATAATGGGTACCCAGGGAATAAAGTCAGCCTATGAGACAGGTCGTGGAAAAGTACGGATTAGAGCTGTTGCTGAAATAGATGAGATGAAAAAGGACAAGTACCGTATAATTGTCACAGAGCTCCCTTATCAGGTCAACAAGGCAAAACTCATTGAGGATATAGCGTCCTTGGTCAGGGAAAAGAGGGTCATTGGTGTAACAGACCTGCGTGATGAATCTGATCGTGACGGAATACGTGTTGTTGTGGAACTGAGCCGTGGTACCAATGCAAACGTAGTACTGAACCAGCTCTACAAGCATACCCAGATGCAGACAACCTTTGGTATTATCAATCTTGCACTTGTGGATGATGTGCCACGGGAGCTTAACTTAAAAGAAATGCTGGAGATCTATCTGGAACACCGCATTGACGTTATTCTGAGGCGCACACAGTTCCTACTAAAAAAAGCAGAGGACAGAGCACATATACTGAAAGGTTTGAAGATTGCTCTGGATCATCTGGATGAGGTCATATCACTTATACGCTCTTCCAAAGCTGTGGAAGATGCAAAGGCAGGACTCATTTCCAGATTTGGCCTTGATGAGATACAGGCAAAGGCTATTCTGGATATGCGCCTGCAGAAGCTCACTGGTCTTGAAAGGCAAAAAATCGATGATGAGTATGATGAACTTATCAAGCGAATTGCTGAATTAAAACATATCATTGAAAGTGATGAAAAGAAGTATGGCATTATCAGGGAAGAGCTGGAAGACCTGAAGGAGCGCTTTGGTGATGGACGTAGGACCGCTATTAAAGCATCTGAAGAGGAATTGGAAAATGAGGATCTGATTCCTGTAGAGGATATGGTAGTGACCATTACTAACAGTGGTTATATCAAGAGACTTCCTGTGGATACATATTCCCAGCAGCACAGAGGTGGAAAAGGTGTTATCGGTATGGATACCAAGGATGAGGATTTCGTGGTTGACATCTTCGTTGCCTCAACGCATGATTATATCATGTTCTTCACTAATCATGGACGGGTACACTGGCGCAAGGTGTATGAAATACCGGAAGGCAGCAGACAGGCTCGTGGCAAGGCCATTGTTAACCTGCTTGAACTTGGTGACGGTGAATTTATAACAGCCATGATACCTGTAAGTGAGTTCAAAGAGGATGCTTATCTCTTCATGGCTACACGTATGGGTACGGTCAAGAAGAGCCGCTTATCCGATTTCAGCAACCCACGCAAAAAGGGTATAATTGCTATAAGTCTTCTTAAAGATGATGAACTTGTGAATGTGGCTCTTACTGACGGCTTAAAAGATATGGTTATGGTTTCAAGACATGGCAAAGCGATACGATTCTCTGAAGACGAAGTACGTGTAATGGGTCGCAGTGCCAGAGGTGTCCGGGGGATGAATCTGGAAGCTGGTGATGTGGTGGTCAGCCTTGATATTGTTGATGAAAGCGCCTCACTTCTCACAGTAACCGAGAATGGTTTTGGTAAGAGAACGAAATTTGGGGAATACAGGTCAATGCACAGGGGCGGCCGTGGTGTTATAACCATTGTTACAAGTCTGCGCAACGGACCGGTAATCAATGTCAAAGCAGTCCACGAAGATGACGACATAATCCTGACGAGTTCCGAAGGCATCATCATCCGTATTCCAGTGAAAAGTGTTCGTGTTCAGGGAAGAAACACACAAGGAGTTAAGATAATGGATGTTCGAGCCAGCGATACAGTTGTTGGAGTGGCAAGATTAAAAGCTGAAGAAGACTAGATGCTAATGCTTTTAAGCATTAACTTTATCTAGTAATCTGAATAGCTAGGCATAAAATTTGTATAACTAATTCAGGATGATAATATGGAACTTGAAAAATTAAGACACGGTACAGAGCTTATTAAACGCGGCTTCGCAAAGATGGCAAAAGGCGGTGTGATCATGGATGTCACAAACCCTGAGCAGGCAAAGATAGCAGAAGATGCTGGGGCTGTTGCTGTTATGGCACTTCAGACAGTGCCTGCAGATATCAGAAAGGAAGGCGGAGTTGCCAGAATGGCAGATCCTCAGATAGTTGCAGATATAATTTCTACTGTAACTATTCCTGTTATGGGAAAAGCACGTATTGGCCACTTTGTAGAAGCTGAAATATTAGAGGTTCTTGGTGTTGACATGGTTGATGAGTCAGAAGTGCTCACACCTGCTGACAATAGCTATCATATTGACAAGACCCAGTTCACTGTGCCATTTGTTTGTGGTGCAAGAAACCTTGGTGAGGCACTTCGCAGAATTAACGAAGGTGCTGCAATGATACGCACAAAAGGTGAAGCTGGAACCGGTGATGTCAGTGAAGCCGTAAAGCACATGAAGCAGATACTTGGCGAGATTCGTATGTTAAAAGGCATGAGCAAGGAAGAACTCATTGCTGTTGCTCGAGACATTGAAGCTCCAATTGAACTTGTAATTGAAACAGCAGAAATGCAGCGCATTCCTGTTGTAAACTTTGCAGCAGGTGGTATTGCAACACCAGCAGATGCAGCTCTTATGATGCGCATGGGTGCAGATGGTGTGTTTGTAGGCTCTGGAATCTTTAAGTCAGAGAATCCTGAACTCATGGCAAAGGCTATTGTTGAGGCTGTTAACAACTACGACAATCCTGAAGTGCTTGCAAAGGTATCAAAGGGTCTTGGCACAGGTATGAAAGGTATCAGTGTTGATTCCATTTGCGAAGCAGATATTTTGCAGAATCGTGGATGGTAATTCCATCCCACTTTTTTAATACGGGATTTTTATGTTAATTGGTGTTATTGCTATTCAGGGAGATGTTTCTGAACACGTTGAAGCTCTTGAAAGAGCGTTAGCACAGCGTGGTGAAGAAGCCGGGATCGTTACGATCAAACATAAGGGCATTGTTCCTGAATGTGATGCACTTGTTCTTCCAGGTGGCGAAAGCACGACCCTTGGAAAACTGCTGATACGTGAAGGTATCGCAGATGAGATACAAGAAATGAATGTAGCTGGCAAACCAATAATGGGCACATGTGCAGGTCTCATCTTGCTTGCAACCGCAGGCGATGAACAGGTTATAAAAACACATCAACACCTTCTTGGTCTTATGGACATCAGGGTCAACAGAAATGCTTTTGGAAGGCAACGTGATTCTTTTGAGATCGAGCTTGAACTTCCGTTTCTGGATACACCATATAACGCGGTGTTTATTAGAGCACCTGGGATTATTGACTCTGGAGAGGATGTTACAGTCCTGGCAAAGATCGATGACATGGTTGTAGCTGCAGAACAGGGAAACGTTCTGGCACTGGCTTTTCATCCAGAATTGACCGTTGATACAAGAGTTCATCAGTATTTCCTTGACAAATTGTTCTGAAATATATTACTGATTTGGTTCGAATCTGAATGCCAGAACTGCGTTATTGGGTAATAGTAATAACCAAAAAACGCAACGGTTTTATGATTATGTTGATATTTGCTTTTTATATTTTTAAAAAACAACTTTATTTAAAAATCCACAATAATATCGAGAACATAGGATAAAATAGTAATAATTATAATTTGAAGTAGGTAATGAGTCAAAGGATTGCATATCATGGAGACAGCTGAAATAAATTTTACGGAAGAACTGACAGATACTAGTTTTAGCTCTGTCATCAACAGTTGCACTGAAGATTCCTCATTTAAAGATGAGATCGCACTAGCAAATATTCTAGTTGCACCTTATGATATCCCCATAGATACTGATGATAAATTTAAATTCGCAAACAAAAATATATTTCCTGTTAGTACATCAGAATTATTTCGTTACTTGAAACAAAAAGCCCCAGAAGAAATCAAGTTAGATATAGCTACAAAAGACGAAGATTATCTAGAGTTAGCACAGCATAGTGATTTAGTAAACCTTCCCACTATAATTGTTTCAACTATTGTTTCACCAATAGTTGTAGGTCTGATCACAAATTATATTTATGATTCGCTTAAAGTTGAAAAAACGACTATAAAAAGTGAAATAATTGTTTCTGACTCAAACGGAAATAATAAATCGTTTAAATATGAAGGACCTGCAGACCAATATGAATTAACAATGTCTAAAATTTTTAAGTAATTTATTTAATTATGAGTGGTTCAGAAATGAATAAAGTTGAAAATTTAATATACAATGCTTCTCAATTTTCAAATTCTAGAGAAACTGTAATGCAGTTTAAAATGAGACAGAATCAACTTTTACCTGAAGAGTATTGGAAAAAACTTTTGGAAATAAAAAAAACAGCTGTGAAAAATTCTGAACATTCAATTTCAAAAGTCTCTTGGTGTTTTGAAACGATTGGTCATATTCATGATGAATATATAAGATCATACAACCAACTTAAAGAAGGTGATTTTTATGATTCATGGTGTTCACTAGAAAAATGTGAAACTCAAATATCATTTTTAGATGACCATTTTCACGATGAAAAAGATGAATTTGGCATAGATTATATCCGAAATTATGTAGAAAAACTTCAATCGTTATTTCCGTATAAAACATTTATAAGTCCTGGATTCACTGGAAAACGTCGATGTTCTATTTGCAATGAAATGATTACGCCTCGAAACTGTTGTGAGCATGAAAACGGGGAAATATATGATGGAGAAATGTGTTCAAAAATTGTTACTGATATGAATATATTAGAAGTTTCAATTGTTGATAACCCTGTCCAGAAATATTCTGTTATAAATGCTGAAAAGCATAACCATGAACTTTTGAAATACTTGATAAAAAAATTTTCATCTCCCTGGGAGCTATGGGATTACAAAATATCGAAGAAACTAGTTTCTAAATACTCAAAAATTGGTCGAAATGAGTTGTGTCCATGTGAATCCGGTTTAAAATTTAAAAAATGCTGCCTCAATGAAAAAAAAGAAATTGATCATTATACCTTTATGCTAAACAAAAATTAGTTTTTTCACCTCCTTTGTCCAGAAATTGAATTTCTTACCACTCTCAATCCTATCCTTCATTCTTTTAAGCGTACTTCCATGTTTAATTCCATATTCCCTTGCTTCTTTAGGAAACAGAGCCAGTATCTTTTGCTTTATACATTCCTCATCAATGAATGTCTGAGCTCTCTGAAGCTCTAAGTCTTCTTCATCAATGTTGTTGGCTTCTTTACTAATGTAAAAAATACCATCTGCATGTATGTGTTTTCTTTCCAGAAGTCCATATCCTTCAATTCAGCTCACTTTCCGCAGGTACATCTTAAATCTAAACCTTTTTAACATACTTCTTCCATTTCATCAGTAAGATCATTTGAGGGGATGAACCAACTGCATGGAAATAACAACTACATCACTTTCACACCT
>JAVEPM010000150.1:0-5081 GCA_034008115.1 Methanolobus sp.
CCATCCATTCGAACACTTTCCGCAGTTCTTTATTGCTTGCTCTTTTTTTTGTTGATATTCTCTTTCTTCTTTCGACACGCAGGTGCATTTATCTCCTCGCTGGTGCCACGTTCCTTTATCGCATAGCCATTGTCCATTCTTTCGGCGTGTGAGGTCTTGCATGGTTCCTGCTTTGAATATCCCAACTATATCTGCAGTGTTTATTGTCTCTTCCTCAAATAGGATGAATTTGCTTCCTGATATGGATGAGAGTATGTTTTGCAGTTTCACCGCTCTTTCGTGTTCTACCCATATTTCTACACCGGTTCGCATTTGGATGCAGTAGAGATTCTTTGCTAGTTCTGTCATATTCGGATTCCTTTAGGTTGATTATCTCCACCCCATTTTTTGGAGTTTCTCATCCACGTTCCGACCCTACGCTTCATATCCCAAGTTTTCTCAAGTTCCCATCGTACCTTTGTTTTGCTTTTGTTTGGCTCAGTCCAGTACGATACGAATTTCTTTATCTCTTCGATCTGATTTTGATTTAGTGTCAGACCTTGCATTGATTCTTTTAATTCTTCAACAAACTTTTCTGTTTTTTTTGTGAGGGCAAACTCTTTGTTTGTAATATTAAGATCTGTGTTACTTATACTGCCCAAATGTCCCTTTTGGGCAGTAGGGCTTATTTCTGCGGTTTTTGCCTGTTTCCCTATTGACCTTTTTGGACAATTGGCTTTTTCCTGTTTTTGAGCCTGTTGACCATTTTGGACATTATGCTTTTTGTAGTGTGATATCTGATAATCAACTCTACCATCAGGTCTTTTTGTCCTTATGAGATATCCGCTTTTCTCAAGTTCTTTGAGTGCAGAGTATATCGATTTCCTGCCATCAAGATTTTCATCAGCCATCCTGTCTCCACTAAAATCCCAATCATCAGGTTTGCTGTACAGATATGCAAACAATCCCTTTGCTTTTAAGCTGAGATTTCCGTCAGTAAGAACATCGTTCTTGATCTGAGCGAAACCAACATCTTCCTTTGTTAGTTTTTCTTTCATATTTTTGTTAATTTTTACACGGAGACAAGCTTCCGGCTCTTTGGGCGTTCCGGTTGCCTGTCTCCATTTTACCATTTTTTACGGTTTATCCCTAGTGGATAAGAAGTGGACTATCGATACCTTGATACCTCTTTTCGAGCGTTGATGATAAAGTTTTCTGTTTCCTCCCTTAAATTGTAGGCATTCTTGTATTCAACGTACTCATTGGTAATCATTGAGTGGTCTTCGGCCTCTTTACGTGAGCACCTGTAGTCTTCCATGATCTCCATTTGGCGTATTTTCCATGTACGCTTTTTGAATACCACGTCCTGATCTAGAAAGTATGTCAGTCCAGTCAATTCGTGGGCATAGTCGCTGAATTTTTGCACGTCAATGTCTTGCTTTTGAGCTATTGACCGAGCTGTGTCCATTAAGATTCTGCTTGCTCTTGCTATGGCATAGTCTCGATTCTTTACCCACTCTTCTTTTTGTGCTGGATCTGAATTTTTGTCGAATAGCACGTCTACGGTTGGAATACTTTCCTGATCAATGTACCGCTTGAATTCCTTTAGATTTTTATCACGCTCTTTTTGGAATTCTTCAAGATGAGATTCTATCTCTTGTTTGTCAATCTCATCTCCATTGGCCATCATTTCATCCAAGAATTGTGACAGCTTTCCATCGTAGTATGCTTTTTTAAGTTTTTGAGGATCTAATTCTTTCTTTTTCATACTAGTTTATCTTCTTAAATCTTACGTTCCACACTGGCTCATACTCGTTTTCATATTGGTCTTTTACGCTGACCGTTACTCCTTTCATCAGGTCGTTCAGGGCGACATCTGTCATTCTGATTTTGTCAGCGTCCATCTCGACCTTTATGTCTTCGAGTTGCTCCCACGCTCTTCCGAGTTGTGATTGCACTCTCTCCTTGATTGCTTTCTGCTCGTCTCTAAGTTCCTTGATTTTCTCGTTGAGCTCCGCATACTTATCGGAACTTTCCAGTGCGTCTTTGTACATTTCCTGCAGTTCTTTTTTGGTCTGCTTTTTCTCCGCTATCTCGTCATAGATTAGCTGGAGTTGCTTTGGTTTTGCTTTGGCCATAATGTTTTTGTTTCCGATTGCTCGGATA
Source organism: Methanolobus sp. (assembly GCA_034008115.1). Taxonomy (GTDB): domain Archaea; phylum Halobacteriota; class Methanosarcinia; order Methanosarcinales; family Methanosarcinaceae; genus Methanolobus. The sequence continues at coordinate 2,146 of JAVEPM010000150.1, forward strand.
TTTTAATTAATAGTTATCTCGTCAGCTTTGATCCAGAGGACGAATGTGTTCCCGACTCTCTCTATTTTTACATTTGGGTCATCAGGATTGACCTCTTTGTCCTTCAGCCATTTTTTATATCTTCGATTTTTTTCCGCTCTTTCTAGGTCTGCTTTTTCGGCCGCAATTCTGTCAGCCTCTTCTTTTTCGACTCTCTCTTTTTCCTCTTTTTCCTTGCGGTCTTTTTCTTCCTGATCACGCTTGATTTTGTCTATCTCGGCTTGCTTTTCTCTCTCGACTCGCTCCAAGTCTTCTTTGGATTTTCGCTCAGCCTCTTCAGTTGCTTTTTTGGCCGCCTCTTCCTTGGCTTTTTCCAATTCCTCGGCTCTCAGTTTTGCATCCTCCTCTTCCTTGCGTTTGCGTTCCTGTGCCTCGAAGTGTTCCATCTTTTTTGCGGTGTACATCTCGGAGAATTGCTTTTCGTCCAGTGAGAGGATTTCCTCATCCGTCATTTCTGCTCCAATTTCGCCCAACATCGCTTTTCTGCTTGGCAGGAGGATGATTCGCTCGTCTTTCTTCTTTTCTTCGTCTACGGCCTCGATTTTGGCCTTCAGCTCGCTTTCAAGCGGTGTTATTATCTCGAGATGCTCTCTTTCCTGCCTCAGCACCTCTCTTTGGAAGGCCAGTGCCTCTTCTCTTTTGCTTTTTCCGAACTTGGTGATCATTATTCTCATGTCGCCAAGTTCCTTTCTTGCGTCTTTGACCAGCTTGTATCCTGTCTCGTCATCGACTCCTTTGATTTCGAGTCCTTTGAATTTTGATGCCAGCTCTTTGAGAGCTGAGATTCCCGGCTTAAAGATTTCTACTTCTTTGTTCATATTTTTGTGTAAGTTCATTAATTAATTTTTTACCTTTTGCAATTCCCATTAAGAGCTTTTCTGTCCGCATGTAGTCAGGCTCTATTCTGAAGATTTGCATTCGCTGTTCAAAGTTTGGATTGTAGAAAAGTAGATCCCACCATTTTCTTCCGGTTATGAGCATGCTCATGTGGCATTGCCATATGTAGGCTTCGTCCACCTTCTCTTCTCCCACCAGCATTTTGAAGTATTTGATGTCGTCCGGGCATTTTATTTCAAGCCCTCCTTCATTTCCCACTAATCCATCAGGACTGCATCCGAGGTACTCGTCTTCTTCGATGAACCCAACCGTCTCGACTGTCACATCCTTCACAAGTTCGTAGGATAGTCTTGCATCAGGCTCGAGCTCATTTCCTCTTTCCGTGTGTTTGTTTCCGGCGAATGAGTTTTGACTTTTGCCTGTTATTTTTCCCACTACGACTTTGTAGGCGTATGTCTGCAGTCCGACTCCGTTGGCGGCGATTGTTTGAGCTTCGGATGCAGTCATCTTTCCGAGTCTTGCCTCAAACCATTCGTCCGTTTGTTGTTCCATGTAATGTATTTTCATATTATTTCACTATTGGAATGTAATCCTTTCCGAGCTTTTCTTGGAGGGATTTTTCCAGTATTAGCAGTGTTCGCTCGTCCATGTCATCGATTGATGGAGCGTTGAATTTTTGTGCGATTGCTCCTTCTTTGTATCCGGCATCCTTGATCATCTGCTTGATGATTGGAAGTCTGCTTATTACTGCCGGTTCCGATTGCACGTCCTTTGGAAGTTGATTCTCGTTGTCTTCCTCTTCAGTTACTATTCCGAAGATGTTGCAGAATGCATATCTCTTTGCGAATGTTATGCTTGCCGCAGATATTTGCGATCCGCTCATCAGCGATGTTCCTCCACCCTCTGTGACTGGCATTTCGCTGAAGTCTGAGTATCCGTTGATGTGCGTTGCGTAGCATCGTACATCAGTAAGCTTTCCTTGCTCGTTCTTGATCGGCTTGAAATTGTAACTCAGATTGTATTTTCGCAGTGTTGGCTGCACTTCCTTGATGATGACTTCCAGCGGTGCATATTTGAATGCGAGCTGTCCACTTTTTGTCTTCGAGCCTTCCTTGACTCTCTTAATTATTGGGCATTCAGATTGGAAGCCTGACATTGCGATGTCATATTGCTCCTTATCGTATTCAGCTTTGAGCTTGTCACGCATAGCCAAGACACGCTCTAGCGTTTCAACTGGCGTTCCTTCTTTTATCGCTTGCATGATCATATTTTCCACCGATGCTTCACGCTGTCGGTAGACTGAGATTTCTTGTTTTGGTTCTATTACTACGCACTCTTTTTTTGGACTTTTTTTCGGTATGTCCTTTACCGCCTTCTCTTTTTTCATAACTTTATGATGATTAATTTTTATTTAACATTTTATTCATAGATTGGTATCGACCTTTCCAGTATTGATGGCGTGTTGAATTTGGAGCTTTCTTGCTCCAGTACCTCTCACTGCTACGGATTTTCTTTATTTCGTACGCACATTCCGTACACATAACTTTACGGCTTTGAGATGGTTTTATCTTCATTTCTCTTCCGCAAGTCTTACAAATTTTCATTACCCTTTTATCCATATTTCCTGTTTTGTTATTACTGATATTACTTTAATACCAGTATGCTCTCTTTTCCAATGTTTGTCAAGCGATTTATTTCCCCATTTTCTAAATTCTCCTACAATCAGGTTGTGTGTAGCAATCCTCCAGACCATTGATTTTTTGTTTAGACTGTCGACTAATTTTAACTTTTTTGGAATTTTTAATTTGATTTGCATAAATTATTTATTAGGTTATTTAAAGATTCGTATTGACCCCATTGCTTAGTATCTAAGCTGAAATATTTTTGCGTTGAAGGATAGATGTCTATGCAAAAGTTTTTCCCCCATATCCTCCATTGATATGTTGAGAGCTGATCGGTTTTGACATCGTAATCTTCCTCTAGCGTGTAAACAGTCCTCTCGACAAATATTCTAAAATTTTCCCTTTTCTCTGCTTTTGTAAATTTTCTTTGCATATTTT
>JAVEPM010000036.1:0-32403 GCA_034008115.1 Methanolobus sp.
AAGAAACTATGATTATGTATTTATTGAAGACATCAACATGAAAGGACTTGCAGGATGTCTAAAACTTGGCAAATCAACAAATGATAATGGATTCGGGATGTTCAGGACAATCCTGAAACAGAAGACGGAAGAAATTGGGAAGAAACTTATCAAGATTCCAAGGCTCTATGCCAGTTCAAAGACATGTTCTGTCTGCAATGTAATCAACAAAGGATTAACTCTGGATGACAGGACATGGACATGGACCTGTGGGACTATTCATGATCGAGACACCAATACTGCTATCAATATCCGGAACTATGGAATGACATTAATACAACAAACCGCAGGAAATGCGGGGATAGCCTGTTGATACTTAGTAGAGAACTACTATTGAGTAGGAAGCCCTGACCCTTTAGGGTCTGGGTAGTTCACGTAAATTTTATGTGTCGCTGTTCCAGTGTGTAAATGGTGTTTTGCATGAAATTAAAATATTAATGATTTTGATGGTGATTTGATCGTTGGGATTTCCGCTTGTACTGATCTAAATACTGGGGATAGGCGGATGCATCGGATATTGAAAAAAACATGTCTTAAGGATCAGTGACTGATGGGGAGGGCATCCTGGAAACTAAACCTGATGTATCATCTCTTTTGAATGCTTGATTTCTTCTTTTTTGTCTGTCATCGATACTTATTTATATAATGAGTTACTATAATAACGTTTAGCTTGTGCAAAACAATAAATATTATTGAAATGTATATAAAATTACAACATGTATGAAATCATAATGTGTATAAAAAATACAATAATTGCCAGGCAAAAAAACATTAGTGAGAGACAGGAGGCAAAAGATATGAGAAAGCTAAGTAAAAAAAGAAATGTAGACGACATCTTAAAAAGCTGCCACACAGTGGTTGACGGTGTGCCAACAGATAAACTCAACGCCGAGGAAATGGAGCTTTATCGCTTTATGGTAGGCGGGGTGCAGGCAAAATAGCCTGCAAAACCTATTTTTATATTCTTCACATACTGGTTCCTATGTATGATGTTATTAGCGCCAGGGAAGACTTTCCCGTATTAAATAATTTTATATATCTGGATAATGCCGCTACAACGCAGACACCTGTTCAGGCAGTATCATCAATGCTGGATTATTTCTATAAGTATGCGGCAAATCATGGACGAGGAGCCCACCGGCTTGCAAGGGAAACCACAAACCACTATGAAGATTCCCGGGAAATAGTGGCATCTTTTTTTAACATTAAGGCTGAAAATACCATTTTCACAAAGAATGCAACAGAAAGTATCAATATAATTTCCAGAGGTTTTCCATGGCAAAAAGGCGATCACATCATAGTGACTCTTGTTGAGCATCACTCCAATTTGCTTCCATGGATGCGATTAAAGGAGCTAGGTGTTGAACTCTCTGTTGTCAAACCCGATACTTATGGACTTATCGACCCTGCGGATATCAGGTCTGTTATCAATGACAGGACCCGACTTATAGCAGTGAATCATGTTTCCAATGTCTTCGGTTCAATACAGGATATAGAAGGAATAATTAACATAGCAAGGCAGAATAGTGTGAAAGTACTGGTGGATGGCTCCCAGTCTGCCGGAAATATGCCAATGGACATTAAGCTGCTTGACCCGGATTATTTTGTATGCCCCGGGCATAAGGGTTTGCTTGGACCTCAGGGGACTGGTATATTGTACATAAAGGAGCCGGATACTATCGAGCCCCTGTGCCTTGGTGGTGGGATGGTGAGCTCCGTAACTCCTGATAATTTTAAAATGGAGCCAAGCCCTGTAAAGTTTGAAGCCGGAACAGCTAATATTCCTGGTATAATAGGCCTTGGACGTGCTGTTGAATATGTGGATGACATTGGTGTTGAATCAATTGAAAAGCATGAACTTTCCCTTGCAAGGGAAACTGCTTTGCGCCTTGCTGAAATAGATGCTGTCGAAGTCTATGGACCAAAAAAAAGAGCTGGGGTTGTATCTTTCAATGTAGTTGGAATGAATGCCCATGATGTAGCTATGATACTTGACCAGACGCACAGTATCTGCGTGAGGAGTGGTTATCATTGTGCAATGCCTGGCATAGACCATCTGGGAGTCAATGGTACAGTGAGGGCGTCGTTTGCTCTTTACAACACTGAGGATGAAGTTGAAACTCTGGTTAAGACGGTTTCAGATATTACTTCGCTTGTTTAACAGGTTCCTTTTAATTAATTTTTATATTTGGAGATAAAAGCAAAAGGTTATTATGCGCAGATAATTATATTAGTATTGCAGGCTGACTGCTTTCAGTGAATATCAGATGTCAATCATCAATAATTTTAACTAGTTATCATTGTTTATTATCACAAGGAGAATTTAAAGTGAGCAAGGACATGCTTCTGTGGGATGAGACTCTTTTTTATAAAGGGGAGATACTCGAATTTGATTACCTCCCTGAGCACTTTGCGCATCGTGACTCACAGATGCAGGCCTTACGCTTTAGCTTGAAACCTGCCTTAAGGGGTATGCGGCCAGTTAATTGTCTTGTGAAAGGTCCGCCTGGAACAGGGAAGACAACTGCTGTTATGAAAGTCTTCAATGAGATGAAGGAATACACTGATAACGTGGTCTTTGTGAAAGTCAACTGTCAGATGGATTCTACAAGGTTTGCTGTTGTTTCAAGAATATATGAGCAACTTGTTCATATCACTCCACCTTCATCCGGTGTTTCATTCAGGAGACTTTTTGAAAAGGTAATCAAGTATCTTTTGGATGCTAACAAGACTCTGGTAGTAGCTCTTGATGATATCAATTATCTTTTTCCCGAAGGACATGCAGATGAAGTTATGTATTCTTTGCTGAGGGCCCATGAACAATACCTCGGAGCCCGAATTTCTGTGATTGCCATAATCAGTGATGTCGGAATTCCATATAGTTTCGACCCGCGGGTCGGTTCTGTATTTTTACCTGAAGAGGTAGCTTTCCCGCGGTATGAAATCGCTGAGATCGCAGATATCATTGCCAGCCGTGTGAAACATGCTTTTTATCAGGATGTGGTGTCAGATGAGGCATTGGACAGGGTTGTCACTTATGTGGATATGACAGGTGATCTCAGGATAGGTATTGATCTTCTGAAGCGGTCTGGTCTTAATGCAGAACGCCGGGCTAGTAAGACAGTCGCTGCTGAAGATGTTGAAAAGGCTTATGAGGCTTCCAGGCTTTTGCATCTATGCCGCAATATAAAAGCACTTTCTGACAATGAAAAAACATTGCTGGGACTTATTGCAAAAGATAGTAGTATTCAGACAGGTGAGCTCTATAAATCATTCCATGAAATAACCGGACTTGGATATACCAGGTTTTATGAAATTATTGAAAAAATGCATGCTTCAAGACTTATTGATGCAGATTTCTCCGGTAAGGGCATGCGTGGCAGAACAAGATATGTTGCTCCGGCTTATGAGCCAAATGACATACTCAAATGTCTTGAGCAATAGCTAATTGGAATTTTGCTTTTAAGCCATGCTGAGCTCTAGTTTATGTTTTATTTTTTCCCAGCCTGGGATCAATGAATCAAGCATCCTGTAATATTCGGGGCTATGATCATGATATTTTAAATGGCAAAGCTCATGGATAACAACATAATCAATGCATTCTTTAGGAGCTTTGACAAGTTCCATGTTTAGTGTCATAGTGCCTTTGTCTGACAGGCTTCCCCATCTTTTTTGCATGTGTTTTACAGAAATTGAAGGTTTGCTAAAGCCCAATGAATTAAACTTTGGCCAGCATCTCTCAAAACTTTTGGAAAATTGAATATTTGCCTTTTCTGAATACCATTTTTTCATGAGTTTTTTTTACTAATTCAGGCTTAATCTCATACTGACAGCTGACTTGAAAAACTCCTCTGGATAACTTGACGCTATTTTTCTGACCCTGGATGACTTTTAAACGATATTGTTTTCCAAGATACAAATGTGTCTCTCCACTAATGTAAAGCCGCTTTGGTGTTTTTGGAGTGAATTGCCGAAAATAGTCAATCTGTTTTAAGATCCACCGTGCTCTTTTATGTATCTTTTTGTAACTATTCAGCCTGATAAAAACGCTATCAATATCAATCTTGACAAAAAGTTGAAATGTAAATTTCATTAGGAACATTTATTTTGATTGTTATTATTGATTGCTTTTTTGATTCTTAGATTGTTAGATTGTTAGTGAGCAGACATCTCCATTTCGAAGAAATCAGTACCAATAGGCAGATTGTGCTAGGCTGAATAGTTACTAATCTCTTTTTTCTATTCATTCATTGTAAATAAAGGCAGGTTAACGGCCAGAAAATCATTTAAACTGTAATGAAACAGAATAGTCACTTTAAACCAATATATAGTTAATAACCAATTGTTTGAAACTTATGATATTAGCATTACTGTCAATAAGGTATGGTTTCAAAATTCATAAGTTATAAACCAATGGTGTTTAACTATAATTAAAAAACAGTGATGCACCTAATATTTCCATTCAAAAAAAGAAGTTTTGCGCAGAAACAGATCTGCGCAAGTGTTTATATTTTTCAGATATTTACATATCCATGCCTGGCATACCACCTGGCATTCCACCCATACCGCCTGGCATACCGCCCATCTCATCTGGGGATGGTGCTCCCTGCTTGGATGCGATGATATCGTCAATCCTGAGGATCATGACTGCGGATTCAGCAGCTGCGTTGATTGCCTGGGTCTTTACTCTGAGTGGCTCAACAACGCCTGCTTCCCACATGTCGATTACTTCTCCTGTGTAGACATTCAGGCCTGCTGTCTTTATGCTCTTTTCGTGCTGTGCGCGCAGTTCCATGAGCATGTCTATTGGGTCAAGACCTGCATTCTCTGCAAGTGTTCTTGGAACTACTTCAAGAGCTTCTGCGAATGCTTTGACTGCAAGCTGTTCCCTGCCGCTGAGGGTTCCTGCGTATTCCTGGAGTCTCAGTGCAACTTCAACTTCAGGTGATCCGCCACCAGCTACGAGTTTCTCATCTTCGATTGCTACTCCCACCACTCTAAGTGAATCGTTGAGTGCTCTCTCGATGTTGTCAATGACGTGCTCTGTGCTGCCACGGAGGAGAATTGAAACTGCCTTTGGATTTACACATCCTGTTACGAAGGTCATTGAGTCGCCACCAACTTTCTTCTCTTCTACAAGGTCTGCCTTACCCATGTCAGCTTCTGTGATCTCGTCAACGTTTGTGATGAGCTTTGCACCAATTGCTTTTGCAAGCTTTTCCATGTCGCTCTTCTTGACACGCCTGATTGCAAATATGCCTGCCTTTGAGAGGTAGTGCTGTGCCATGTCATCTATTCCCTTCTGACAGAACACGACGTTTGCACCGCTCTTGACTATTTTGTCAACGAGGTCCTTGATCATCTTCTCTTCCTGGTCAAGGAATGACTGAAGCTGCTCAGGTGATGTGATTGATATCTCAGCATCGACTTCTGTGTCTTTAAGTTCAATAGCTGTGTTGATGAGTGCGATCTTTGCGTTCTCTACCTTCTTTGGCATGTTGGTGTGGACACGTTCCTTGTCAATGATCATACCTTTAATAAGCTCGGATTCTTCGATACGTGCTCCGACCTTCTTCTCGATCTTGATATTATCCATGTCGACCTTATTGTCTTCATCAACAATGCTTGTGATAGCATCAACTGAAATCTTTGCAAGGATTTCCTTTGTTGCTTCTGCGCCCTTTCCGGTCATTGCAGTTTCGGAAATGTTCATCAGTACATCCTTGTCATCTTTTGTGACTGCTCTTGCTAGTGTCTTAAGGATCTCTCCAGCTTTTACTGATGCCATTCTGTAACCAGATGCTATGATTGTTGGGTGTACATCCTGATCAATGAGTTCTTCTGCTTTCTTGAGGAGTTCTCCGGCAATTACAGCAGCTGTGGTTGTTCCGTCACCGACTTCATCGTCCTGGGTCTTGGCTACTTCCACGATCATCTTTGCTGCAGGGTGCTCGATGTCCATCTCTTTAAGAATGGTTGCACCATCGTTTGTGATGACCACATCTCCTAGGCTGTCTACAAGCATCTTGTCCATTCCTTTTGGTCCAAGTGTTGTTCTTACAGCTTCAGCGACTGCTTTTGCAGCCATGATGTTGTTGCTCTGTGCTTCTTTGCCTCTAGTTCTCTGGCTTCCTTCTCTTAATATAAAAATTGGCTGTCCTGCCATCTGTCCTGCCATATTTATTTATCCTCCTTATTATGTATGAAATTAGTGTAATATTTACCTTTAGGCCGTTTTTAGATGTTTGTAGTTCTATATAAGTGTATCGGATGTCTTACTTCCCGCACAAATATAAAATTGACTAAAAAAAATATGCTAAGAGAAAATAAAATAAAAAAGAATTAAAAAAGTGAGTGTACTCACTTTACAAGTGCTTTTGGAGATCTGCGAAGGAATCTTCTTTTAGCACCTGATGATGAATACCTCTGTGCTGGTCCAGGGTGTGCTTTTCCTGCTTTTGATTTCGGAACTTTAATTGTTCTGCCCTTACGTCCTTTTACTTTTACCCATTCAATGCTGCCTGTCTTACCCATGATAAATCCTCTTGATAGTATTAATTGTAAATATTAAGTTCAACCTAGATATATTATTCTAGTCGTGAGTTTTGTTCTAGATGTAACGCTTATTATTAAAGCTTGCGGGAAATCAGACCAAAATTGCTTTTAGAAAGCAGAGATTATGGAAGTACTATAATAGGAGTTGATCAAGTTTAATTCAGTAATTGAAAAGCAGCTTAAATCCATGGATGATGAACTTAAAGGTGTACAGAATTATCCAATGGACAAATTGATATCCATAATACAGAATGTTGGTTTTGAATGTGGCTTTTGTGCCCGCTGCTGCACCCGGGAATTCAATGATCATGTTTTTCTTCTTAACGATGATGCCATCAAAATAAAAGCCATATCTCCTGATTCTCTGGAACCTGCTCCTTATTATGAACTATGCGATCAGCATGGACATTTTTATGTTTCCGGTTATGCACTTAAAGTAAAAGACGATGGTTCATGTGTCTTCCTTAATGAAAAAAGATGCTCTATCTATGAACAACGTCCTATGATATGCAGTCTTTTTCCTTACATGCTGCACCGTGAGCCAGATGAGGATGGTAATATTGACTGGAGACAGATAGCTGGAATAGATCAGCATGGCTGCTACCATGCGCATATCAGTGATGACGAATCCAAAGAGATAGCTCTTCAGATCAAGTCTTATGAAACAACATTTCTTGCACAGCTAATCGAATTCTTCAAAACAGCAGAAGAATATTTCAAAAAAAATGCTCTCAAGCATGTGCAGAGTGTGTATGACAGAGGAATAAGAGCGTTCAATAAAGGAGAGGAAATTACAGTTTTTGTTCTGCTTAATGGTGATTTTATTGAACATAAGGTCAAAAAACAATGATCTTTTAATATGAAAAACGATTGCTGATTTACGTTTTTGATCACATTTCAACGTTTTTCTTTAAGTATGTCTATGAAGGCTTGGATGGATGAAATTCATTTCCATGAGCCTGTAACCTTTCCGTCCTGTGCCATTTTTCCCATAACTTTTCTGTAACGTTTGCTGACAGGGGAGGGCGTGACATTTGCATAAGGTGTGCCGGGAAGTGCTGTGAAATAATGTGAATGGACATGACCTCCCTTTTTACATATCCATTGAATGAGCTCAAGGCTCATGTCCTGCTCTTCTTTTGTCTCATCAGGGAATCCCACCATGAAATCCACATCCGGAGTGATACCATGGTCAAAACAGAGTTCAATGCTGCGGACAACATTATCAACGTTATGCCCTCTCTGGATGCTTTTAAGAATGCGATCACTTCCAGACTGTGCTCCCAGGCTCACTTTGTTATTGCTGCAGTACTTTGTGATAAGCTCAAGTGACTCATCGCTGATAAATTCCGGCCTGATCTCAGAGGGAAATGTACCAAAGTAGATTTTCTTTCCTTTCATCTGCTGCAGGCTTGAAAGTAAGTTTTCAACCTTGTCAAGTCTTGGATGGATACCGTCACTTCCGTATGCCATGGCATTTGATGATATAAATCTAAGGTCATCATAGTACTTTGAATATTTTACAATAGAGTCTATACTTCTGTGCCTTACTTTTCCCTCAAAGATGCGAGGTGTCTGACAGTACTTGCACCTGAAAGGACATCCTCTGCTTATCTCCAGAGGTGACATGAGGAAATCCGGGTCAAAACATGGATATTTATCAAGGTCAACAGCTTCTCTTTTGTCAGTGAAAATGATTCTGTTATTGTCCTTGTAGGCTATTCCCTTTACCTGGGAAAGATCTTCACCTGATTTTATAGTTTCTATAAGCTCTGGCAGGGTTTCTTCACCCTCACCAATGACAACATAATCAAAAAATTCCAATGTTTCCTCAGGCTCTCCGGATGGATGCGGTCCTCCCGCTATAAATATAGAATCAGTGCTTGATGTCTTAATTTCCTGAAAGACCGATTCAGCCTGCCTGGTGGCAAAGCTGTATACCATTATTCCATCCTGGGGCTTCTTTGTTTCTAAAACATCTGGAAGAAGGGGCGCCAGCGCAGCGAGGCTATATGCATTCTTCTTGTTCCAGCGAAATGAGACATCCATATATTCCAATCTCACGCCTTGTCTATCTCTACAAAGGAACCTGTGCTGTTAACAGTTATCATGTCACCATTTTTTAACAGTTTGAAGGGATCGCTTTCCAGCCTGTCCACAAGAGGTATTTCTGATATTATTGCTCCCACTGCCACAATGGGTTCGGATTCAAGATTGATTATTGCAGCAGGGGCAACATTATTCTTGGAAAGTTGATAAATGACATATGAGCCTACTGTGGAACCTTTTCCGTGTGGGAAAACAAGGACCTTTCCGCTAATGGACTGGCCGTAGAGTTCGTGTTGAGCCTCTACAATTTCTCCGGTTTTGGGATCGACATTCCCAAGGAAGGATATCGGGTCGTGGGTAAGGAGCACTTCTCCTTCTGCAACGCCTCTTGCGATGCTCCTGCAATTAATTTTCATCAATAACACCTGCCTCTTTTACACAATCTTCAATACTCGCATACTTTGCAGCCACCTTGCACATACTTGGCACATAGGCAAGTGCTTTTCCGGAATTAACTGTTATGGAGGCGTATTTGTTGGTAGCAGGGGATACTACCATACAGGTATCACACACAACCTTTGCACCACTTTTCTCAATTATCTGAACAAGTTCTGGATACCTTTGCGCCACTTCTCTTGCAGTGCATACCCACATTTCCTTTTGAAGTTTCTTTCCGTCAACGAGTCGTGCTATCTTTTCCAGTTCTTCAGGAGAGCAGTGTGGGCATCCTACGGCTATTATTTCACTTGACAATATGTCCCTGTTAGTTTCATAGACCTCATCTATCTGTTTTCTTTCAACAGGAACAACCTCGTCAGGTTTATTGAATTTGTTCCTGAGAGCCTCAGGCGTCACGCCTTCTATATGATAAAGTGCCACAGCCCCGGATGCGGCAAGTGCTGCACCGAGGGATTTCATCTCATCCTTTGAAGGCTTATTCCTCATGTAAAAAATGGGCACTCTGCTTCCAACAGTTTTCCCGACAACGTAGCCAAGGGCACCGTAATCAGAACCTGAAAGCTTGCAATCGACTTCCACGGCAATCACCGGTTCTCTCATTTCATCAAGGTGGTACCCGTAATTTGCAGTTTTTCCAACAAGTGCTGCTGAGAGGGCTGAAGGTCCCCCTTCGCGGTTTGTCCTTGCCCCTATCACAGAGTTGGCATAGGATACAGCCGAGGACTCGCTCCATGCTATGTGATCATCAAGAGTGACATTGAATCCTTCGAGATAGTAAGGTGTGCATGTACATTTTGTCTGAATTCCAAGTTTTGCATAAGCTTCTATGATCTCCTGTTGCTTCTTTGCAAAAACCGGGTCAATGCCCATCTCTTCCCATTTGTTGATGTCCATGCCTGCAGGGTTGAGTATTGAAGGTATCTTTACTTTCCCTTCAAGATCTGAGATCCATTCCAGTCCTGCATCACCCATTGTCTTATAAGATACTCCGGCTATCTGGGCACTTTTCACAGGTATCAACCTGTCTGCACCATAAATATCTCCCAGTGCCACAAGGATCTCTATTGCTTTTTGCAGACTTGGGCCATACTCGCCTTCAAGAGTATTTTCCTCTTCCTTTGTAAGATACATTATTGTTCCAACCTTGCCGTTTATTCAGGCATCTTTGCACGCTCGAATTTCTGCACTTCATTTAACACTTTGGTTGCATCGATACCTATCTTTGTGCTGGTTCCATCAGGTGCACCCCTTGGGTCAAGCGAGCTTCCCCTGACATTCGGTATTATCATAATGTCCATATCACCCTTCACTCTGGTGGCAATGGCAAACTCCACATCATGCAGGTCAAATATGTCAATGTCTTCATCAACCACAACTACGTGCTTCAGACTCGTATGGGCCGCAAAGGCTGCCATGATGGCATTCTTCCCGTCTCCTTCTGTCTGCTTGTCGATTTGAACCACAGCGTGCAGGTAACAGCATCCGCCTTCTGTGAGCACTATATTCTTTACAGTTGTGACCTCGCTCACAGCGTTGAATATCCTTGGTTCGTACGGAACGCCCATCATCAAGAGGTGCTCAGGTCCTGCAGGGAGTATTCCATGATATATTGGATCCTTGCGGTGCAATATTCTTGTAATATGTATTACAGGTTCCTGTCTGACGCAGTCGTAGGTGCCAGTGATGTCCACAAATGGTCCTTCATCAACCCTCTCCGTCGGGTCGATGTAACCTTCTAGTACTATCTCTGCATGTGGGACCTTTATTCCGTTCGAACACTCGAACAGTTCCACCGGTCTTCCACGAAGGGCAGCAGCGTAATGGAATTCCTTTCCTGCAGGTACTCGTGTTGTGGATGCGAAAGTAACTGCCGGGTCAGCACCAAGGACGACTGCAACAGGGAGTTTTTCTCCTTTGTCAGATGCTTTTTTGTGCATAACGTAGCTATGTCTTGGAGCTACCAGACGTGCTGCAAGTCTGGTCTTATCCACAACCAGGAGTCTGTGAATAGCTGCGTTCATCACGCCATCATACTCTGCAACGACAATTCCGGCTGTGATGTAAGGCCCTGCATCCTTTTCGAAGTGCGTCATTATCGGCAACTTTGTCATATCAACATCATCTTCTATTATTTCCATTGTAGGAGAGTTTTTTACGATAACAACCTCGCCATCGGGTGAAACTTCGGAGAGTTTTTTTATGATCTTGTCCTTGTCCACACCAAACATTGTTGCAAGTTCATCCCTTGAACCCAGTACGTTCATGATTGCCTTGCTTCCGTCAATATCATGAAAAAACACCGGTGAAGCTGTTCTCTTTGCAATACGCGGTGCTTCGAACACCTTTGAAACGGGTTTCTTGATCTCAACAAGTTTCCCGTTCTTCCTGAGCTGGTCGATAAATTCCCTCATGGTATCATCCGTGTGAAAGTTATAGTTTAGGTGTAAAAGTTATAGTTTAGTAAGTATATTGCTGCCTTAAATGTTTATCTAAAAACGAATAAAATAGTTGTCAGCACCATGCATGGTAGTAGCCCTTGTCCCTGCTGATATCGACTGGAATACCGAAAAGCTCTGTCAGTTTCTCAGCGGTGAGCGTGCTTTCAATCTTACCGTTAGCAAAGATCCTTCCCTCTTTTAATAATACCACACGCTGTATTTCAGGTACGATATCCTCGAGGTCGTGTGTTACCATAATTATACTCTTTCCTGCAGATGCTATTTTGCTCACGGTTTCCCTGAACTTATGCTTGCTTTTCAGGTCCAGGCTGTTTGTAGGTTCATCCAGCACAAGTATCATGGGGTCATGTACAAGTGCCCTGCCAATAAGCACTCTTCTTGCTTCTCCGGTTGAGAGCTCCGAGATATTCTTATCTGCAATATGTCTGATTTCCAGAAAATCAATTATCTCATCGGTCCTTTCCAGCATATATGGTTTAATTCTAAGGTTGGGATAGATTCCGATGCTGCTAAAAAAACCGGAAAGTACCACATCTGTTACTCTTATGTTCCGCATGTACTCTAACTGCAGGTCTCCTGAAACAATACCAAGCAGTTTTTTGAGGTCACAGAGACTCCATTTGTCTTTTCCAAGGACTTTGAATACCATTCCTTGCGTTCCTGCAAGTGGTCTATAGTCCCCAATTATGGTTTTGATGATCGATGACTTGCCTGATCCGTTAGGTCCTATGATAGCTATATTTTCGTATTTTTCAATATTGAATGAAATTAAATCAAGTATAATCCTCTCTTTTTTTCGGACTATCAGATTCTTCATTTCGACAAGTAACTCGGGGGTAATTTCCTCTTTATCTGTCATATCTTTACACATCTGCCAATCACACAGTTTCTTTTAATATTTGGTTAATTGCTTTTAGTTAATGTTTCAGAACTAATAATTATTTTTGATTCATCTGACGAATCGCAATATCACAGTTTTTATTTACAAAATGATATTTATTTGTATCAATGGTTGCTATATAATATGCAGGTAAATATAATAATTCTTTATACACTTGCTTTCTCTGTAAAAAACCTTCTTCATGTATTTTAACACAATAATTTGAAAAAGGTCAGCCCATGGAGTACTATTTTATTCAAATGAGAATTTCTACATGGGGCCATTCATGCGACAGGATTTGTAAAGTAGTCATATTCAACTTTCTTTAATTTCATCACTCAAAGATTAGTATCGCTAAAAAGAGGGTGCTTAATTAAGATGTTAGTTTAAATGTCTATTCTTTTCATAATTCTATCTCTTTTTTTAGTAGGAGTGCTTCTTTTAAGAAAACATTGTCTAATTAGAAAAGGAGTTTTTGGAGCTAATTAGATAACCTTATAAATTGTTGATGAAATAGTTAGATGATTATTTATAGATATACAGATAACGTATATACATTGCAAATAAGTATGATATGTATATTTCGCAATATATAGATTTTGGTAAATGGATATAATGAAAGTGGTACGAATGAAAACAACAAATTTGATAATTGGATTAGCTTTGATGCTAATACTGGCAGTGGGAACTGCCAGTGCTGTAGACGATAAATGCCTGCCTGATGATGGGACATACTGTGGAACCCTCCAGGGAACATATAGTCCTGATGTAGATGAAAATGACCCGCTTTACAATGCGGTATTCAATCTCAAAGCGGACGTTCAGGCAAACCTGGCCAAGAATATAATCGTAATAACAAATATCGATACAAGTGGTAGCTATCCTGCAATTGATGATAACCTGGATGTGGTTGCCGTATATGACGAAAATTCTGAGCAGATCTTTGTTTATGCACAGGGAACCTGTAACATGGAAAACAGCGAAATGAAATATCCATTCTACGGACAAATGACGCTCGATGCATGTGACTTCAGCATTGTAAACAGTTCAGGGCACGTAAATATTCCTGAAAGTTCCACTACACACAGGCAGATTGACCTCAGTGGTGATTTCACATTTAATATCACAGATTGTTGCCAGGAAATACCTGATGGGACTTACTGCGGAACTCTCATGGGAACATATACTCCCGATGTCAGCTCCCAGCATCCGCTTTATGGGGCTATATTCAATCTCAAAGCAGACGTTGAGGCAGATTTTGACAGTAAGATAATAAGAATAACAAATATCGATACAAGTGGCAGCTACCCTGAAATAGATGGTGTGCTGAATGTAATCGCCATATACGATGAAGATACAAGGATGATCAAGGTAATTGCAACAGGCACGTGTGGAATGGGATATCCATTCTATGGGGAAATGCTAATAGATGCGTGTGACTTCAGCGTCGTATCCAATTCCGGACACGTAATGACCGATGAGAAAATCAACCTTCTGGGAGATTTCACATTCAAGATTGTACCATGCAACGGCGGTGAGCAGGAAATTCCTGAATTCCCAACTGTAGCACTACCAATGATCGCAGTTCTTGGACTGGCATTCTTCATACAGCGCAGAAAAGAATAATCTAAAAATCGGGGACATAAGTCCCTAATTTATTTTTTTTATAGGGCTAAAACCAAATTATTTATCAGCTGTTTTTTCAGCTATAGGTTCTTTTTTGATGTTTTGCGCATCTCTTTTCCTGAACCAGAGCTTGCGGCTATAATAATTAAGAGGATGGCTTATCTTTTTACACATTTCATCCGGAGCGTAGCAGTTACCATAAGTCTGCATGGTTGAACAGGAGGGTGGTTTGTAGTTGGTCCCCGAAGAACCGGCAATATGCTCTACCTGATACCTGGCCTTTTCCATATCGAAGTCTGGAGATGCAGTAAACAGGTTCATGATATCATCAACTGACATTCCAATTGTGAGCAGAAAGGCCGTCATTGCAAATCGCATGGAATGTGCAAGGTTCACACCTGCCTGTGCATTGGCTATGGCATGTGTTATACAAGGGGGGAACAGGTCCGTTTCAACAGATTCAAATTCAGAGTCTGCAAAATTGCTTTTTTGTTCTTCAAGAGCGTCACTGACTTCCTTTATATAGGGTTCACACTCCTGAACAAGTCCATTGGAAACTGGCATTGGCAGATTATGGGCAATGCGATCTTTTATAAGCTCCTGTAATAGACGCGCAAACTCTTCCCTTGACACATTTACATTTCCATGATCCAGCTTACGGTTGACAAGTTTCCACTCAATTGCTTTAAGGGAACTTGCCATCCGGATATATGAAGTGAAATGTAGCTTAAGTCCAGTTTCACTTTCATCTGCATTAACTTCAAAATCAAGGGCAAATTCCCTGAGAAAACCAAGCTCCTGTGTTTTTAAGATCTTATAGGAAGCTACTGCTTCTGCAAGACAGTACCTGCGTGTTAGAAAAGAATCATCAATACATGAGACAAGTATTCTTGAAAATGGATAGGAAAGTAATTCCAGCAAGATATTTTTTTCATCCGAACTGGAGAGATTAGGTTTTATAATTTCACCTGATATCGCCTGCAAAACACGTTCTTTGCCACGGAAACGCGCTGATTCCATGGCCCGGGAAGTAACCAGGCGATCAAGGGATATTCCGAGGTCCTTTACATGCAAGGATGCCCCGGAAGTGTAGGGGTATAATGCAAAGTCCTTTTCATTCATGGATCAATCAGATTCAATCCTTGGAGCAAGGAGATAACCAATTTTTCCTGCACCGTTTGCAATAGTGAAAGAGATTTTTACCGGGAAATCTTTTCCAATTTCCACCGTAATCTCGTTGGAGCGAGATGCCGGTTTTACAATATCTGAGAGATAGTCCAGTGAGAATAAAGAGCGTGCTTCACCAGCTTTCATATCGATCAGTTTGTCACGGGTCATATCAAGACGAACACGGTCAGTATCACCTTCTGCTTCCATGTAGAACACATCGTCATCAATTCCAAGCAACATGTGATCACTTATCTTCTCAGCTGCTTTGACCGCCCTTTGAAGATCCTTACCATTAAGGACTACCTCAGCAGGAAGCTCTAGTTGTGGTATTCTTGGCTCTGCCCTTATAGTTGAAGGATCAAGTAACGCAAGGGTATAAGAAAGCCCACCAAGCTGGAGTGACATTTTCTGGGACATCTCGTCAAGTTCCATAACAACTTTCTCGTCCTTGCCTGCAACACCGAAAATATCATTGATCTTTGACAGATCCATTCCAATCTCACAATCATCAGCACTAAACTCATCAAAAGCACTGGAGCCAAGTTCAAAACTGACCATGGCTACATTTGCAGGGTCTACTGCCCGGACAGTTATTCCTTCAGGAGAGATCCTGAACCTTGCCTCATCAACAAGAACCGAAAGAGTTTCAATTGCAGTTTTTAAAACATCTGCATCAATAGTTGCTTTGAACATCTAAATTCGCCACCAATTATTCAATTTTAAGATTATTATATCTAATAAGCATTATATGTTTTTTTTCTAATTTTTATGAGACTAAATAAATGATATCACAAATACCATGAATTTAGTCATATTCACGCCAGGTACAGCCACATTTAGTGCATTTGAAAAAACGTGTTTCTGATTCATCTGCAGACCTTAATTGGCGCAACCACCAATAAGCAAGGTTATGACCACATTTTTCACATCTGGCAGAGGTTGTCGGGAGTCCCTGGTCGACATCACCTTCAAGAACAGTAATATCTCTCTTTTCCCTCGATGCCTTTGATACTAAAGCCTCTGAATCAGTCTGCTTTCCTTTAGTGTACCCACATTTTTTGCACTTTAAGGAATCACCTGAAGGAAACATCATACTTTTACATTCGGGACAAAATTCCATCAATATCACTTCTCGCATTTTCTATTATTAAGTTATGGTCAAAAGCCATTTCTGGTATCTTCTGAACATCAAATAACTGTACTCCTTTAGCATCCGTATTGGCTTTAGGGGTACCATTTCCAAGTACCAGATAAACTATGCTCACTGTGTGCCCGCGAGGATCACGCGAAGGTTCAGAATATACTCCAAGTAACTTAACTATTTCTATTGTAAGTCCTGTTTCTTCATTAACCTCGCGTTCAACAGCCATCTCTGTTGTTTCACCGACATCTACAAAGCCACCGGGAAGTGCAAATTCCCCCTGGAACGGCGGGTTCTTTCTTTCGATCAGAACAAGCTTTTTGTTTAATATGATTACTGCATCAACTGTGAGCTTTGGAGTATTTGGAGCCATGAGGAACAAAAACTTAATAGACTATATCAAATATATAGAAGCCATACCTATTAAAGGTGTGCTTAAATGATTGAAAATATTCTATGGATAGCTGTGTTTTTTATGCTTGTGGGATCAATAGTCCCTAAGAGTATAAAGATGCGCAGAGTGATATCTGCAACTGGATGGGGATTATTCTCCATACACTGGTTCTACCAGCCATTACACTATATTGAGATCAAGGATTACTTCAATGTAGCCCTTGTCATTGTAGTTGGAATAATATGTATTATAATAGCCTATACTATGCTGAAGGAATACAAGAACAAAGATGAAAAAGATCCAAGTCCGGACATAACGTCCATGGCAACCAGCGCAACTGCGCTTGGTTCGCTGTTTTATTTCCCATTTGCACAAATGGATGTGCTAAATGTGTGGATAATAGGCCAGGTGACTGATAATGTGCTGTGGATGTTGCATTCATTAGGATTACCTGCAAAAATGGTTGCATGGAACAAGATAGCTCTTAACGGATATCGGGTAGAGATCATACTTGCATGTACGGCCATTGAAAGCATAGCACTTTTCATAGGGCTTATCGTATCTACAAACGCACCACTTAAGAAACAGGTTGCGGCATTCATGGCATCAGTACCCGTGATATACATCCTGAATATAGTAAGAGATGCTTTTGTAATTGTAGCTTATGGTTATCAGTGGTTTGGCCCAAATAGTTTTGATATTGCCCATAACACAATCGCAAAGGTCGGGTCAGGTATTGCATTGTTTGTCATTGCATACGTGGTTATGCGTATTTTACCTGAGCTAATAGACCTGATAGAAGGAATCTGGTTTTTGGTTACTGGATTCATTCAGAAATTATTCTATAAAGTAGTAGGAAACCAATAAATGCTCGCTAAAGGCTCTTTTCCCTGGGTGATGACATCCATCACTGCAAGTGTGGTTAGTTCTCTTGCATACCTCCTATGCGAGATTCCATACACAGGAAAAATTGCATTTTTAGCCATATCTGTGACTATCTTTTTTCTCTTTTTTTTCAGAGACCCGGAAAGGGAAATAAATGCACATGAAACATATATGCTCTCCCCTGCCGATGGAAAAGTAATGGACATAAGGGGCAGGAAAATATGCATATTTATGAATTTTCAAAACGTGCATGTCAACAGGTCACCTATAAAAGGAAAAGTCCAGACAATAGAACATAAGAAAGGAGGATACATCCCCGCTTTTTGTAAGGATTCGCATCGCAATGAGAGAAACCATGTACTAATAGAGACCGAGTATGGGGTCGTAGAGGTTATACAGATTGCTGGTGCTATCACCAGAAGAATTGTATCCTACATAAACGAAGGAGAGGACATTATGCAAGGGCAGCGCTTTGGAATGATTCGTTTTGGATCAAGAGTTGATGTAACCATCCCTGAAAACTTTGAAATAGTCACTAAAATAGGTGACCGGATGTTTGCAGGTGAGACAGTAATCGCAAGAATCAAATAAAGGAATTTTAGCAGATGCTCCATACTTTGAAATTACCCGATTTTGTCACTCTCCTGAATGCATTGTGTGGAGTAGTAGCTATTCTTCTTTTACTGAATGGTTTTACATACCTGTCACCGTTACTCATACTAATTGCTGCAGTTGCAGATGGTCTTGACGGCCATATTGCCAGGAAATTCTCATCCAGTGAAATAGGAAGTAATCTGGACTCACTTGCCGATGTTATATCCTTTGGTGTTGCACCTGTTATTATTACATATGCATTTGTAGATAACAAATACATTGCTCTGCCTGCATTGTTATTTTATTTTATTTGTGGGATCCTGAGGCTTGCCAGGTTCAATACAATGGATACAGGGCATAATTCATTTAACGGTTTACCTATTACCGCCGGCGGAATTGCTACATCATCATACCTGCTTATGGGTGAGCGATTTTTTTCTGATTATATTGTGATTGCCTTAACACTGATACTTGGAATTCTAATGATAAGCAATATCACATATTTTAAAATAAGAAAGCAAAAGATACTCATAATGCTCACGATTATCTTTGCAGCAACAATCATTTCATACTATGTGAACATTGAACACACACATATCATAGCAACGTTGCTCTCAGGACTTATGGCAATTTACGTTGTATCACCCATAATCAAAAGAACCACATGAGGATGATCATGCAGCAAAACGAAACAATAACTGACAGGGATAATGTCTTTTTTGAGGCAGGAATAAAACTTGGTGCTCTTTATCACCAGTTCACAGGATCACCCGTTAATCTGAAAACAGTGGACAGTCTTGAAAAAGCAATACAGGAAAGTATTTCAGTCCAGCCATATGTGGAAGATATCAAGGTTTCTATCAGCAGGGACATGATCCGGTCCAAACTGAACAGTGAGTATGGCTATTGTGAACTGGAAGGACGTATGCTGGACGTAAGGATCACTGCAAGATTTAAAAGTGCAAAAGTGGATGTAAGTCTGGCATTTGACACCGAACTTGACTATCCACTTATGAAAACAGAAAAAATCTATTGATAAGTGCCAGCCTTTACTTCTTTGAAGGCGGCAACTACTTTTTCATTTTGTTCCTGTGTTCCCACAGTTACGCGGATAAGTGAGTCACCAGCATTTCTAAAAGACCTGCAATCTCTGACAATAATACCCTTCTTTAGAAGAGATTCTGCCATATTTCTTGCGATTATGGGAACAACATCCACCAACACGAAATTAGCCTGGGAATCATATGTTTTGAAAGGTATGTTCTCTATCAGGAACTTGCGTCCTTCCTTTGAGCATGCAATGCTTTTTTTTAGATACTCCTTGTCCGAAAGAGCTGCCACTCCGGCCATGACTGCAGGATAGCTTACATTGAAAGGTGTTGCTATTTTCATATACTCAAGCTTAAGCCACGTTGGCATGAGTCCATACCCGATTCTAAGACCTGCTAATCCAAATGCTTTTGAGAAAGTCCTGCCAATGATTATATTGTCGTATTCTAAGACCAGGGAGGACAGGTCGCTCTCAGCAAACTCAACATAAGCCTCATCTACAAATACAAGTCCCTTTGTTGATTCAATAATGGCACGTACATCATTCTCAGCCATTGATTTGCCAGTTGGATTATTTGGGGAGCAGAGAAATATTACCTTTGTTTTATCTGAAATTGCATCTTTTATGGCTTCCACATTAAATGCAAGTTCCTTTCCTGGGGGCACATGGATGGCAATCGCACCATTTGCCCGGGCAGCAATCTCATAATAGGAGAATGTAGGAGTGGGTAATATCACTTCATCACCGGGCGTTATGAGTAATCTCATGAGGTTATCCAGAAGGCCATCCATACCTGGTCCAGAAGCACATATGTTCTCTACTGGAAGGCTCGTATAAGTTGATAGTGCATCCACTAATTCGGACGCGTCAGCTGAAGGATATATGTTTACTTTGCATGCAGAGGATACCAGAGCTTCAACTGCCAGAGGGGATGGACCCAGAACATTCTCATTTGAGCCAAGTTTGATGATCTCAGAAGGTTCAATGTCGTATTTTTTTGCAATTTTCTCAATTGATTTACCCGGAACATATTCGGCAATAGAGGCAACAACATCCTTAATAAGATCAGGCCTGCTCAAGTACGCTCACCACCTGGTCTATCTGCTCTTTTGTAATTACCAGAGGAGGTGCTATACGCAATACTGTTTCAGATGTACAGTTAAGTAGTATACCATTTCTGCGACCATGCTCAACAATATCTGCACATTTACGATCGAACTGGACACCTAGCATAAGTCCCTTTCCACGAACTTCAATAAGGCCTTCTGTAGATAGGCCTGCCAGTTCATTATGGAAGTACTTGCCAATTTCTTTTGAGCGCTGGATGAGATTCTCTTTTTGTATAATTTCAATAGATGCAAGTGCAGCTGCACAGGCCAATGGATTGCCCCCAAATGTTGCGGCATGCTCACCACGGGCAAAGGAAATTCCTTCACGCGCAGCAATAGCACCCATAGGGAAACCTCCACCCATTGCCTTGGCCATTGTCATGATATCAGGTTCAACACCGAAATGATCTTTGCAGAACCACTCTCCGGTCCTTCCAAAACCTGTCTGTACCTCATCGAAGATAAGAAGGGTTTCATTCTCATCACATATCTTGCGAACTTCTTTCAGGTAAGTTTCAGATGACACGTTAATTCCACCTTCTCCCTGTATTGGTTCAACCATCACTGCTGCTGTGTTTGGGGTAATGGCATCTGATATTGCCTGTGCATCATTGAAGGGGACAAACATCTCTTCCTGAATAAGGGGTTTGAAAGGAGCCCGATACATATCTTTGTATGTCATGCTCAATGCACCCATTGTACGTCCGTGGAAGGAGTGTTCCACAGCTATAAAATTAGTTTTTTTGGTATTGACCCTTGCAAGTTTCATTGCAGACTCAACTGCCTCTGTACCGGAGTTACAGAAGAATACACGGTCCATGCCGGTTAAATTCACCAGTTCTTCAGCAAGCTCTGCCTGAGCTTCAGTGTAGTATATGTTAGATACATGCATCAGTTTTTCAGCCTGATCTTTTATTGCTTTTACAAGATGGGGATGACAGTGTCCTACATTGGTCACTGCAATACCGGCAACGCAATCAATGTATTCCCTTCCCTCCATATCATATACAATAGAGCCATTTCCGCTCGAAAGTACTATTGGTTGGCGGCCGTAGGTCTGCATTACATATTTTGAATCTTTGTCGAATATAGATTGTGAATCTGATGATGAAAAATCATAGTCCTGTTTCAAGTTAACACCTGTTCACTATAATATTAGAACTTCTTTTAAATCTGACTATCGACACAAATGAAAAAAAGAAAATAGAAGTGATCTTGGCCTTTTTAAAGAATACATCTGTCAGGAACTTTTATCGCCACATAGAGTTTATAAAGGAAGATAAGGATCGAAAGCTGGAAAATTGTGAGAATGGCACCTTTTACTAAGTCGTGCTGTGTACTTCCCACAATGGAATTAATCGTAATCAATGCTTCAAAAAAATAAAGCACAAAACCAAACGTCAGGAAAATAAAATATTTTTTCAGATCCTTAAAGGAAACGTAAATGCGTGAGCGAACAACATCTGCATCTATTTTTAGAAGCAAGTGAGATGTCAGCAACGATAAAATAACTATGCACAGGCGGACTGCAAGATCTATGAAATTGAACATTGAAATCGAATTCATAACCGTCTCCTCATTAATTTATGTGTATCACACTGCATATGCTATTGAATACACAGTTTTATCAATAGGTCATCGTCGTTATTATATTTAAATATGTGTATATAATTAAATATCCAAATCCATCAACTCATTATCGCTCAAAGTATCCTCATCTTCGCGCTCAAAGATAATGCCCCCTGGTGCACGCATCACGCCATCCACACGAGCAGTTTCATGGATCGTCACAGACTGAGAATTTATCTCACCTAAAATATGAGTGCCAGCAGCAACGTATACATTACCTCTTGATATAATGTTGCCATGGATTACATTGTCTACTCCAAGTTTTACACCCTCAATGGTGCGAATGCTTCCATAAAGCGTGGTCTTGTTAGCCATCTCAATAGAAGTAGCACGTATGTTACCAACTAGCCTGCAGTTGTTTCCTATGATTGCATTTGATGGTACTTTCATGGAGTCCATGGATATTTTGGAGCCATTGGGGATTATCATGGAATTAAGTCCAATGGATTCTATATCATCCTCAAATAGTTCCTCTAATGCCTTTTCAACTTCTTCATCTTTTCCAATCCTTAGGAGCTCACTAATGTAAAGGAAAAGATAAACAATAACTGGAACAGGGTTCCTTACAACAATCCATCCTTTGGCTTCAAAACCACCATTGATCTTCACATCATTGCCAATATCAAGATCACTTTTCACCATTAATTTTCCTTCAATGGTAACAAATTCACCGATATAGGCATTATTGTCTGTTTTGACATTTCCACCTATCTGCGACCAAATATCGATCCTTGCATCACCTGTAGAGCTAAGGTCACCGGTAAGAGTGACTCTCTCACCCAATATTATCGAATTTGCAATGATGCCGTATTTGATCTCAGAATGATTGCCAGCAATTACATCCCCATCTACGACAATTGTATGTTCTTCCATCCTGGTATTGTCTGGAATTACAAAGGTCTTAAAAATCTCCTCTTCTATGATTTCACTCTCCGGCTGGGGATTTACTTAATGAGAAATATTAATATGAAATTAATATGAATTTATTTCCACGTATTTAATAGATATTGGTTTATAAATAGTTATTCTAAGATTGTGCTATACCTCGCCTTACATCAACCGCAGGACCCCTTTTCATGCGAATAGCTTCATGAGGGGCCAATAATAATTGGCCAGTTGCCATAATTGAATCTGATTCGTCAACAATTATCACTTCATCGCCTGCTCTGAGTTCAGGGTCAACATCCAATACATGTTTTGCAAAAGCAGTTTTGCCTTTTGACACAAAAGGTGCTGCATCTTCACAGATAACCACTCTTGAGCTGGGTTTCTTGAGCATAGCATGCAATGCAGCTGCACCGTCAATGCTGAGTGTAAGCATACCATCCTTTGCACGGACAGTTGCCACATGCTTCCCATTATAATGGATCTGTCTGATTCGCTTGGTTCTGGAAAGCTGGAATGTGACATCATCAGGGAAGAGGACTTCTCCACATCCTTTCCCAAACTGAAAGTCAGCCATTATTCGTACTTTTTTAAGATTCTTGTCAGCATTGCTCATAGATGCTATGATAAAGTATAAGTTTTAAAATGATAGCGGTTAATTGAAAAGCAATTATCTTTTACTTTTAAGAGTTCACTGTAAATGGTATATAAAGAATATCGAACAGATTTATATATAATAATAGCTAATTATAAGTTGAGGAAACGGGAACAACTGCTTGTAACTGTATTCTAAAGTATAGTAACTATAACCAAGCAAAACCATTCATCCCCTCAAACATGGCCCGTTTCCTCGTTGCTCAATTATGCAACGAACTTTTTTTAGTAATTTTACCTAATTAGCAGATGCTATCTTTTATTAAGTCTTTTTGAATTTTTTGCCCTGTAGAATTCTTCATTTTAATGACTCATGCGATCCTGACGTATCTTTCATGATTGCAGACTATCATTTTATGAGAAACATAAGGTTTTTAAATTACCAATGTGCGCAAAAAGAGTTGAGGACAATATATTTTTTATTCCGCTTTTAGGATCGTGCCGGCTTTGCCGGAACCCTCCGGGATGTTTTAAGTATTCATGACTTCAGATTAGTCAAACTTATTGCTCCCTACGCCTTTGTGTTTTTGATAGCTCTACAAAAAATCATTGAAAAACAAAGAACAACACGACCATCCGCCGCAGACGGCACGTTCCTTCACTACTATCCTGATGACTATTGAAATATGCAGTTATTGAAATATGCTGAGTTAAAAGTTGCAATTAACAGGATTTCTACAGAGCCTCATTATGAACTTAAAGCTATGTTTTGAAAAAGAAAAATCAGTCTGAAAATAAAAAGATAGAAGGTTAAACCTGTTTAACCTTTAATGACTCCCATGGGAAAAACACGTGCAACCTTTGTGGCAATCCCAAGGCTGTGCACGACATCAACAACATCACTACTGGATTTATACACTGCTGGTGCTTCTTCAGCTATAAGGGATGGATGATTGGCCCTGACAATTATTCCTTGTGACCTCAGATCTTTCTGGACCTCTTCGCCACGCAGCTCTTGTTTTGCACTCTTACGACTCATGACCCTTCCGGCACCATGACAGGCACTGCCAAATGTGAGTTCCATTGCAGCGGGACCACCCTTGAGGACATAGGATGCAGTGCCCATGCTCCCTGGAATTATGACTGGCTGCCCTATGCTGCGATAATCTTCAGGGACTTCCGGGTGACCTGCCGGAAACGCACGTGTGGCACCTTTTCTGTGAACATATAGCTCCTTTTCCCTACCATCTATATTGTGCTTCTCGAGCTTTGCAACATTATGAGCAACATCATAAACAAGGTCAAGGCCAAGGTCACCAAATTCATCTTTAAAGAAACTGTCAAATACCTCACGTGCCCAGTGCATTATCACCTGGCGATTGACCCATGCATAATTTGCTGCACAGCTCATTGCTTTAAAATAATCCTGTGCTTCATCTGATCCTGCAGGAGCACATGCAAGCTGTTTATCGGGAAGTGTTATCTTATACTTTTTTGATGCCTGGCTAAGCATCTGCAGGTAGTCTGTGCATATCTGATGGCCTGCGCCACGGGAACCACAGTGTATCATAAAGGTAATCTGCCCCTCCTTAAGACCGAATGCCTTTGCTGCTTCCTCATCGTAGATCTTATCTACATACTGGACTTCAAGAAAATGGTTGCCGCTTCCAAGTGTACCGATCTGTGGCCTGCCTCTTTTACGGGCCTTTATACTGACTTTTGAAGGGTCCGCCCCTGGCATCATACCGTTGCTCTCACAATGACTGATATCTTCTTCTACACCATACCCATTCTCTACAGCCCAACGCACACCATGTACAAAAACATCGTCAAGTTCACTATCATTGACCTTTCTACGGCTTTTTGAGCCAACACCTGTGGGTATTGCCTCAAACAGAGCATCCAGCAGTTCCGGAAGTTTAGGCCTGATGTCACCCTCTGAAAGATTGGAGCGTATCAAACGCACTCCGCAGTTGATATCAAAACCAACACCACCAGGACTTATAATTCCTTCTTCCTTGTCAAAGGCGGCAACACCACCAATGGAAAAACCATAACCCATATGAGCATCAGGCATTGCCATAGAATATTTTTGAATTCCTGGCAGCGAAGCTACATTTGCAACCTGATCAATAGTTTCCCTGTCCATAAGATCAAGCAGTGTCTTTGACACAAATATCCTGCCGGGAACATGCATGCCAGGTTTGAAATTGTCTGGCACCTCCCACGTGTTGTCATTGACCTTTGTAAGAATGTCATAAACTGAATTATTATTTTCCTCTGACATCATTGTACCTCTTCCCAAATTATTCCTATGAAATATCTATAGGAGCTATATGCTCTAATCTTATGAATACATTGATAATAAGAAACTGATGAATACAGAAATATTCAGGTATCCACTGTTGCCTGTATCATCCAGCCATGCTCTGTCTTTTCTATTTTCATCTCGTTGTATGTGGCTGCTTTTACCTCGGTGTCAAACATGTGAACAGAAAGGTCCATTGCCTCTCCATACAGAGTTGCAGACATGGAGCATTCTTCATCGCTGATATTTAACTCATTGACTTTGATGCGACCAAAGACCATTTCGTCAACTTCAAAAACAAAGAGTATTTCAGAAAGCCAGTCAAAAAGAAGACTGTCAAGGTCAGGAGAGCTTAGTTCAACGTTCACCGAAGAATTGTTGTTAACTGAACTTGTATCCACCATGACATTGAGCATGGCAAGAGCAGCGTTCTCAAAAGCTTTCCCAAGGCTTTCTCCGTAAGCTCGGAACCTGGCATCAGCTGTGTGTTCCAGATACTCAAAATCCTTGTTCATATGAGATGACATGAGTCTTAATTAATCCTTGTATAATTAAATTAGTCCCCCGGGCAAGTGGGTGTTTGCCGGTATTATTCAAGCTGTTTCCATATGTGTATTATGCGCTGGAAAGCTGTTATGTGGCTTCCTACACCGATGATTATCATCATCCAGCCAAGCGATGAAAATCCGTATATTGTAGATGGATATACAAAATAGACAACTGAAGAAAGCATTATAAGCACCAGTCTGTCAGCCCTTCCGATAAGGCCACCGTAGTACCTTCCAAGACGAAGTGCCTGCGCCTGCGTACCAAGATAACTTGTGAGCAGTACACCCACTATGGTTATGCTGCCTATCTGCCAGTCCACGTAACCGCCAAAGAATATACCGCAGATCATGAACACATCAGAATAGCGGTCTATGACGTGGTCGAGAAAGTCACCTTTGGCACTGGCTACATTGAGATAACGTGCCATAAGTCCATCCATTGCATCAAGCAGAGAGTTAAGTGCGACCAGCAGTCCGGCTAGCAATACAAGGAGGGGGTCGAAGGCTGAGTAGTAATAAAGAAAACCTGCTAATGCTGCAAACAAAAGTGAGAACAGTGATATTGCATTTGGAGATATGCCTGCGTCTGCAGTTATCTTTGCCAGCGGCTCAAGTATTTTTGATACTACGGGTCTTAGAGCATCGAATGTCATGAGTATTGTGTCCAATGAGCGTTTTTATGATTTAACGTTTTCCGGAGATTTGATTTAATTAGGATTTAATTAGTTTTTCTTTGCAAGGTCGTACCAATATTTAATCTTACAGGAATGTTCCACTTGAGTGCTTAGCACGTAGGCTTCATCGAGCACCTTTCCGGTTGCAAAAGTACCGTGGCTGTAGATGATAGATGCCTTGTATGATGCAAGGGACGCAGCAAGATTCTGCGCAAGTTCATCGGATCCGATCCCGCCTTTGACAATGGGCACCTCACCAAGGAAATACTGCCCTTCACTGTCTACAGGGCTGATACTATCGCCTTTGGCAAGCAGTGAGAGAGTTACCGCAAAGGGACAGTGCGCATGAACTATGGCAAGTGCCGCAGTGTTCCTGTATATCGCCCGGTGGACAATGGTCTCTGATGATGCGATCATGTCAAGGGCACAGGTCCCATCAATACTCACCTCTACAACAGCGTCCTGTGTGATCTCATCCAGAGCACAGCCGCTGCGTGTGATCATCATACGATTGCCAACTCTCACACTGATGTTACCGAAGTGTGATTCTACCAGCCCATTTTCCACAAGTTTTTTCCCAATCCTCGACATTTCACGCCACATAGGACATCTCCTGACAGCTTGCTACCATAAAATATATCTGCTATTATGATATGTAAGGATGTGCTTTCCATAAATAGATGTGTAGGTATTGCAGCGCCTCGATGGCTCAGCCCGGCAGAGCGAGTGATTTGTAATCACTAGGTCGCGTGTTCAAATCACGCTCGAGGCTTTTTACTACTTTTTGTTTAAGTATATTTTTTCGATTTATAATCATGATAAATTCAATTATTTTAATAAAGTTGTTGAAATAATAGATTGTTTATCGTTAAAAATCGGCATATTTGAATCAAAATCATATACTGATTTTAATTGCTATCAATATAATTTTGAAAATCATATATTTCAATAGAAAATATTATAATCAATTAAAACTATTTTTTAAGTGGCGATGAATGAAGTGATTGGAAATGGTAATTAAAGAAGAAATATTTAATGATTTTTTTGAAAAATTAAGTAACGAAGAATCTTTTCCTAAAATCACAATTGAAGAGCTCAAAGAACTTTATGCAAACAATTCTCTGAATTCTAAAGATGATATTTTTGCTGCTATTGAAAAGGGGGTTTTAAAATAGCAATCAAAATAAAGACAATCGATATTGCTGCTTTTCGAGGCATTCCTGAGCTAGAAATTGGCCTCGATGGAAAAAGTTTGGTGTTGTTAGGTGAAAATGGGATGGGAAAAAGCTCAATAGTTGATGCGATTGAGTTTTTCTTTAATGGAGAAATCACTCATTTGGAAGGAGTTCAAGGTTTATCTTCACAAAAACATGGACCACATGTAAATTTTAACCAAGATGATGTCAATGTTGGAATCTCTTTCAACCCTGGCAATATATCATTGAGCAGAACTTTTTCAGTAGCTCCCAATCCCCCTGAAAATTTGACTGAATATTTTGAAATTGCACAAAAAGGAACTTTCATTCTTCGTAGGTCTCAGCTTCTGGAATTCATTAGGAGTAAACCTGCAGAGCGTTTTAGGTCAATAGCCAGTATAATAGGACTTCAATCTTTGGATGATATAGAACTTTCAATGCTGCGTGTCCAGGATGATTTAAAGGGAAAAAGAAATTCAGAAGAAGAGAAGTGCCAAGAGTTACTTGCTCAAATATCCAAACTCACAGAGGGGAATATCAATAATATAGAAGATGTGCTTGTATCTTTGAATAAAAAACTTGTTGAAGATGGGCAAGATCCTATCACTTCTTTTAATGACATCGCCCAGCATTCTGAAAATATGCTAAAAGATGTGAAAAATAAGGATACCGATAAAATCCGCCTTTATAGTGAGATTATAGAGGAAACAAAAACACCCCTAATAGGTGCTGTTTTTATACAGGATATTATTCTATTTAATAAAAAAATAGTAGTTCTTTTAGATGAACAAATTAAGGATAAATTATCCACGCATTCCCTTCTTGAAATTGGAAGAAGAACAATTTTTGATGAACAGCTAGATATTTGTCCACTATGTGAACAAAAAATTGAAAGAGAATCATTATTGGTTAATATAGAAAAGCGACTGGAAACGATTCGAAATCTTTCCACTGGTGCATCTGAAGTTAGAATTCAATCTTCTGGAATAACTAGAAAAATTGAAAGTGTTTTAAAAAGGTTTAACATAGTTTCACAAAAGATAGAATTACTTCCAGAAATGAGCAATTTCTATAATGAAATGTCTCAATACATTGAGTTTATCACTGATTTTAAAACAGATATTCAGTTAGCATCCGAATTTAAGAAAGAAATCCAAATCCAACAAATCATAAGACAAATTGATACAACTAACAAATTGTGGGATTCAATCTTTGAATACAGCTATAAAATAGCTGATTCAATTGGATTAAATGAGGAAGAAAAAAAGACGTTGAGCTCAATAACATTAATTGGTCAAGTAAAACTCAAATATGATGATTTGGTCAGAGGAAAAATTCAGTTAAAACACCATAATGACAGATACATTATTGCAGAAAAATTATACTCAACATTTTCAGAAACAAAAAAAGCTAAAGTTCAACAAATTTATCATTCAATTCAATCCGAAATCAATCAATTTTATTCTATATTGCACCCAAATGATTTTCATAGCGATATAACGCTTACAGTTGCAAGGAGGGCTAGCACCACCTTAAAAATGAAGCTTTTTGATCGAGATGGAGAAGACCCCCGAGCTCTAATTAGTGAAGGACACTTGGATTCATTGGGATTATGTATATTTCTGGGTTTTGTAAAAAAGTTCAACGAAAATTGTTCTTTGTTAATTTTAGATGATGTTGTAACTACCATAGATTCTCAGCATCGGAATAATATATGTGAACTGTTGCACAATCAATTCAATGACTATCAATTAATCATCACAACACATGACAAAATTTGGTATGAACAACTTCACGCATCACAACGTGCATACGGGTATGAAGGTTCATTCAAAAATTTAACATTAGATAGTTGGAGTTTGGAAAACGGACCAATAATTAGCCAGTATAAACCCAAATGGGAAAAAATACAAGAAAAAATTGATAATAATGACAAAGAAGGAGCCGGAGGCGCAATTAGAGATTATTTAGAGTGGATACTCAAAGAAGTAGCCCAAAATATAAGAGCTTCTGTTATATTTAAGCAATCAGGGTCATATACAGTAGCGGAACTTTTGACCCCCGTTAAAACACGTATGAATAAATTGCATGAAGGGGATTTTAAAAATGCATATTTAAAAGTAATCTTGGAGCTTGAAAGTACGGTTTTTATGGCAAATTTGTTGTCACATGATAACCCACATGCAAGGAATTTATCACAAAGTGAAGTCACATATTTTTGTAACTGTGTGCATAATTTACATAAAATATTTGAATGTCCCGAATGCAAAACATTCATTAAACATTATTCTGATTTAAAAATATTGAGATGCCCCAATCCCAAATGTGAAAAACCTTTTGAAGAAAAATTTAAATAATTTTTACCTGCATAATATTTTAGTTGAATAATCGTCAACAACTACGGAGAAAATTGAAAGGCAAATTACATATTATTTACAGTAATCTAAATAAATGAAAAATAACATTTTTTCAGCTCATTTTCTAAACTGTAAGTATACTTTTGTCAAGTCAATTATTTCCGTCACATGGGAACAGTCGAATCCCATCGACAAACCCAATATTAAATGGAAAAAGTATAAAGAAACTATAGCACATGATGAAAACACTCGATTGATTATGTTTTTATATTGATTTAAACGATGACGGTTTTAGTTATACTCAGAATAATGTAGTAGTTGATATGTAAAACAGAAGCATTATTACAAACGCGTTATTGCATATCAAATATCATTTACTTTAGAATAGTATCAACGACTAGAAAAATGTATGCAGAAGCTTAGCATGTCGTAACTCGCCTTAACAGTGCGGAGAATTTTCTGATAATATGCATATTTGTAAAAAATTGGCTCTGTATAAATCCTCTGTTTTTTGGTAATAATTAAGTCAATAATTATTAGGAATGTGCTGTATGGTATTGGTTTAATTTACAAATTTAATCCCATTGATGTTGATTCTAATAGGCTTTCTACAGAGCCAAAAAATCAGCGATACATATATCGTGAAGAAGATGTTATTTGTATTCTACTAAATAGAAACAACAATATGAAACATCCCAAAAATTATCAAATAACTTTCTGGATTGATGAAACTTGAAAATGAAAATGAGATAATAATTTAATTATGGTAGTCAAAAGTATTTAGGAACGTATTGTTGCTCAACTAGGATGTTCTTTAAATAATTATAACAATTAAATGTTATATATGGTACTTAATACGAGTGAACTAAATTTTTATTCACCACTAATCTCAGTTATTGTGACACTTGCTCTTGTTTTAGTTACTATTTATTATGCATGGTCTACTTCCAATATGTTAAAACAATCCAAAGCAGATACAAAAATTGCATATAGCAGAAGCCAATTAGAGAATTATTACTATCCTTTACTTTCCTTTTTTGATATGTGCCAAAAAGAAAAACAGGATTCTGAAACTATTGCTATTAGTTTTAATATGGATAACAAAGCAATATTCAATATTATTCATAAGTATCAATATTTAGCAAATGAACAGCTGCGAGAAGAAATTGATATGCTCGTGCCAATGCTTACTGAATCTATTCAAGATAAAGGAAAATGCAAAAAATCCACTAGCAAATTAGATAATAATTGTTCAGCGAAGGAAATTTCATCAACACCTATAGTATCTGATTATTTATTAAATAACCATATAGTCAATGATTATTTTGCAATGCCGCCGAACGTATCTGTAAATAATCCCATAATGCCTTCTAATCTTGGTGCTTATGATTTTGCTTATGTGCCGGAAGAATTGAATAAGCCAAATAGTTTTCTATTAAATTTCCCACTAATGGATTTTTCATCAGCATTTGTTGATCCTTCAGAAATGGATAATGAGAAACTAATAACAATCAAAAATACAAAAATAATCAATCAATTTACTGAAACCGAAAAGATAGTTCGTAATGATATAAAAAATTTAATTCGTATTTTAGACAAATTGACTAGTAAAAATCCTTAAATCAACATCCCATCCAACCTTATATCAGTATTCGAGCTAAATGTTTTAATTAGGGGCATTGTTAATTAAACATATCT
This sequence comes from Methanolobus sp., assembly GCA_034008115.1. GTDB lineage: Archaea > Halobacteriota > Methanosarcinia > Methanosarcinales > Methanosarcinaceae > Methanolobus. The sequence goes on from JAVEPM010000036.1 coordinate 32,301, forward strand.
ATCTCTTTATTCCTGTACTTCATTAAGAGAAGAACAGAATATTTTAACATTTCAAGACTTTTGGAATAGCACTTTGTCTTTCTTCTTAACCTTGCCAGAAAGT
>JAVEPM010000151.1:0-5032 GCA_034008115.1 Methanolobus sp.
GACATTTGTAGCGCTGGCGGCCAGCAGCCATACCATTCTTTTTGTGACTGGAACTCTTACATTTTGGGCAGTTCATAAAGAATATAGGTTCTTATCATATATAACTACCATTTATTAACAATGCCTAATTAGGTTCTGTATCTTTCGTCATGTAATGGGGTAGTTAGCACACATGGAACACTTGTTAGATGTACAGTGAGATAGAACGTCTGGTACACATCTACCTTTCTATTAATACCATTTTTGATAATAATACATTGTACCATCCATCACACTGTATACACAAGAAGTGTTCTAACTGTCCCGAATGTTCCAATTCACCCATCCAAAACATTCCTCAATACTGAACTATTGGAAACATCTTTCATTTGTTTTAAGCCAGCAGCTTCAGCATTATTTTCACTGTTTGTTGAAGAGAATTCTTATTTTGTAACACCGTTTGCTTTCAGTACTGCTTCATCCACATCACGGTCTGAGAAATACACGTGCATAGCTGACATAAATCTCATCCATGATTGTGGTAAAACCTGCCGACCATTCAATTAAGAAAAATGCCGTGCCTTAAAACTCAAACACGGCACTGATAAAAAGATAATGCTGATGCTTATTTCAACTCATATTTTTTCATTTCATTTTTTGCCATCATGTTGGAACCAAAAACGTATATCAGGATAATAACACCCAACCAGATGAAATGACCTCCAAGATCAGACCTGCCTATATATTTCAAGAGTAAGCCTATACTGAATATTGCCATATTTGCCATACCTATTTTTTTATTCTTTTTTACCGTTTCCGCATAAATCTCTTTGCGGACAAGGTACTCTTTTTTTTCAACCTTCACATTTTACACATCCAAGATATCTGTATTATAAAACCAGTACCTCAAAACCTTTTTGGCAAACCGGATGTCTCTAACTAATAATTTCATTTTTTCAAAAATAAAACACATTAAAACAAGATGTTAGAACTGCTTCCCAAACATCGAGCTATTGATCTTCTGCTGATAAACATCCTTATATAAGCTCAAACTCACCTATCACCATGAATCCTGGAAGCTCCAGAAAGAATATCAAAATTGGAATAAACGTAGGAATTGTCCTCAAGCAAGATCAAAAGAGTGGAAAAATAAGCAAGGGTGTTGTCAAGAAAATCCTGACCAATTCCTCATGGCATCCGCACGGGATTAAAGTACAATTGGAAGATGGTCGGGTTGGAAGAGTAAAAGAGATCTACTCTGACGCGTAATTAATATATACTCTAGTCTTATCAGGCATTTTTAGTATAACATGCAAAACTCTTATTGCAGCTGGTACACCTTGATGCAGATTTATATGTTGCACCAAAATCAGCCGGATTGCCTGAGCTAATTGAAACACAAACAATTGATTGGCTCAGGGGAATTGTCGCAAGTATTTGTGACCCGCAGCTCGGACATAACACACTTTCAAGATTCATCTACATTCCTCTCTGATTTCTCCCATAGAAATCACATTATAAGCAAAAAAACACAAATATAAAAAAAGTTTTCCAGGCAGATACCGATCAAAAAATGACCGCTGCGCATCTACCTTTTTATTAAAAATTGTAGTTATACTAAAGTATAACTAGTATCTTGCTGGTCTGTGCTTCTGGAAGCATTCCCGGCAGTATACAGGTCTGTCGCCGGATGGCTTGAAAGGTACTTCGGTTTCCTGTTTGCAGTCAGAGCATGTTGCTTTGTGCATTTCTCTTGGACCGCTTGATCTGAAACCGCCGCCACCGCCGCCTCTACTGTTTCCGCCTCTGTCATTGTATCCCATATTTTATATCTCCTTAGTTTTCTATTAGTTCGCTCAGCAAAGCCGAGATTGAGACGTTGTGCATGATTAATTTTATCCGGCCTTAGCCAGATAGTTCCATCCTATACGACTAACTCTAATTGTCCTAGCAATTGTTAAAAGAAGCACACAAAATTTAGTAACCCTTTATTAAATCGTTGACCAATCGAACTAAACATAACACAACGCCATGTGATATAAACCCGATGCTACTAGTTGGGTTGTTGAAAACCTTCAAGTAAAGCAACTTGAAACAGTAAATAACAAAAAAACAAGGTCCTTTAGACCACTTCAAGCAAATTCATTATCCCGTGACAATTGCATGTTGTCGCAATAAGGAAGATTCTCTCCTCAACAGTACACGAGTCAATCTTTTCATTCACAGCTTTCACGACAGATATAGTAGGAAGCCCACTACTTTAGTGGTGGGAGGAATGCGTCAAATTCAAACAAAACATCTTTATGCTATTGAATCTTATCTTCAATAGATGCTTTTAACTACAAAAGTAAAACTTTACCCAAATGAAAAGCAAGAAAAAGCTCTCTTAAGAACTATGGAACGCTTTAATGAAGCATGTAACTATATTTCTAAAATCGCATGGAGTACACATACATTCGGAAAAGTTGGTATTCAGAAAATCGTCTACTATGACGTTAGAAAAAAATACCACCTTTCCGCACAAATGGTAGTTAGAGCCATCGGTAAAGTAGCAGAATCGTATAGAGTAGACAAAACTTGTCAACATGGATTTGAGAAACACGGAACAATTGTCTACGACCAGAGAATTTTATCCTTTAAAACATTGGACGAAGTTTCAATTTTAACACTTGAAGGAAGAGAACGAATTTCCATAAAATACGGCATGTATCGCCCTCTTGATATGAAAAGAGTAAAAGGACAGGCGGACATTGTATACCACAACAAAACCTTCTATCTCATGGTAGTTGTGGATGTTCCTGATGCAGACCCTATAGACCCCGATGGAGTTATAGGCGTTGATATGGGAATTGTTAACATAGCCGTAACATCAGATGGTGAAATATTCTCTGGAAAGAAATGCACCAAAGTAAGACAACGTTATTCTGTTCTCAAAGCAACGCTTCAAAGCGTAGGAACTCACTCCGCTAAGAAGCATCTCAAGAAAATAAGTGGTAGGGAAAGACGATTTAAAAAAGATACCAACCACTGTATCGCAAAAGCAATTGTTCAAACTGCAAAGGACACAAAACGGGGCATTGTCATTGAAAATCTCAAAGGCATTGGAACCAACAGCACGGTTAACAAGACAGTAAGGACAGCTATCGGTAAATGGGCTTTCGATGAATTAGGGAACTTCCTCAAATACAAAGCCACCCTTGTAGGTATTCCAGTGTTTGTGATTGACCCTAAGAACACATCAAGAGAATGCTCAGTGTGTGGATACATAGACAAAAAGAACAGGAAAACTCAAGCAGTGTTCTTCTGTACTAGCTGTGGACACCAAGAAAATGCTGATATAAACGCTTCCAAGAACATATCATTTAGGGGTACATGTCAACTATCCCATAGTCCTCTGTCCTCTTAAAAGGAACATAGAAGGACAAGCTCACGCTCTTTAGACGTGGGTAGTTGACGTGTTCCATTATAGACAGCAGATGTTCTTTGAACTCAATGCCTTTAATTCCACCAATTCCTGGCTTCATCTGGTAACTCTCAAACATCCACCCCTTATGAGTGGACAGTAACTCCCTAACATAAGCAGTTATAGTTTCAGGCTTCTTCCTGTTGAAATTGTAACAGTATTTTTCAGCTCCCAAGCAATTATCAGGGCAGATCTCACCCATTTTTGCATAAGAGAGCATTATAACTGCATCAGAATGAGAATTAAACACTACAATTTCTTCTGGTAATTCGGATATGATGTTGTGGAAGTATGCAATCTGCTTTTCGTCCCTTTCCTTAATACTAATATCCGAGATCAACGGTCTGGAATAAACTGAACCCAGCAGATCAATTGCCATATTAGCCAAAGCATGAGTCGGTACAGCAGGGATAATGTATTCCGGAATACCTGCTTCCAGGATCAGAGGAATATCACGCACATCCATGCAATGGAAATAGGCATTGCTTTCACTTTCTTTTGACTCTTTGTAAGTCCCGATCAAGCTGAGAAGTTTTTTCCTTTCAACTGCTATTGAATTATTTGATGCTTCTGCAGCCTCATCAATATCAATGACCACAACAAAAGGAAAAGATCGCTCTTTTGCATACCTGAGAAAATCATTTCCAATCTTCCCACCGCCCAGCACGAGGTAGTAGCCTTCTACAACCTGTAGTGAGTGAAAACTGGCAATTTTTTGGTTCAGACTGGAAAGTAGAGCATTGTTCACAATAATAAAAGGAAATTCACTATATATTAAATTTACTTTTAAGAGTATAATGAAAGCAGGCTCTGTGAAATCCTTACTATTTAAGTGTAAATTTAACTTCCTAATAATTTAATAAAAATCACTGTTTGTTGAACCGGAAGCTGTTAGGATCATTTCCTTTATTTTATGCTTCCTAAATCGCTAACAGGTTCAAAATAATTACAGTTATTGCAAAAATAACCTTTTTTGACCCATTTTCTTTTACCTTCCATGGGTATTGTTTCCTGAGCATACAAAGTAACAAGATAAGCAGCTTTACATTTATGACATACTGGTAGTTTTCTGCCTGTACTGCCCCGTCCTTGTTGTCTACGTATTCCCATATTTCCTTTACTGTATACCATGACTGATTATATGTGGTCAAAGTATTTATATCCGTGTATCTGATATAGCTTTACGCAGCTAATTATTTTATACAAAGCGCATTTAAGAATTTCATATATTGATTTTATATTCTTTCTCATATTTTTCCTGTAGAAATCCTCAATATTAAGTATATTGATACGTTTTCAATTGTTTTCTACAGGGCATGAAAACTGGATTTCAAATATATAAGGAAACAAAATGAGAACTGTGGAGCAATTACATTACTCCACGAAATGATCATTTTACGATTAATGGGGCGTAGGGGTAGAGAAAGCCCTCGACTTTGGTCGTGGGATGAATCGTACTCTACCTCTTAGTTAATCTAACTTAAACATAACATTTTTTAGCAATTAACCATATTAAGGTATAATGCGTAAGACATACAAGTTCCGCATCTATCCTAATAAACCACAACAGAGACAGATGGAGCGCAGCTT
>JAVEPM010000037.1:0-31926 GCA_034008115.1 Methanolobus sp.
TTTTTCACCTTCCGAGAAGGCTTTCAAGGAAAAAGTATAAGAACAAAGAGCACTACTATGTGCTGCTGAACATAAGCCACATCGTGCGAGAGTTGCCCAGCCAGGTCAAAGGCGCTGGATTCAGAGTTCAACATAGAGGACTATATTTTATTAAAGAGATCGAGAAGAAAGAGAAAATATAACAATCAACATGCGAGAGTTGCCCAGCCAGGTCAAAGGCGCCAGATTCAGAGTCTGGTCTTGTAGGAGTTCGTGCGTTCGAATCGCACCTCTCGCACTAAACTTCTTTCTTAATAATTAGTAATCTGTAGCTCTTCTTTACTTTTTCTTTGAATTCGTATTTGTTAGTTAATCCTCAAGACTTTATTTTTCAAATCTTTTTGAACTCATAAGAAACCAAAATTGAGTGCCTTAAACCTCTAATTCTTTTAATACAGATGCGGATTTATTTATGGGTCAGAGTGCACCCAAAAAGCCGAATAATGGTTAAACTCTTCCAATATACTTTTTAATATTTATGCTTGATTTAGTACGTTTATTTAAAGGAATTAAGGGGAAAATTACCGAAACATTTTCCTATGACATATGTTATGGCGAGAAGCAGATCAAAGCCGATAAGGCTCAAAATCTGGTCTTGTAGGAGTTCGTACGTTCAATTACACATTACGTGGGTTATTTTGTAAAAAGTTTCTCAGAGCCTTTTAAAATATAGAAGTTATATGATTATTTAATTCTTAAATAAATTTAAAAGTCTAGACTTAAAATATTATGGTATCGGAATATTTTATGGGTTTGCCATCGAGTATTCTGCGAAGCCTGCACCATTTAAGAACAAAAGAAAGTAAGGTACTATTTTTGACCGTTTTTTGAAGCTCTGTATGAGTTAAAAAAACTTTGAAGAAAGCTCTCCCACTGAGAATGTTCCATTATGATAAAAATGGAATATATATAACAGTGAAAAATAGAGTGACAGTAATTACTATTATCCAGGGGTTTGTGTAAATGATTTTATGCTTTTTATGGAGAATTTTTTTGGGGTTTATAAGAATTTGTAAATGAGAAAGTTTTCATATTCACTTGATTATTTAATTAACTATATATATCGTTTTTAGATACTTAATTTATATGAAAGTTCATATTGACTCAAGTTGTATATCTAAAAAAAAGTGTTTTCTGTATACAATTTTGTTGTTTATCCTAGCAGGAATTTTTGAAATTGGAGGAGGATATCTTGTCTGGTTATGGGTGCGTGAAGGTAAAGAATTGATTTTTGCCGTTTTTGGAGTAATTGTCCTATTCTTATATGGAGTTGTGCCAACTTTCCAGCCTTCTTACTTCCACAGGATATATGCAACCTATGGCGGAATTTTCGTTGTTATGCCCCTATTATGGGGTTGGATATTTGATAAAACTCTTCCTGATGCTTATGATCTGATAGGGGCTCTGATTATTATAATAGGAGTTTCAATCATCTATTACTGGCCAAGAAAAGAGGAATCCATATGATAGACGTAGGAATCTCTCTTGCTCTCTTTTTCCTTGCTGCACTTTTTGAAATTGGAGGAGGATATCTTGTCTGGTTATGGCTACGGGAAAACAAAGGAGCGTTATTTGGGGTTTTAGGAGCGATAACACTGGCAATTTATGGGATTATTCCAACCTTGCAGGATGCACATTTCGGAAGAGTCTATGCAGCATATGGAGGAATCTTTATTGTTTCATCCCTGATCTGGGGAGCTTTTGTTGATAAGAAAAATCCAGATAAGTATGAAATAATAGGGGCTTTAATTGCTCTTATAGGTGTTTTTATTATGTTTTATATCCCGCGTTAATAATTAGAGTATATTAATATACAGTAAAAACCTATGGTAATTACTAGATTTCCATCATTAATTTTTATTTTTCGTGTTTAAGAACCACAGCTTAATATTTAATAGAGTTCACAAAGAATTAAACCACAAATAAGTACAAATAAAATAGAAAAGTATAGCTGACACCACATTTCTTTCCATTTGAACTTGTTTTATCAATGAATTCAAGTGTTTAATTTCATGATCTGTTTATACAAGCTGCATGGAATAAAATTAAGGGGTATGCAAATGAGTGAGGATGAAGAGGTCTTTGAGGATAAGTGGTACAAATATCCCATAATACGCAATGCCATTATCTCCGGTTTACTAACAATGCTAACATATATTCTCGCCCATCTAGGCATGATTCCTTCTTATGTTGAGACTTCTATTTTTATTGTTGCTATCTTGATAGGCGGATACTATTGGAGCAAAGAAGGAGTTGAAGAGCTACTTGAAGACCGAAAAATAGGCATAGAAATCCTCATGATGGCGGCAACTATTGGCTCTGCGCTCCTGGGAATATGGGAAGAGGCTGCCTTTTTGGTCTTTCTTTATAGCGCAGCAGAGGGCCTGGAGCATTATACCTATGCTAGGACAAGAAGCTCTATTAGAGCACTTCTCGATCTAGCTCCGAAGGAGGCAATGGTCATCGCCAATGGAAATGAAGTGACAGTACCAGTGAAAGACCTGAAGGTGGGGGATGTGTTTGTCGTCAGGCCAGGAGAAGCCATTCCTACAGATGGGGAAATCGTTAAAGGGAGATCTAGCATCGATGAAGCACCTGTGACAGGTGAATCCATGCCCGTTGAGAAGCATGAAGGTATGAGGGTATTTGCAGGCACCATCAACAAGGAAGGGGCACTGGAAATCAAGGCGGCCACAGCTTTTGAGGATAATACATTATCAAAGATTATCCATCTGGTCGAAGAAGCTCAGGAGGAGAAGGGAAAGGCTCAGCTCTTTATTGAAAAATTTGGGTATAGGTATTCTCCCTTGGTTTTACTGAGTGCAGCTCTCTTGGTCATGGTGTCCCCGTTTCTAACAGGAGGCTTTTCAGAATGGGCAGAAAGGGCCGTAGTCCTCTTGGTTGCAGCAGCACCCTGCGCTCTAGTTATGTCCACGCCTGTAGCGATTGCTGCAGGTATCAGTAGAGCGGGTAAGAACGGCGCACTTATCAAGGGTGGTATTCACCTGGAAGACTTAGGTAAAATCAAGGCTATTGCCTTCGACAAGACAGGTACACTTACCAGGGGAAAACCAGTAGTGACTGATGTTCTGGCACTCAGAGGAGATGAGACTAATGTGCTAAAACTGGCCTATAACGTGGAAAGGCTCTCTGAGCACCCTCTGGCTCAGGCCATTGTCGAGAAAGCTAAAGCACTGAATATTGAAACTGTAGAGGTAGAGAACTTCATTTGCCTCATTGGTGCTGGAGTTAGCGCAAGTGTGGAAGGCAGAACAATCTATGCAGGTAAGCCAGAGTTCTTCGAGAAGATGGGCATTATTATTCCTGAAAAAAAAAGCATCGGAAAGCTGAGAAGCGAAGGGAAAACTGTTATATTTGTGGGAACTGCTGACGGTGTAGAGGGCATCATGGGCATAAGAGACGAGGTAAGACCCAATGCAGGAGAAATCGTAAATTCGCTCCATAAAATGGGAATCAAAGTAATTATGTTAACTGGCGATAATGAAGTAGTCGCCAAGGTCATTTCAAAAGAGCTGGAGATAGACGAGTTTAAGGCGAATCTGAAGCCTGATGAGAAGACTATGGCTGTCGAAGAGCTTGAAAGGAAATACGGTGCGGTTGCAATGGTGGGAGATGGCATAAATGATGCTCCAGCTCTTGCCAAAGCGACTGTTGGCATTGCTATGGGCGCTGCAGGCACTGACGCTGCCATCGAAGCAGCCGACGTGGCGCTTATGGCCGACGACCTTACAAAAATCTCTTACGCAATAAATGTCGGAAAGAAGACCAGAAGGATAAGCAGACAGAACATTGCTTTCTCATTGCTCGTCCTAGCTGTTCTGATTCCGTCTGCGCTCATTGGAATCCTTGGCGTGGCTGGAGCTGTTTTCTTTCACGAAAGTTCAGAGATCTTGGCTGTGATGAACGGCTTGCGCGTGGCAGGGGGGGCCGAAGTAGAATGAGCGAGAATTTCCTTTGGCTACTGTTCGACACCTGGAGAGCCAGAAGGCAAGGACTTGCCGAGATCGAGCGGCGGCAGCGCACCAGGCTTGCCGAGATGGTGGCCTTTGCACGCGCCAACTCACCGTACTATCGGGAACTCTACGAGGATCTGCCAGAGCGGGTAGAGGATACCTCGCTGCTGCCAATTACCAGCAAGAAAGATCTGATGGCACACCTCAATGACTGGGCCACTGACCGCGAGGTGACTATCGAGAAAGCACGCGCGTTCGTGGACAAACCCGATCTGATCGGCGAGCGGTTTCTGGACAAGTACACGGTGGCGACCACATCGGGTACCACTGGCACACGCGGCATCTTTCTGCTTGATGACAGAAATATCGCTGTGAACAACGCTTTGACCTTTGCACGCATGATGAGCACTTGGCTTAATGCCGGTGATGTTATCCGGATCCTCAAACATGGTGGCCGATGGGCCATGGTGACTGCGACCGGCGGTCATTTCCTTTCCTCTGTCATTGCCACCCGTGTGCGTCAGAGTAGTCGATTGGGTTCCAAGGCGTTTCAGATCTTCTCAGTATATACCCCCATGTCTGAACTTGTAGCCAAACTCAACCTTTTTAGACCAGCTATGATCCTAGGCTACGCGAGCGTGATTGCGCTCCTAGCCGATGAACAGGAAGCCCGCCGCCTGAACATCAATCCGGTACTAGTGCAACCTGCTGGAGAGGGAATCCCAGCAGGCGAGTATGACAGGATTGCAAAAGCTTTTAACGCCAAGGTTCGCGAAGCCTATAGTGCTACTGAGTGCGGTTTCATTGCATACAGTTGTGAATATAGATGGCTGCATATTAACAGCGACTGGGTCATACTCGAGCCGGTTGATGTTGACTACCAGCCTGTTCCGCCCGGTCAGCAATCGCACACGGTTCTAATCAGCAACCTCGCCAATAAGGTGCAGCCTATCCTCCGCTATGACCTTGGCGACAACATTCTTATGCGGCCTGATTCCTGCCCATGTGGCAATCCTCTGCCAGCGATTCGAGTGCAGGGACGTGCCGCCGATGTGCTCACCTTCTCTACTGACCGCGGTGAAAAGGTCACCATTGCTCCTCTAGTTTTCGGTACCATAGTCGATCGCATCCCAGGAATCGAGCGGTTTCAGATAGTACAGACCACATCAACGAACCTTCGCGTACGTCTGCATCTTGAAACTGAAGCCGACCCGGAGCGTGTGTGGCAGGTAGTACATTCTGAGATCGAGCACCTGCTCAGTCAGAGAAAGCTCGATCATATCACAATCGAGCGTGCTGAGGAGTCACCAGAGCAGTCCCCTGGCGGTAAGTACCGTGAGATCATCCCGCTAAGCTGACGGAGAAATGATAAACATGATTAAACAGACAATTTCATTTTGGTCAAAGCACGCTATTTTAGCGACAACTATTATGCTATTCTGGAGGCAGCCCGATTTCGACAAAAATAAAAGCTAAATAATTTCTCTTCAGATTTTTTCGACAGATCTCTACAATATTAGCTACTCCAAAGAAAGAAGTGTAGCATAAGCCTATTTACAGAGCTCATCCCTAAACTCAAAATCGATCCCCAAAATCTCGAATTTTAAACAATTAATCAAGTTTCTTATCATGGAATATAGTTCTAAAACATTTATTAATTTAAGAAGAAACTTGGTTTTGGGATAAGCTCACACACTACTAAATGCATACTTTCGCAAATTCTTCCGTTTTTGGCATATGATTTGTTTTCTCAGTGCCATTAATTGAGTTTTTTGAAAATCTTATTATCTTGATTTTGAAGTAACTCTTAAAATAAATAACCTCAATTTGTTTGAGTAAACGATCTTAATACATTTTTACTTACCAGTTTCAGTTTCAATACCTAATTTAAATAAATTACCTTCAAAACCTTTTTTGAAACTATATCTTAGCATGTAAAGAAAGAATTCATAATATAATTTCGTCTGTAATCTTTTATATTAAGAAGATTATATTAAAATAACTAATTTTACAAAATTAAGTGTACAATGGGGGAATAAAATGATCAAATCTAGGACAATGAAGTCAGTAATTCTACTGGCAGTCATAGGAATAATAATAATTGCGATGGTAGAGCCCATCGCAGGACAGATTATGGATCATGATACTGATTCTGGAGACATGATGGATCATGGAGACATGATGGGTATGATGGGAAACCAAACAATGATGCAACATATGATGCAACATATGATGGGAAATCAAACAATGACGCAACATATGGTGGGAAATCAAACGATAACGCCATGCATGATGGGAAATCAGACTTTAATGATGCCTGTTACGATTGGAAACCAAACAGTAATGATGCCCTTTATGATGATGCCTGTTACGAAGGATAATCAAACAATGATGATGTCTTTTATGATGATGCCCGTTATGATGGATAATCAAACAATGGCACCCACTACAACAGGAAATCAAACAATAGCAATGCCCTTTATGATGGAAAATAGAACAATGATGATGCCCTTTGTGACAGGGAACCAAACAATGATGCCTGTTATGATGAATAATCAAACAATGATGATGCCCTTTATGATGGGGAATCAAAGCTTTAGATGGGATGGACACGACTGGTGGGATGATCAAAACCACTCGCGTTGGGACGGTAACACGTGGAGAAGCTAAAACAGTATGGGACTTACGCACTTGAGGTGCAAAATAAAGTGCAATAGACGTTGCGGTTAAATGCAAGTTTTAGACAGTTGAGGGTTTAACGCCGTTGATTTTCAGTTCAACCGCGTAAGTCCTATAAATATTTCTTTTCTTTTTTTTCTTTTTCCTAAAGCCTCTAACTATCATTTACTATGTGATACCAATGTCAGTGTCAAGTATGAGTAAACTTTTTCCATTTCTATGTACACATTTTTGCCTTCTGAATTTTTGTAATCGGTTTTAATCAATCCATGAAAGCAAACTTGTTGTCCCCTTTTTTGGGGAGTAAGACAAATTGAAAATCAAAATTAAGAATATAAAATCTAAATATGAGGAATAATAATGTAAATATAATAGAAAAGACTGCAGTAATTACTATTTCCGAAGCAGTGGCAACAGTAAAGAAGTAGTGTTAAAAAATCAATTTGGGGTGACTATGGCACAGAGCAAAAATATCATAATTGGCCTTTTGGTGCTGGCAGTAATAGTACTTCTTGCCTTTCTTGCCTTCAAGCCAATGATGTATAGTTCAACCTATAACCCAGGTGGATATCAGTCCGGGCATATGGGGCCAGGAATGATGAACAATCCAGACTACAATTATAGCTATGAATCTGGAATGATGGGCAATATGATGATGGGCAATATGATGGCGCTTTATTATCCAGAGTCCAAACCTATTACGCAAGATGAAGCTATAAAGAGTATGCAAAGCTTCGCCAAGCAATATGGCTCGAATATAGAGATTGACGATTTCATGGCTTTCAGCAGCAATTATTATGGTGTTGTGAAAGATGCTAACAGCAATCAGGACATAGCTGAAGTTCTGGTAGACCGATACTCTGGATCTGCATATCCTGAGCCAGGGCCGAATATGATGTGGAACACGCGCTACGGCGCAGGAAGAACGCAGGCAGGAAGCACTGGCTACGACCTGGCCGGGGCGAAGAAGCTGGCAGAGGATTTCCTAACAGGTTACCTGCCTGGGGCAGAGATCCTGGAATCCAAGGCGATGCCTGGCTACTACACCTTCGACTTCGGGCGGAATGATACAGAGGGCATGCTGAGCGTGAACACCTTTAGCGGTCAGATATGGGTGCATACATGGCATGGATCTTATCTTGGTGGTATGAACATAACAAGCTGAATCCAAATCCACAAACTAAGTTTGACAGATAGTTCTAAAAATTTAAAATGATAGACTAATAATTATTTGGAGAGTGGTTGCGATATATGGATTTATGGGTAATTATGGCTATGGCATGATGGGGTCAGGTGGTATGCTCTTCGGATTAATTTTCTGGATAATTATAATTGTGGGAGCTTATCTATTAATCAAATATCTCATTGAGCAGAACAAGGTTCGTAGTGGTGAAGAAAAATCGGCGCTGGATATCGCAAAGGAAAGATATGCCAAAGGAGAAATTACCGCAGAAGAATTCGAAGAAATAAAGAGACGCCTTGTATGAGAGGAATTCATCTACACCGACCTCTCTAATATCGATTTTTTGATTTATTTGAAAGAAACTACTTTTTTGTTGTATTTCAGACCAATTTCTTCCTTAATTTTTTATTATGTTATTTTTGAAATTTTAATTGGCTAATTTTCTGATGCATACTGCGTAGTATTTTCACTCTTTATCAGAGCTTCATTAAGTACTCTAGATAATTCCTCTGCAATCGAAACAAAAGCTTTAATAGTAGATGAGTACTTATTCATAAGTACATATGAGCAGATGTTCATCTATAACTATGTTTGAAAATTATTTATAATGGAGAGTTAGCTTTGGCTGAACTAGATAGGTGTGAAATCAATTGTATACATGATGAAGCGGTGAAAGCAGTACAAGAGGCTCTATTCAGCGAGGACATAGCTATTTCTTTGGCAGAACTATTCAAAGCCCTGGGAGATCCGACAAGAGTGAAGATCTTGTTTTCCTTAATGACCAGAGAACTTTGTGTTTGTGACCTTTCAGCTGTCATAGGGGTTTCGGACTCGGCAGTATCTCATCAGCTTAAAATCCTCAGGACTTTACGTCTTGTTAAATATCGGAGAGAAGGCAAGATTCTGTATTACTCACTGGCTGATGACCATATTGAGAAACTGTTTGCTCAAGGACTGGAGCATGTCACCGAATAAAAGTCGAAAAGAACGAAGAATAAATTATAGTTTAGGGGGCATAAATAACGGAATCAATAACATCGTCTAAATTTCTTGTAACAGGCCTGGATTGTGCGGATTGCGCAGCCAAAGTAGAAAAAGCCGTTAAACGTATACCAGGAGTTACTAACGCTACAATCATTTTCCCTACCGGAAGACTTGATGTAGATTATGATCCTAAACAAACCAGTATTACTCAAGTAATAGACAAAGTTAAAAAGTTAGGTTATGAAGCGCGGGAAGAAGACAATAAAATGCTAGAAATTTCAAACACTTCCCAAACTACTGACTTTTGCATTATAGGAATGGATTGTGCGGACTGTGCGGCTAAATTGGAAAAACTTGTTTCCAAGGTTCCAGGAGTTGAGACTACACAAGTAAATTTTGGGGCTTCTAAAATGACGGTAACCCATAGTGGACAAACGGCAGAAATCCTGTCAACAATTGAAAAAATGGGTTACTCAGGGAAAGTGGATGAGGGTCACCAGATAAAGAATGAACCAACTGGTTTTTGGAGATCAAATCAGTATTTCAAGCCCACAGTCATTTCTTTCCTTATGTTGGTCTCTGGGTTTATTGCTGGGAGGCTGGAAGCACCGGAGTTAATTGTCAATGGACTATTCCTTATCGGGATTTTTCTTGGTGGCTATCTACCAGCTAAGAACGGCATTTCCATACTAATTAATGCCCGAGAATTTGACATGAATTTCCTGATGAGCATAGCAGTAATAGGCGCATCAGCACTTGGTGAGTTTGAAGAGGCCGCAGCGGTTGTATTTCTTTTCTCTTTCGGAAACGCTCTTCAAGGCTATACCCTCGATAAAACCAGGAATTCCATTCGAACGTTAATGGAAATCACACCAAATGAGGCCTTGGTCAGGAAAGGAACGACTGAAGTAATGTTGCCAGTAGAGAAAATAATAATTGGAGACATCATTATTGTTCGTCCCGGTGAAAGAATTGCTATGGATGGCAAAGTCTTTACTGGTTACTCTACTGTGAATCAAGCCCCAATCACAGGAGAGTCTATCCCAGTGGAGAAACGGCCTGGTGATGAGATATATGCGGGAACGATCAACGAACGTGGTTCGCTTGAGGTCAAAGTTACCAAACTAGCAAAGGATAATACGATATCAAGAATAATTAATATGGTTGAGGAAGCTCAGGGACAGAGGGCGCCATCTCAGCAATTTGTCGATAAGTTTGCGAAATATTATACTCCTCTTGTCATAGTTCTGGCTGTTCTAGTTGCTGCGGTGCCCCCATTGATTTTCGGACAACCCTTCGAGAAGTGGTTTTACGAGGCAATGGCTATGCTTTTGGTAGCATGCCCTTGCGCACTGGTAATCTCCACACCTGTGTCTATCGTATCCGCAATCGGTAACGCAGCAAAAAACGGTGTACTCATTAAAGGGGGTATGTATCTGGAAGAAGCCGGGGCTTTGTCAATAATTGCCTTTGACAAAACCGGTACCCTTACAGAGGGAAAACCACAGGTAACCGATGTCATTCCTATTGATGGCATCCCAGATAAAGAGTTTTTATCAATAGCATCAGCAATTGAAAGTCGGTCAGAACACCCTTTAGCTGATGCAATTGTCAAATCCGCTAAAGAACACGGAGCCGAGGTATCTGTTATATCTGCGTTTGAGGCGATCCCCGGTAAAGGGGCCAGAGCAAAGGTTCAGGGCAAGACTTATCAGATCGGCAATTCGAGGCTCTTTACCGAGCAGGCCATAGATCTGAAACACGTGGAAGATAAAATTTCCCGTCTGCAGAACGAAGGGAAAACTGTGATGATGCTCGGAGACGATAGACACATCTTGGGCCTCATTGCTGTGGCGGATGTATTGAGGGAAAATTCCGGACAGGCTGTCAGTAAGCTGAAAAAAGCCGGTATTAAAAAAGTCATTATGCTCACCGGAGATAATGAAAACACAGCTCGTGCTATAGCCACAAAATCAGGGATCGATGATTTCCGAGCAGACCTATTGCCTGAAGACAAAGTAAATGCGATTAAAAGCCTTCTTGCTGAGCATGGTAAAGTAGCTATGGTGGGAGATGGCGTCAATGATGCCCCTGCTATGGCAATATCCACAGTCGGTATTGCAATGGGAGCTGCAGGAACTGATACAGCACTTGAAACTGCGGATATTGCCTTGATGGCCGATGACCTTACAAAACTGACCGATACGATAAGATTGAGCAGAAAAACGCTTGGCGTCATCAAACAAAACATTGCATTTGCCTTGATAATCAAAGGAGTAATTCTTCTGCTGGTCGTTCCAGGCTGGCTGACTCTGTGGCTGGCTGTAATAGGAGATATGGGCAGCTCACTTCTGGTTACTCTGAATGCAATGAGATTATTGAGAGTAAAACATGAGGACTAAACCTGAATCTACGAACTAAAGAATAAAAAGGAGTAAGAAAGATGGAAACTTTAAAGGTATTAGGTGTGGACTGCAACAACTGTGCAGCGAATGTACGTAAAGCCCTGGAAGGCATTAATGGCATCGAAAAGCTTGACATAAGGCTTTCAGATAAAATAGCGATCGTAACCTTTAATCCTGACAAAGTTAGCAAGCAGGAAATTACTGAAAAAGTGGAAGATTTCGGCTACGATATCGAATAATATTACAAGAACTTACTAGTACTGAGATTCCAAAGTATGTTCAAAATCTAGGCTTTTGAATAGGTCTATGGATCAATGAATTTCCCGCTAAGCAAGGGAATTATTTTGGAATCGAAGCACTAGAAATCCATATTATCCTTGGGCCGACTGTAAAAATCAAAATTAGACTCTTTGAAGCTTATTTTTGAGTGGATAAGGAACTTTTGATTATTAAAATAGTCCTAAAAAGATAGTTGAAATGTAAATATGAATTTGGTTTTTTAAGAAATATCTTGCTGAATAAAGAATCTTAATATTCTCTGAACTTTATGATTTTTGCAGGAGTCCCTACAACAATTGCGTTTTCAGGAATGTCTTTCGTAACTACAGAGCCAGCTCCTACAACTGCACCGTCGCCAATACAAACTCCTTTTAAAACAGTTGAGCTTGCTCCAATCCATACGTCATTTCCTATTGTGATGGGACTTTTGATATCGGGCTGTTCTCGGATGAGTTCTCCTCTCCGAATTTCTTTGTCTTTTCCCCATATTACTGTTTTAGGGCCAATCAGAACATCGTTTCCAATCGTGATTTCTCCCAAAATATGGCAACCTGCGTTCATGTAAAAGTTATTTCCTATTATGATTTCTGGATCTCCTATTATCCTGCAGTAAGGCTCTATTCTAGCTCTTCCGATGAAATTAACTCCTGAAAATATGCAGTTATTTTCGATCACAACACCCTTTCTTCTCAATAAAAGCTTCTTTATGAATAATCTTACTTTATTCTGTAGACTTTTTGGCATACTTTATTTACACCTCTAATTCTTTATGTAATATTAATACAAAGGCACAGTGACTTTTTTTCGTAAAAAGTACCTCTTTTTTTCAGTCAAGAATTTTAGAGATAAGAGTAATTAACGCTGTTAACTTTAAAGATATTTTGATATGTTATTCACAGTGTTAACTTTGAACTTTTATTTGCCACCTATGTCATCATCGTAAGGGAATTGTGTAAGTCCTACAGAATTAGCCGTATCTTCCTATATTTGTCTGGTTATCATTTTCACCATAATCTTTTGAAGAATCTGATGAAGGATATCCGGCAGCAGTGCAAGAAGAATTTGATTTCAGGTGGTAGTCGTGTTTATTCTGGTTTACAAAGAGAGGATCTGCATATATGTCAGTAGTTGAGTTTGCATTTTTATAATTACCACCTGTATTGTTATAGAGACAGTTGTTTTCCAGCACAAAGGTATGTGTTTTAGGAAGATAATTAATTACTCCGTATCCTGTGTCATCAGGATCCTTTGTACGCTTCTGGGTATCAACGATTATGTTATTACGGACAATTGTTTTGTACCCTGTCCCTTGAGGTGAAAGATCAACTGAGTGATCTACATCTGCGGAAGAAGGATACATGTTAATAATGGCTCCATGATATACGCCGTCAAATACATTATTTTCAATGAGAGTGTCGTAAAACCCACTGGTCACGATCCCTCCTACCCAGTCAATACTGGGATTCGTACCAGTGTCGTAGAAGGTATTTTGGTAAATGTGAACATTCTTAGCCTCTCCCTTTGGATAAGAGTCCCCATAACCTATCAGCCACAGCCCAGGCCCATACGTATTATTGATAGTATTGTTGTATACCTCGACGTCGTTAACGATACCTGTAGTTTTTTCAATCAGAATTGCGGAGCCGCCTGCACTCCAGTGGTAAAAAGAGTCGATTACATTATCATGGAATTTTACGTGATTTGAATTCATTACTCTAAGCCCGCCATTAGTTCTACAGGTTATTCTGTTATTCCAGGCCTCTACATTCTGACTATCGATGGCAAAAAGACCATCATGTCCTAATTTATACACTTTGTTATTGTAAAATTTGATATTGGAGCTTCTCTCTACTTTTAGCCCATCTCCATGTCCGTCATGCATATACATACCATGAACGTCTATATTCTTGGAATCAAGGAAATAGATCATATTGTAGTATCCTTGCCCTCTCTTTTTATCTTCATTCCTGTCATGATTTCCATCAACTTGAAATCCTTTTACAGTGACTCTATTGACTCCATCACTGTTCATCTGTGTTATCAGGGGTTTGCCCACTGGCCAGTCTGCATTATCTTCAAGTTTAACTATAGCTGTACGGTCTCCTTGAAGGACTGTATTACTCCCGATTAAAATACTATCGGAGATAACGTATGTAGTATTACCTTTCAAATGAACGGTTGAAAACTCTGGATTTTCTGCAACATATGCAAGAGCCTGGTTTATCTCCACCTGATCATCAATCCCGTCACAGGTAAAGTTTCCACTTCCATCGGCAGCTACATACACAGTTTTATTCGACGGTTTAGTAGAAAAGTTGGACTCTATAGTATGAAAAATAAATATTCCCAGTGCAATCAAGAAAAAGAGAATTACAACGGAAATTCCTATTTTTTTCCTGTTTTGATGTATGTATCTCAGATGTTTTCCGTTCATTTTTATCCCTTATTTTTAATTATGAACTTTCAATGTTGAAAAAATCAGGGAGCAGGTTATTGATAAACGTGAAGAAATGATCAGTCTTTCGTGTTTTGAGAATGTATAGGAATTATTATACTCACGATTTTCAGTAATAATCTCGACAACCAATTAATTGCTACCTTCAATATTATGCATAACAAAACTCCAAGCTTACAACGAAAATGTATACTTCTTTCAAATATCAGAATACTGTTTTTAGATGTGAGTAAATTTTCTATTCATACTCCTACGGGATACTTTATCAACAGCCAGAATATAAGGTTTAATTAACTTTGTCAGCTTTTATTGCCATGGTCATAAAACCTTTAAAAGTTATAATTCACATATGTGATGGTTTTTTGACATATGGATAACACTATATTTATAATAAACTAATCTAATTTATATTGCAAGTATATTTTTTGTAGAATTTACATACATGAGGCTAATAAAACATAGATGGCCTGTCATAAATACTCAATTTAGACATTTGAAGTTTTATGCAGCAGGCTACTCAATTGAACTGAGTAGTTGTTTTTCATTCTAATTGAATAAATAAATTATTTCCATTCTAGAGTTATTCTTGCAAAAAATCGTACTTAAAATTGAAAGGGCATATCCAATACTGTCTAAATCATTATATTTTAGGCATCCTTTTGAAGATTAATAAAAACGTTTATGATGTTACTTTTCATTGTGAGCTATATATTTTCTGAGAAATTTGGAGGAACTATCTTGAATACTCAACCCAGAAGTTCCATGCAATACATTTCAACATCCATTAATTCCCTAATAAATGTTTTAAGATAATCACGACAATCTTAGATTTATGGAGATTTGGAGTTCCCAGTTTAGTGAAACACAGAAAATTTAATAATGATACGAATTAATGAACTGGTTATGGGTGATAGGGAAAAAAATGTGTTATTTGCTGCATCTTTGAATATACTTTTCACAATTATAGAACTGATTGGAGGACTCTTAACAAATAGTTTAGCACTGTTGGCTGATTCATTGCATGATTTTGGTGACAGCATTGCATTATTAGTAGCTTGGTTCGCAGAAAAGAAAGCAAAGAAACCTGCAACCAGTAAAATGACTTTTGGATATAGAAGGTTATCTCTTTTTTCTGCACTATTTGTTGCTGTTGTGCTTATAACTGGGTCATTGTTTATTCTATCCAGAGCAATTCCGCGTCTGATTAATCCGGAACACGTAAACGCCGAAGGAATGATTTTAATTGCAATCATTGGAGTTATTATAAATGGACTCGGATTTTTAAGATTGAAGAAAGGGATGAGCCAGAATGAAAAAATATTATCGTGGCATCTTCTAGAAGACATTCTGGGGTGGTTAGTCTTGCTCATTGGAGCAATAATCATTAAGTTCTGGGACAATCATATTATTGATCCTATAATGACAATAGGATTTACGGTTTTTATATTATGGGGAGTTTCTAAAAATGCAAAGGAAATATTTAATCTCCTTCTAGAAGGTGTTCCAGGGCATATCGACATTGATAAGGTCAAGGAATCTGTTTTATCGGTAAAAGGAGTGAAAAAAATTCATGATATGCATGTATGGTCTCTGGAAGGAGAAACAGATATTTTAACAGCTCATATTGTTGTGGAAGACACATATCTACAGGAACCAGATAAAATAAGGCAGTCTATTAAAAGTAAATTGGAAAAACATCATATAGAACATTCAACACTCGAATTGGAAAGTGAAGGATTTTGTTCTGGAACAGAATGTATTTTTGAATTGAATAAATAATTCACAGTGAAAGATGATAGAGAACAATCTTTCCTTTTGATAAGCGGAAGCCCGGAGAGACTCCATTATTTGTAGTTATTCTTGCATAGAATTACACTTAAAATTGAAAAGGCCCATTCAACATAGTCTAAACCATTATATTTTAGATTCTTGTTAGAAAACAAGTGTAAATATTTACAACAGATATTATAATTGAGCTAAGAGCGTGTCTTAAAATTAAATTTGATTCTACAAATGAGATTGGACTTAAACATTTGAACTGAAAAAAGGTAGCATTAAACGTTTAAATGCTTAAAATGTAAATTTTAACCATAATGTCTAATGTGTTTGGTTTTATACATCAAGCGAGCAAGTCAATGTGATAAATTTACAGTGTAAATTTGAAATCAACAATACCTACTATCCAAATGTAGAACTGATTTGAATTTTAAGACAGTCTCTTACATTTTTCATCGAATTCATTTGAATCAATATCCTCATACGAATTTCGTAAGTATATTCATTCACTTGAACTAACTCAAATGTTAGACCACAGTATGTTTAGAGTACTTTTGCCTTAAAAAATAGGTTTAAATATTAATATTATAGTATATTATCAGTTCACAATTGTGAATAAGAGAGTTTGAATTTTAAGACAACCTCTAAGAACCTATCCGAAAAGTAAATAATATCATGTGTAGAAGTTATATATCGAGTATCAGTTTCGTTATGCATGTTGCCAATTATAAAAATATATATCTTCGAACCCCTTTAATATAAAAGTATGAGGATTTTGAATTCATTAGAATTATAGAAATATAGTATCATGTAGAGAATTTCATATGTCACTTCCAAGAAACTTTATTTGCTCGATATTTCTTCCATTTCTCAAAGATAATGAAAACAAAATATAGAATTAGCTCCTACCCCGGACAAAAAGGTGCGTAAAAAATGATAGAGAATGTACTCTGGCTCGCAGTCGAGTTAATGATTGTTTCATCCCTAATCCCTAAAACTTTCAGAGTTCGTAAACTTATAGGAGGGATAGGATGGAGTGTATTTTCCATCCACTGGAGTTACCAGCCTCTCCATTATCTCAAGGTTCTGGACTATGCGAACGTGTTCCTGTCAATAATAGTCGCTCTATTTTGTTTACTTGTGGCATATATTATGTTTCGTGAGTACAGGGAAGGCCCCCTCTACATAAACAATAGAAAAGTCTTGCGTTCTAAATTTTCAGAGCAAAATGGGAGTGCTTCTATTGATACAACTTCAATGCTCACAAGTGCCAGTGCCCTTGGAGCTTTAGTTTATTTCCCATTTGCAAATTTATCTTCTCTCAATACCTGGATTATTGGAGAAGTTACATCACAGGTGTTTTGGGTTCTCCAGTATCTTAATATTCCTGCGTACCTGAAAGCCTGGAATGAGATCGCGCTTAACGGGTATACGGTGGAGATAATTCTTGCCTGTACAGCTATTGAAAGTATCGCTCTCTTTATTGGTCTCATATGCGCGGTCAGAGCTCCCTTTAATCGCCTAATTAGAGCTTTCGTCGTATCCATACCCGTAATTTATTTACTTAATCTTATCAGAGTTATCTTTGTTATAGTGGCTTATGGAGAGCAATGGTTTGGTGCTGACAGTTTTGTAATTGCGCATAATTATATCGTAAAAGCGGGTTCAGGAATTGCCCTCTTTATAATCTCATATGCAGTGCTCCGAATTTTGCCAGAACTATTGGAAATGATTGACGGTCTTTGGGTTATACTTTCCAAAGAATTGAGATCCATTTTGCATATATCTTGGAAGGATTGAGTTCTGTGTTTGTAAAAGGCTCAGAAGCCTGGATTTTTACAGCTATGTCTTTAACTGCAATGCTTGCAATTATCTCAAGGCAATAAAAGCTGTGCTGGCGTGCCTCGTAGCAAGCTTAGAGTACTCGACTGAAATAAGGTCACTGAGGCCCTGCATACAATGCCTCAAGCCATGGAAAATCTTTTTTCATAGATATATCTTTATTTACCTGTTCCACATACCCCTTATCAACGTTAACGTCGGATGTAGAATTTGCATAGAGATAGTTCCCACCAGCGTTGTTCGAAAGGCAGTTATTTTCCAGAATAAATGAATGGGTGGTATTCAACTTATTAAATATAGCATACCCTTTTCCAGCTGCATGACTAGACTGTGTATTAATTAGTATATTGTTTTTTACAACAGTTGTATAGCCTGAATCAGGAGCTGCAAATTCATCAGTAACCTGTCTATGGGCAATAGCTGCACCATAACATCCGTCAAACAGGTTATTTTCTAAAAGAGTGTTCTGGAAACCATTGAGCACTATGCCCCCTGCCCAGTTAGTATCCAAGTTAGTACCGGTTTTGTAAAATTTATTATTATGGATATATATGTCTTTTGCAGTATTTTTAGAGTACTTTGATCCATAACCCGTTATCCAAACACCTGCGGCATTGGTCTCATATAGAAGGTTATTGTAGATTTCTATGTCATCCATAACGGTTGATGGGCCATCTTTTTGAACCTGGATTCCTGCGCCTCCTTCGCCTTCGGAGTTGATGGTGTTGTTGTAGAATTTTACGTGATTTGAATTCCAGATTCTAAGGCCGCTGTTTGTCCTGCAGGTTATTTTGTTGTTCCAGGCTTCTATATTTGAGGAATACACTGAATAGAGAGCATCATGTCCCAGCTTGTACACTGTGTTATTATAAAACTGGATATTTGAACACCTCGTAGTTTTCAGCCCGTCTCCATGCCCATCGTGCATGTATATGTCATACACCTTTATGTTCTCGGATTCAAGGAAGTGAATCAGATTATAATAGCCTTGCCCCCTCTTTTTATCCTCATTATTGTCATGATTTCCATCAATTTCAAATCCCCTTATAACAATATCATTATTCCCGGAACTGTCCAGCTGCGTAATTAGAGGTTTTTCTGCTGTCCAGTCTGCTTTATCTTCAAGTTTGATTACGGCTGTGGAATCTCCTTCGAGGATTGTGTTGTTTCCGATAAGAATACTGTCTGAGATTACGTATGTAATATTGCCTTCCAAGTGAACGGTTGAATATTCAGAATTTTCTGCCACATAAGCAAGAGCCTTATTTATTTCAACCTGATCATCAGTACCATCACATACGAAATCTCCACTCTCATTGGTAGCCACATATACTATCTTACCAGAAGGTTCTGGCAGGAAGAAGATTATGATTGCAATTAAAAAAATAAGGAGTAAACTGAAAATTATTATTTTTTTCCGGGTTCCCCATCTGTTGGTTCTTATTTTTTCGTCCATTTTGCATCCTCAAAGTAGATCTCTGCATTAAATATCATCTTCTACATTTCTCAGAAACGGATCAATGCATCCACATGATCACTCAAGAGACTTCTTGAAATGCGATTTCATGCCTTCAAACCTTGAATAAGAACCCTTTTTTCCCAATATGAAAGGCAAATAATTGTTTATAATGAAAATTACAGGCACCAATAGAAGAAGGTTCAGTACTGTTAAGCTTAGTGCAAAAGCAGTTTTGCAATAGAAACACTCAAGCTCTATTCCAAAAACGATAACTGCAAGTTTTGTTAGGACATCCTTAACAGGAAAGTGAAGTGCAAGCACAGTTAAGCTGTTTCTCCCGTAATATTCCAGTATTTTTGAACTTCCTATTTTTTTGAAAAGGTAAACAAAGGCAAATATTCCTGAGAAAGCCAGGAGGTAAAATGAAAAGAAGTTTCCGTATTTAAGCACGTTCATATTAACCTTATCTGCAGTTGGAAATTCCAGTAGGTATCCGAGATACAGTAGGTTTAGAAGGATAAAAACAACAGGGAAATATTTCTCAACTCGGGAGAACCTTTCTATAAATCCTGAATTAAATTTCAAACTAAAACTTGATCCTGATCCTTCTTCTGGTTCTGTAAGTTTTCTAAATAGATTTCCAGCGCCGTAAAAGACCACAGCAGAGAGTGCTACATCAACATTCCAGGGCATTCTGAAAGGCACATACACCGAATAAAGATACCCGATCACACCTGCAGCAGTAAGCCAGAATACAAGTTTTCTTGGTTCTTCGGAATATTTCTTCGCAAATCCGTAAAAGAGAAGCTCAGTTATGAAAAGGCAGCTTAGGAACCAGAGAGGCGGATTATAAGAGACAAGGGGGCCCAGAGCATACATGATGGAATAGATTCCGTAAAGAGCACTGTTTTGGAAAAAATCAATATTTGTAACTCCTGGCTGGAATGCTGTATCCAGTAAAAAGTAAAACAGGCAGGTAATCAATGCAAAACAGAAGTAAGGCACGATAAGAGATCTAAATCTTCCTTTTATAAAATTTGAAGCTGATTCTGCGTATTTACCGAAGTCAAACAAAAATCCGGAAATGAAAAAGAATAGTGGCATGTGAAAAGAAAATATATAGGTATCAAGCGCTACCGGTAAGCTGTGATGTGCAAACACGACAAGCATAATCCCTATCCCTTTCAAGGCGTCAATCCAGTGAAGTCTCATATTAACCCAAATAGTTAACAGCGTTTACAGTATAATAATATTTCGTTTGATATATCGAGATTATATCGTCTCTTGATATTATTGTTCAGCACTTCAGTGAGGCTAGAATATACCTGCTTCAGTGATAAAACGCAAATATTCGTTACTGGAAACTTAATCACGAAAACATTAATCATGCGATGACAGAAGACTAAATCTTTAACTCCCACAATTCATGAAATCCCCTGCCCATTATTTCAACTAAGGCTCAGTTATTCTTGGTCTGCATGAAGATCTTGAACTCATTTTTCAGCCTTATAAACCTCTTTTTCCCGCATCTCATATAATCATCTTTTTTCTTCCTCTTCTCTGCAACCCTCAATACTACATCACTTTTCTCATCTCAATGAGAGAGACCATAAGAGAGGGATGGATCGAGGATATAACGTCCTGTGAGAGGGAATATCCCAAGCTAAAAGAGTTTTCGTTTAACATTAGCCTTATGATCAGAAGTAGGAAAAATAGAGAATACAGACTCTCTAAACGCTTCAGAGTAAAATTAAGGGATCTTTATCTTGCAGGCTCTCATTATTAATCATCCTAAAACATTTTTGCCGAATAATCCCGGTTTATTCCCTTTTTTCTACTGCTAATTGATATCCTTGAAGATCAATCATATTTTTAAGCCAGTTGTTTAGGAACTCATTAAGTTCCTTCTTGAGTTTCGGATAGTATTTTCCAGGCTCTGGATATACTTCTTGATAGATCCCCATGTAATCATTTCTAAATGTAAGAGCTTCAGCCATTTTTAGATCAGGATAAACTCTTACTTCCATATCAGGGTCAGCCATTACATCCCCGTTTTGCTTTCCATTGTGTGCCAGCGCGATTGTATCAGATGTGAGCTTATCCACGTTTAGAGGCATTAAACCGGAGCTTACAAACTTCATATAGTCAGCCTGCATTTTTCCGGATTCGTCAATAATTCCCATCTGCTGAAGCCTTGCATAAATCATTTCATATACCGTTCTTCTCATATTCGTTCACCCTTTCCCGAGCACAACATAAAAAGAATCAAAAGGCCTGATTAGAACGGCCTCAGATAACCGATTTCTATAAACTCATCTGCTCCGTCTCCTTCAAAGACTACAACTGCTTCATTGTATGAAGCTCTAATGCCTGTTACTATGCCTTTCCACTTCTGGTTTTCGTATCTGACAGCCATCCCAATTTTAAGGTCTTCAATTCTCATTTGTTGCGCTCCTTGTATGTTACTACAATAAAGTAATTGGGCTTAAAGTATATATAGTTTATTCCCTTAAATAGAGCATAGATCTAAAATATAAATATGAGACAAATGAAGCATTTCAAATATAGGGTTATAGTGAATTAGATCAGTTTCATAGTCATAAACTATATATACTTTAAGCCCAATTTTAGTATTGAATAAGAAAGACCAGATAAGATAAAAGGAGTAATAGGATGATTCAGAGAAAAGGAAGAGCAACAAAATGGCAGAAAATTCAGAAAGCACTCGAAAGAGCAACAACAATATCCGAGGCTTACTTAATTCTTGAGTCCTTCAACCTGACAAATGAGGAAGCTTGCAGGATAGCACAACAATGGCAGATAGGAAGACAGATTCTCGTAAGACATGGAGTGATCTAAATGATCCCCTTTCTCTGTTCGTTGGGAAGAGAACGTACTTGCGATAGAGAGAAAAGAAGTTGATTAATCCCCCTCGGGAGTCATAAAGTTTATAAAGTTTAAGTCTACTATATAAAGAATATGACTGGAGAATCTAATAGGCCATCTAATACTGTGCCCATGAAAATAATGTGTAATATAGTGCTGATCCCTAATAGAAATGATGAAGTAGAATATTTCAAAGTGGATTCTAAGGGATACCCTGTGCCTAAAAAAACAGCATACGCAAACAAAGAAGTAACTATTATAGTTGGACATAAAGAGCGAAATAACCTTATGGTTACGCCTGATGACCGTGTATTTACTGGCGTTTTTGGGAATAATGGGCGCCTGTCTTCTGTGGGCAAGGAATTAGAGGGTCAAGAACTCACAGTAATTGTACACACCCCTGAAGAAAACTAATTTTTTCACTGCCTCTCCATTTTCTCTTTTGATCTAGTCTCTTGATTTCATCTGTGAACTTACTCCTCATTTTAAGCCTTTATAAGGAGCATTTAATTAGGGCAATGTGAAATTAGTCCCACCATGTCCTGGAAAACCTGCATGCCGGCTAATAATAAGCTCTATTTTCTTCTGTGAGATTAGGGGATCTGGATATCTATCAAGTTGACAAGAGCCTATCAGAAAGTGGCTACCTACTATAACTTCTATAATGTACAATATGAAGAACAGGAATGATACGCTGGTATTAGACTTACTGTGACCTTTCAACATGCATTACTGATTTTTTTGGATAGGCTCTTATTCGATATTAATATATGTTAATATATATTACATACTCTGAGTGCTAAAAAAAGGTGTTTGAGAATGAAATGTTTCTTTTGCAGTAAAGAAATAACAGATGAATGTATATCATCGTCCAGAATACATCATGAAGCTGAGTTAAATGATGCTGGCGAGGTCGTAAAGCAACGTGATGATATTGTAATAAATATGAACTTTTGCTCTCGAGAATGCGGAATTGCAGAAGATATAATGTTTCACGTACATGAGGAATTGGAACAAAACAAAGATGCTTGGGAAGCTGCTAGTAAATATGATGAAGACTCTACACGATTCCTGTCTGAAAAATTTGAAAAAATGAGGATATCCGTCATTGAAGAGTGCAACTGTACTAATGATGAATTTGAGGATGCTATTCCTAGATTTTTAGAGGTGGTTAATAAATTATCAAATTTGGCAGATCCAGACATAGATAAATACCTGTAACTTTTAGACATATTTTCCTTTTCTTCCTTCTTCTTTTTGAAAACTCTTATTTATATTCAATAAAGTGTAATGTGAAACAGCGCTGCCCTATTAGTTCGGTCTTGATTTATATAGGCAAGAAATGAGAGAATATAGAAAGGTCAAATCTTCTCTTGTGTTCTCTTGAGTTCGGAGGGTGCAGGGAAATGGCTCCGAAGTCAAACCCGATTCGGTACTTTTAAAAAAAAATTGCCCATAAACTCTCATCAAAATTTTTGTAGAAAATTTATGGAAATTTAGACAGTTGTTTGAGCTATCTTATTTCCCAGTTTGTGCAGTCGTTTTGAAAGCTGATCTTTATCTGCTATCAGTTTAATGAATTCTTTGAGTTTCCTAAGGTACCTGATCTGCACGATCTTATTTCCCGTTCCCACTCTTTAGAGGTCGACAGCATCTATATACTGATAATGCCGTACCATGATAATCCACAATAGGAAGTACCTATCCTCGAAAATATCAAAGTATCCTAATATCCTGCTTACATCGGCTTTATACTAATCCGAGCTTTCAATTATTCGGAGTTCTTCCCCTGGCCTTTCAATGCCAGTATGAGCACATCTAAAGACTAGACCTCCAAGCAGTTTCCCTCTTCAACCATATAACGTTCTCTTCTCATGTGGCTTCTCCGTGGATCGTGGCTCTATTCTCAACTACGACCCGACCATATGACTCTAAAGAACACACGGGGATCTTAAAAAAGGTAGATTAAAAAAGCAACAGAGTTAATTGTAGATAGATTCAACTTTTCAGAGCTTAAAACTTAGCAATATAGTTAGGAAAGAAAAATCAGGGTAAGGGCATAGGTAAGCATATACTCGTAGTAGGAGCTCGTGTGTTCGAGTCATATCCCTGCCTCTGTAGTCCGCACACGCAGATTTAGTCTTCCACTTGTCTATTGTATAAATCATGCCAATCATAAGAGTATCCAAGGATGAGTACGCAATAAATCGACATCAGTTTCTGACATATACTTCAAATGATTTGAGCAAACAGCTGTGTTTGTAACGCCATCTGTGAAATGATCAACAAATTTTTCAAATGTTGCTTAATTATTCCTGGATTTTCAGAATAAAAACTCTGACATTATAGCCTTCGTTTATACTTTCTGCCATCCGTAGCCGTTACCTTCGATTTCAACCCGTCTAACCTTCTCGGCAAATACGAGTTTATCAAGCATGTTTTTTGCTGTAGATCTGCTGCACCCTACGTTATCCATAACTACAGCCGTTGATTTGAGAGTATCATTTGTGAGAGCATTAAGAAACATTTCTTCTGTAAATTTCTGTTGAAATCGTGATTTTCCACCTTTCATATTCATAACCCACCAATGTAGATAAAAAGGAAGCCTGATTAGTCAGGCTAACTCTGTATTTTCATACTCTTCGTCGGTATACTCTACAGTATTAAAATCGTCGCTTGAATAAGCAGCCCAGAGGCGCTCGAATTGGCCTTCGAACTTCTCCCATGCTTTAATACTCTTAATACTAGGAGTTCTAAGGTATTCCATAGTTGCAATCATATCGTCTATAAGTGCGCTACGGTATGCAGGATCGTAGTATGTATCTGTAGTTTCATTCATACAAATTTCCTCGGTATTTTTCATCATACAAATTTCCTCTGTAATATTTTAGAGTTACATGATTAAATTACACCTTTAGTATTAAAAGATAATGGTTAATGATAATGTCAATTGTATGTGTTTTTGGACAAAAATATACATAGTAATATATCTTTGTATAAGAGCATATTTAAGATTATTAATTGGAATTGAATAAAATAACTTGCTAAGGGAGTATAGACCAGGGGAATTTCACACTTAGGCCCTCTCAAAACCGGACGTGAACCTCTCAGATCATGTGGCTCCCATTATCCAGCCTCAGGAAAAATCCCCTTTTGCCAGTGGACAAAAAATGTGGGTTCCCTTCTGACAATTTTGCCAAGTCAATCGCTTATTCATCGCTGGTGTCTTGCAAGTTTCTGTATTTACGCTATGCTCCAACGAGTCAGTTCTCGATTCATGTGCTTGAGGACAGAGTACATTTCGGATTTGTAAAAGAGGCCATAGGATGGTGTGCTGTCCTCTCCATGTTCAAAATGTGACCTATTAAGCGATTCTGTATTGATCTTTATAGGTAGGAGATAAGATATACAAAATAGACAAATCTCCTCTATCCTGCTCTTTCTGTAGCTTCACGGGTGCAGGATACAGAGTAATGAGCCAACTCAAAACCGAACCTGGTATTTCTGACATTTCTTTGCTGCGAAATCTGGCTGAAATTTTCAAACAATAAAAGGTTTTTTAAACAGTTGCCCATAAAAAATGCAATTTTAGAAGATTGTATGCTCTCAATCTTCCCTGCCATTAGCGAAGTTAAGCATGGGATTCCCTGCATCTTGTATAGGTCTCGCAAGTTTTGCAAGAATTTCCTGCCTGATCCTCTCGGTTTCTTCCTGCTTCAGCTTCGGATTTATGTTGACGTTCACATTTTCAGAACGGGCCTGAATGTTTATGTTGTCTTTTTTGCTCCAGTCCTGCGGAAATCTTCTTTCAAGTAAAAACTTGATAGATTCAAGATTACCCATAGAAGCGGCTTTTCTTAACTGAGTCAGGCAATCCCGCATTAAGTCTGCTTCTGATTCCTGTACTGCTGCATAGAAAGAAGCATAAGGACTTCTTCCTTCTCTTCCGAGTTTTACCCAATTATTCCAAGTCTCATAAGTAATTCCTATAGCTGCTGCAGCAGAACTGTAGGACATTCCGAGCTTTATGTTTTCTTTCGTAAGGTCTATCATTTTTGGTGAAAGTTTAGTTTTTCGAGCCATAATTAACTTATTATTATAGATCAAGATATAAAAAATAAACTTGAGTTTTGATGTTACTTGTTACCTGTTTGCATTTTTTCGTTTTTCGATTATTTGGTTTTTTTGGGGTCGAATAGAGAATTCTGCCAGACTTTATGCTCCTGAATTAAACCTAAACTCAGGAGCCTTGTTTCAGCTTAATCTCAGGCTCGCCACAAGGAGTTCACACACATACTGGCAGTTATACTCATAGAAAAATATATGATTTAAAACCCATTTAAAATAATATAAATATAAAAATAAGAGTATTTTTGTGCATCTATTCCCGCCACACCTAAGGAAAGAAAACCCTTCTTTTTAAGATTCGATCTAATCTCTTCCAGAGCCCTATCTTAGCAGCGCCACATACACAACAGGCGACGCGTGAGAACAGTCATAATTACTGACGAAAACAACCATAACTCCTGACGAAATTACAGCAACTACTGATGAAAACACAATGCTTCCCTTATCTTGAATGAAGTTTCATGCATCAGAATCAGATGTGTAACGCACCTCCTGACACTGATAAGGCACGTTTTTGGCACAAAACACTGCAATTACAACATCTGCGGAACGTTTCCTGCATTTTTCACTCAGTATAGACTGCCCATTACAGAACTTTACCTGCATCTGACAGGGCCTGACAATTACTCCATAAGATACTTAGAAACTTCTGCACAGAACATAAGTTCCTGAAAGAATCCCTACGAAATGACATGTGGATTATTCTAACGCCCTACAAGAAGATTTCTTTAATTTCTAAAGTCATCACCCAACCGAACGATTTAAACTCAATACAGAGCTTTTAATTAAGTCACACCCTAAAGATGTTGGTTATTCTCCCCCGCACCCCCAGGGATCTAACGCCACACCTGTAGCAGAAAGGTAATGCTGACCTGGAAGTAACAGGTGAGCTTTCCGACTCAACTTCGTTTCCGGAAAAGGAACCTGTACCTGAGTTGCAACAGAAATTCCGCAACATCTGTAACAACTTACCTGACATTTCGACAGCTAGATAAGTGTTCATTCTGAGCTTTCCTGGGACAATCTTGCGGAACTTACGCAACACCTACAGCAGACAGCTTGTTCCAGGAGTGTCAGCCATTATTGTCCGGAGCCCTATCTTCTTCGTAGCGCAACACCTACAGCAGGAGTGGCGAGCTGAGTGACCGAAGGGAACGGGTGTCTAAGCCCTACAAGTTTGATAGCTATCATATAGACAGTATTTGTCTGGTTACTGTATGATTATGTCTTGTTTTAGTGTTTTATTCCCGCAACTCCTAAAGCAGTGAATGTTGTAGCCAATCTTCTGTATTTCATAACTCATAATCACTATCTATACCATTAATATTTTCTTTAACCAAAGAAATAATAATAAAAACCATAAAAGATAATATAGAAAACAGTAACAGTACCATAAAAACCATAAAAACCAAAGAAAAATAGAAAAAGAATAATACATAAATTTGGAAAATTATATACTATATAACAGTATAAATAATATTAGTAATAGAAACATAGAAAATATATGTGAAATATGCTATAAAAAAAAATAAGTTTTTTTAGTGTTTTTTGAGGTTTTTTGTGGTTTTGTGGTACCGTCACTGTTTTTGGAGTCATTTTTCAGGCTCAAAACCATAAAAATCAGGCAAGACTCAAACCTACAAAAATGGTCAAAAACAGGCAAACAGTACCAGTGAAAACATCATAAAAACAGTAAAGAAGTAAACAGTTTAAATGTTAAAAAAAGTTTATTTATTCAAAAAATTGGAAAGTAAGCCACATTTCTGTGGCAGGTGTTGCGCTGAAATCAAGCAGAAGCTGTACTTGCCATGTCTTCCGCAACCTTTCTAATCTCTTCATCAGTTGTTGCGATCTGTATTTCCAATTCCTTGAACTGTGTTTGTTTAGAGTCTTCTTTAGGTTCAACAGGAGAGGCGTTATCAGCCTTACCTGTGTGCTTCTTCCATGATTCTAGGTCAATATCAATGTGCATGAACCCAAAAGGTCTACCTGTCTTTGTCTGATCTCTCTTCTCGAATGTGTTTATGCTTATGTCAGTGCATTCAGCTATTAGACCTTTCTTGAATGCTTGAGGGGTTAGCTGTGGCATTTTGTTGTACTCAGCATACTCTACATACTTTTCTATAAGATCTGCCTTATTAACGAAGTGTCCAGGGCTTTCAACAATACACTCTCTAACGAAGTAGTGCATTGGATTGCTTTTCCTTGCGTATTCCATGCCTCTGCTTACTATTGATCTCTTGTCTGAGAAGCTGTTAT
This sequence comes from Methanolobus sp., assembly GCA_034008115.1. Classification (GTDB taxonomy): domain Archaea; phylum Halobacteriota; class Methanosarcinia; order Methanosarcinales; family Methanosarcinaceae; genus Methanolobus. The sequence goes on from JAVEPM010000037.1 coordinate 28,349, forward strand.
TTTCAAGGATTCTCTTTAGACCTTCCATTGCCCACAGGAATATGCCTTCCATCTCTTCTTCATCACCTGTAATCTCAGCTTCAATGTTCTTGTTAGCACCAGCACCATCTTCGAACTTATGGTTGAATTCTATGATCCTGATCCTTCTCTTGAATCCGTCAGAGAAGTCATCAACTTCTGGAAGCTGGTTAAAGGCCAGTATTACTTTGGCAAAACTCTTGAAGTTAAAGCTGTCCTTGTACAGTTTTCTGGCTCTAACAAAGTCGTTACCTGTTACTTTCTTAATGTAGTCTGTCTCCTTAATCTTGTGCTTTCCAGTGTCACCGCAGATGTTGGCATACCTTCCGTAAAGGTCACACAACATGTTCTCGTTCTTAGGTTCTGACAGGTCTTTGAATGACAGATTTGAAATGTGTCCAGACTCCTCTCCTCCAAGAAGAGCACCAAGAATGTTAAGGAGTGTTGTCTTACCATTCCTACCATTTCCTATCAGGAAGAAGATTACCTCTAAGAAGTAGCTTCTAAGGAAGCAGTATCCAAACATTTCCTGAACAAGCTTTATTTGCTCTTCGCTTCCATCAAATGTTGTATTTAGCATTTCCATAAATTTTGAAGGTGTTGCGGCACTTGGATTGTAGTCTATCGGGAATTTAGTAAGCAGTACAGTCTCTGGGGAGTAATCACTAAGCTCCATAGTATTTATGTCAAGTACTCCATTTCCTACAGGAATAAGATTAATTGGCGTTTTTGACTCAGTGAATGGTGTTTTGTTTCTCACTATCTCAAGAGCATCCTGTATTTGCTTAGGGGTCAGGACTATTCCCATATCTTCCGCAATGTCCATCATCCTATTGTTGATGATGTACTTGTTTCTGCACTCCTGATATACTCCATTGTGGTATGTTCTGGTCACTCCGTCTTCAAGAGTAACTGTAGGATATGATTCAAGATATGAGTCAGCAAGATCGTTGCACAGTATAGCTGTTTTGCTTCCACCGTTTTCGGAATCACTGTCTCTACTCTTTTTGCTGGGTGTTTTTGCGCTTCCTGCTTTTCTCTTCTCGTTTTCTATCTTTGCAATTATAGTTGAGCGGTCTTCTTTTGTAAGTGAGAAATAAGCTCTCATATCTACGTTTACAAACAGCCTTACCTCTTCTATATCAAACCTAGAAAGGTGATCCTTAGCAAACTTAACTGCAACTACAAGCCTGTCATTCTTTGTAGCAGGTACTTCAGTTCTGTGCATAAGTTCAGTTACCGCATCTTCGTTGAAGTCAGGGTCACACACTTCAAGTGCTTCTGATATTGCTTCTGAATACATTTCAATCTCTTCGTCAGAGTATCTCTTATCTTCCGGTAACTCGCTGTTTGCACTAATCATAAAGTTAATTCTGTCAGTAGGGTTGTTGAACATCTGTGCCGCTGTCATTATTACTGGGAAGTTATCCATTTTTCAATCACCTTTTCTGAAATCATGGTTTTGAAAAAGAGAAACCAGACAAACGCATGCAGTAGACCAAAAAAACTTTTTATACTAAGAAGCACTATTTATACATGAAGTTGTGCTTATGGATATGACAACTTCAAATTTTTAATGGTGCTTACAAATAAAGAGCATGGCACTTGCAGGCAGGCTTCTCAAAGTTGTCCAGACTCTGAAGCTTGTCTGTTTACTACACTTTTCTATTATGGTTGTACTTCAAAGAGTTTTATTTAATCCCCCTTTTGAGTTTTTCTTCTTCAATCGTTGTTTTGCCTGTTTTCACATTCTCCAGAATTTGGCGAACCTCTTCCGCTGCCTCCTGTTGAATCTGATAAAAAAGTTGGAAACTTTCGGGCATTCGGGAAAGAATTTCCGGATCAATAGGGGCTACTGCAGTGTCTGTGTTCAAGCTTCTGCCCCCTTTATTTCTGAGTAGACCATTTCAAGAAATGTACTTCTTTTTATTCTTCCGCGTTCATCTTCAAGCTTCCTGAAGAGGTCTTCATTGAAATAAACCGTAAACTGAATCTTATCAGTTGTTTTGCCGTTTTTAGCCATGCAAATACCGTGTAACATTTATTTGTATAAATACATAAGTTGTATACATTAAAAGATACATTATGTTCATTATATAAAAAGAACTCTATAAGGAAAATCGAGCTTTTTTAAAAAACGTGCATTACAATTTTTGAAGATGAAGTCAGTCTTCTTCAGGAGAGAATAACGGATGAATAAGATTCTAGATTACCGTTCTAGAAGACATAAAAAAGTAGAAATAAAAGAAATTTAATTCAGGAAATTTTTTTCAGCATTTCTGCTATTATCTCCTGTTTAAGTTTTTCCTTTAGCTCAGTATTTGCCATGACTGCTCCAAGGTTTCTATCAAGATCATTTGATCCCTTTTCCATCTCAATGGCTGTAGCCTGATCTAATACAAGTGAGCAGGTCATACAGTACTTAGCTCCAACCGGGTTCTTGGTCTTGCATCTAGGACAATCAGCAGGCTTCAGTTCTTCTTCTCTTTCTTTACTGTCATCTTCAATAATTCCATTCTTCGCAAGTAACTTCTTCTCAATATCTGCACCTGAAAGATGCAAGTAGGTTGCAGGCATGTTGCTCTCTTTAGTCCACCCTGCAAATATCCTTAACTCCATCTCATTAAATCCTCTTTTAGCAAGATCTGTTAACCGACCATGTCGAAAAGCATGAGGATAAACATTCTTTTTTATTCCGGCCTTATCTGCGAGGCTATTTAGCATATTGTTTACTGTCTGTTCATTGAGCCTCCGGTAATTTCCATTATATTTCCTATCTGTGATGAACAGTGGAGCGCTAGGATCATCCCTGAGGGGATGAATATTCAGATAAAGCTGCAGGTCTGGGACGCTATCAATAAGCCTTATTCTTCTTTTCCCAGTCTTTCCGTCAACAATAACTGTAGCTCCATATTTGTCAGGCTGGATATGTCCTATGTTTATGTTCAATAGTTCACCTTTTCTTGTTGCGGAGTCCCAGAGTACCATAACTAAAGCCCTATCTCTCTGATTGTTCGCAGCATCCCGCAGGGTAAGGACATCTCCAGGAAAAAGAACTTCATCTACAGGCAGGTTATTTTTGGGTTGCTTGCTTTTGATTCCTGTAAAAAAGTCATTATCGGGTTTTAGCCATTGAAAGAAAGTTCTTAGGGTCAAAAAATTATTATGCACGGTTGTTTCACTGCATGTTATTTTGCGGTGAATAATAAAATTCTCTATATCTTTTTTCTCGACTGTGTTAAGGGATTTATTTTTTATGAACTCAATAAATGCCTTTAATCTCCATTGTTCCCCAAGAATTGACTTCTCTTTCTTCCCAGCTAGCACAGCATAACGGATATAGTCGTCAATAATCTCTTTGTTCTTCCCTGTAAACTCTGGAGGATTTTTCATAACAGTAATACAAGGACTTTATATAAAAATATGTCTAAATCCAGTATCATATTGTATGCAGGATTCAGAGTCCAGTCTTGTAGGAGTTCGTGCGTTCGAATCGCACCTCTCGCACTTAATTTTTTTGATTAATTCTATGATTTATAAAGCTTCTTGTGAGTTGTGGC
>JAVEPM010000152.1:0-4910 GCA_034008115.1 Methanolobus sp.
TTTCAGTTGGACGATAGGGCCATAAAACGTTAATAAAGTCAAGTATAATTGTCTTACGTTACATTGTGATAATGTGTAATGGAGTTCAAACTGAATTTTCAGAGTCTGCTTGAACTCCAGAATGCCCGGAGGCGAGATAACATTGGCTTTGATGATTTTTAAAACTTACGTATCTTGCCTCTGGAGTAATTAGAAATGAGGTGAAGAAATGAATCAAAATAGAACAACAATTGCTTCACTGTTAATGGCGATGCTACTAGTAAGCGTAGCATTCATACCGTTTGTGAGTGCAGAATCGAATAAGACAGAATATATTTCAATGGACGAATGTTTCCAGGAAATCAACGTTGCAACATCTCAAGAAAAGAACATCGAAATATCAGATGCAATCAAAAAATATGATTCAGTAACGATTGATGCAAAGACATTCAAGAAGAATGCAGACAAAGGAAGCATCAATATCGTATTGGCAGGAGAGAAGTTCAACGTAGATCTCGAACCTGCTGTGTGGGTAAACAAGGACATTAAAGCGTACTACGATGATGAAGATGGAAATGTCAAAGAAATGAAAATGAATCCTATCTACCAGTACACAGGTTACGTAGTAGGGTATCCGGAAAGCACAGTATGTTTCACTCTTGACAATGAAGTTGTTCTCGGCTGGATTGAAATAGATGGTATCCAGTATGTGATCGAACAATGTGGCTGGATAGCTGACAAGAATGCAAAGGAAACGACATATGTTGTTTATAAGGATTCAGATGTAGTATACTCAGGACCTGAACCTTCTGGAGACGACGTAGAGGCAGATGCCATCGGAATAGAACTTGTTCCTGAAATTACAGACGAATCAGTAAGTACTCGATCAACAACGAGTGTGTATGTATTAGCGGCATATGATACTGAATTCAAGAACAAATATAGCAGCCCAGGAACTGAAATCTACAATATGTTTTCACAAACAAAGACAGCATTCAGTGAGTCGTATATTGGAGTAAATTTAGTACTTGATGGATATTACTATATGAATTCATTGACAAGCACCGACAGAATTGATCTCCTTGATGAATTCCAAAATGAAGCTAGCTCTCAAAGAGATAGTGCAAACTCAGATCTTGCCTTCTTATACAGCGGAAAAAACTTTGATGGAGATTACATCGGACGTTCAACAGGATACAACAATGGTGATTCAGATTATGCTTATGTAATTGGACAAATGAGATCAGGTGGAATAAGTACCTATCAAGCAACATTTTCTCAAAGATGCATTTTAACTGCTCATGAACTTGGCCATAATTTCGGTGCAACACATGGTGATGCTTATTCCTAGAGTATTTACTATACAACAATGTGGAGTCCATTTAAGCTTACTTCACAATTAGAGTTTTCGACAAGTGATTCATCTGGTCATGGAGATAGCTCAAACGATAACGCTGCTACAATCGCATCTACAAAAACGACAATTGCTTCATACCAGTAAATTCAAGTAATACACATGTATTACTTTTTATTTTTTGATATTAAAAAGAAATACATGCTCAATGCTATTTTTTCATTTACATTAACCAAAAAGATATACATACGAAATAAATAGAAATAATTATAATTAATTATTGTTCCAGTAGATTTTTATTATAACTCACATTCCGCAGGTATAATTCCATTTTGAACAATTTTGCATGATAGCGTTTTTCAAACATAATTAATATCAATCTTATTTTTATATATTCAGGAAAAGCTTGTTTTGGTTGCATTCTTATTGAACAAGCAGAACATATTTTCCAGAGCATATAATCAAAATCATTACCAAGCAAAATGATGAACTTTTATTGTCGACCTGCGGAATGTGAGTTATAATATTAAGATGAGGTAGAAATGAAGAACATTAAATATAAATGGACAATATTATTCACAATTTTAGTTGTTGTAGGTCTAGTCCTTGTATTCATAGTGACTTCACATTCTGGAAGTTTAAAGTATGAACATCCTGAAGGATACGTACAAAGCATAGATCCTGCTTCGTACAAAGAATATGAGGTAGATATCCCATCTACAATAAAAAAATATGAATTGATAAAGATCAATTCCGACAAATTTAAACAGAATGCAGACACCGGAAAAATGGATATGAATTTAGTAGGCAAGAGATTCATTCTGGATATGGAACCCGGTATTTGGGTCAATGAAGGTATAAATGAATCCTTTGATAATGAAAATGGTATTACAATTGAAAGAGAGATTGAGCCAATATACCAGTACAATGGTAAAGTAGAGAACAAACATGAAAGTGAGGCCAGTTTTACCCTGGACAACCAAACAGTACTTGGCTGGATAGCAATAAAAAACGAACGATATGTGATCGAACAGGTCGGTTGGGTTATGGATAACAAAACGAAGATGACTGTATACATTGCCTACAAGGAATCTGATATTAAAATCATAAGAGGAGATAATATTAACGCTGAAGAACACGAACCTCTATTTTTCACTGTGAAGAATCAGGATGTATATCCACATGAAGTTGTTGTCGAAATCTTTGATTCATCAGGAGTGTCTATTTTCATCAAGAAATATGCACTAAATCCTGAACAATATCTTCGTTCTCCTTCAATAATCGATGATGGTGACATGTATATGTACAAAGCCACATTAGAAAACAACATGAGTGAGACATATAATTTTACAGTTGACGCCGATGCAGCAGCCAGTATAACTATATATAATGAATCAGAAAACGGAGAAGCCAATATAAAATTTGGATATACGATAGGGTGAAGTAGGAAAACTCCGGGTTAGCCGGGGTTAGTTCCTCTCAATCCTCCAGATATGTTCCAGTTCCAGTGAAGAGCTTTCCTTCTTCATGTTACCCATCCATCTTGAGGGCCTGGTAATTCTTTTGCTTTAATAGAATCAGAATACAATTAATAAAAAATAAAAAAGAAGAAAAATGAAAGAACTTTTTTAGCAAAGGTCTTTCAGCTGGAACTGGTACTTACCAAGCATTCCGCCGTAGTTTCCTGCGGTGATCTTTGAGACAGCAGGAACTGCGATACCTGCCTTCATTGCTTTCTGGATTGCATCCTCATCGAGGCCGTTGATGACACTTCAATTCTTTATTGTAAGATGAAAAGATACTTTCAGAGATATAGGGAGCCACTTTAATAAGCTCCTATTGTGCAAACTCATGAGATAAAAATATCCTGAAAGATCTTTTCAAGCCTAAATACTATTATTTCTATTAAGGCTCTATGGCCCTATTATCTAATTAACCATTTATCCAAAAATATTTAGTTATGTTTTAGTTGGACGATAAGGCCATAACTGCTATATATGTTCTTTTCATATTTTTACCCGTAAACTTAAAAGGGTGAGATAAATGCTAAAAAAAATGGATTACTATTCATTATAATGATGCACTTTGTCAGCTCATGAAATGGGTCATAATTTCGGAGCAGTACATACTCAGGCTACAACATGGGCAGTTGGGTTACTTACATACACAACAGTAATGTATGACACATTCTTGGGTTGTACAAGGATGGAATTCTCAACAACAGACTCTTCTGGCCACGGAGACACCTCACACAATAATGCAGGTGTGATTGCTTCCCATAAGTCTACTGTGTCAGGGTTCAAGTAAAATTAGCAAATAACACAATTGTGTTATTTGCTAATTTTATAGTACAATATGTATTTATACAAAAAAAAAGCATACCAAGAATTTTCTAATATGTTTATAAAATAATTTATGTGAGATTGAAAAGAGGAACAATGACAAAGACTAAACTAATTGTACCAATCATAATTATCACAGTCTTGGCTGTTATATTAATGTATATCTCCTCCTTAGATTACATCAAATATGAACATCCTGAAGGATATATACAAAGCATTGACCCGGCATCATTCGAAGAAAGCAGTATTGAAATCCCATCAATAATAACCAAATATGAATTGATTATAATAAATGCTGCAGAATTTAAACAAACTGCAGATACAGGATCAATGGAACTCAATCTTGCAGGTACAAATTTCGTTTTAGAAATGGAACCCAGTATCTGGGTTAACGAAGGAATGAACGAATCATTCCAAAATGAAGACGGATTCGATGTTGAAAGAGAAAGGGAGCCAATATATCAATACAATGGAATAGTCAAGAACCAACCAGAAAGCAAAGTCCGTTTTACAATGGATAATCAAACTGTTCGAGGAACCATTGATTCAAATAATGAACGCTATGTAATCGAACAAACAGGATGGATAATAGATAACAATACCAAAAGAACAGTATATGTAACCTACAAAGAATCCGATATTGGATATACAATCCTTGAATCCATTGAAAAAGAAGATGAGCCACTACGATTCACAATTTTTAATAATGATAAGTACTCACATAACATTAAAATAGAAATATTTGATTCATCAGGAACATTAATATTTAGTGATATATACAATATATATCCCAGTGACTATATAATGTCCCAAAAAATTGAAAGAAATGATGTGAATTACATATACAAAGCAACCTTGGAAAATAATGTCACTGGCACATATAACTTCGAAGTACAACCCACTGCAGAAGTTAGCATGGACATTAATAATAACAGCGGAACCCTATCCATAGACTTTGGATATTCAATTGCATGAAGAGAAGAACAAATCTCTTCATTTCAATATCTTTAAATCAAAATATTAAGTTATATTTGTTGATACTGTCAAATAGATTTTAAGTCAAAAACGAAGATTTTTTTCATTGAAGAGTGAAACTGTCAAACTTGGGATGTATCTCACATTCCGCAGGTCGACAATAAAAGTTCATCATTTTGCTTGGTAATGATTTTGATTATATGCTCTGGAAAATATGTTCTGCTTGTTCAATAAGAATGCAACCAAAACAAGCTTTTCCT
>JAVEPM010000153.1:0-4882 GCA_034008115.1 Methanolobus sp.
AAGGTTTTCGCTCGGCGACTTGGACTTTGGCAACCGAGAACTGTTCGACACGGTAGGTTGGTGCGATGTTGCAGACAAAGGAACGGACGACCTGTGTGCTCCGGTAGCATACTTTTGTAAAGCAACCGGGGACTTATATATATTTGATGTTGTGTTCAGTGCCGAACCAAGCGAAATAACAGTTGGACTCGTAGCGAACAATATTGTAGGAAACGGAATACAGCAAATGACGTTTGAATCAAATAACGGTGGGCGGTGGTACGCACAGTTAGTGCAACAGAGCCTTGCCGACATCGGACACTATGAATGCGGAATTTCAGACCAACACAGTGCCAGCAACAAGGAAACAAAAATACTTGTGGGCAGTTCGCTCGTGATGTCAAAGTGTCATTTTTTGTGCGACGAAGACATTGCAATTGGCTCACAATACTTCAAATATTTAAACGCACTCTGCGGGTATCAGAAAGAGCGTAGAAATGCCCACGACGACGCTGCCGATGCTACGACCAGTTTGGCGATGAACTTCGCAGAGAGAGGTGGTTTTTCAATATTTTAAAAAAAACACTTGACATTTAGTTGCAAATTTGCTATTATTGTCAAAAAATATAGGGAGTCGAAATGACAAAAAACAGGAGGCACAGTTGAGCGAGAACACAGAATACTATTTTGCTGTCAATCAAGAAGCGGGTTCGGTCACTCCCTTCAGCGGTGAAGATGTCAGAAAGGCATACCTGCCACAGAGTAATGCAATAGCCACAAATAATGGCGGAATCAACTTCCTGTTACCCCCATACAGTTTTGAAAACCTTACAACATTGTACGATTACAATAGCACACACAAGTTCTGTATCAATCTGAAAGCAAATCTAACAACGGGGCTGGGCTATGAAATCGAAAATGGCGTGCCCGAAGAGATTCGAAACAGCCTCGTGCGACCAAACAATAATATCGGAGAAACTTGGACACAACTCAGCCACAAGTTAAAGATAGACAAGGAGATATTCGGCAGATTCGCTCTCGAAATCGTCAAAATAGGTAAGAAGGTGGCATTCTATCACGTTCCTGCGAACGAAGTATATGTCGTGCAAGAGGGAAACAGCACACGGGTGGCAAGATACATTCAGAGAGCGAAAGGTAGCACGCAAGATAAGATATTTAAAAAGTATGTGCCCAACCACGGAAACGGGAGCTATTTGTTTGTATGGGAAGAATACAATCCGAGTAGCAGATTCTACGGAGTACCGGACTACGTGACGGCAATAAAGAGTATAATTGGAAACGACACCATCGCAACATATATGCTGAATTTCTTCGAGAACAACGCACGACCGGACTACTTCATTATTATTACCGGCACAACGTTGACTCCGGAACAAAAGAATCAAATCGAGACCGCCCTTCGCAACACGAAAGGAGTTGCAAACGCCCACCGACTTGTCACAATGACGCTCGGAAACCCGCAGGCAAGGGTAGAAGTCAAAGAAATGAGCAAGGTTATCGACGAGAATTTCCGCAACACAAAACTGGACAACAGGGACGAAATCGCCCAAATACACGGAGTTCCTCCAAAGATACTCGGAATCAGTAGTGCAGGCAGTCTCGGAAGCGGCAACGAAGCAATCGGTGCTCTCAAAATACTAATGGAGTGCGTGATTGAGCCGAGCAAAGTTGCGATGGAAGATGTTCTGAACTGGATTCTGGCAGACGAATTCAACTATTCAGGCGGAAAAATATTCACATACAAGACAATTTCGCTCGTCAACGAAAAAGACCTCGCAATCATTCACAAGACATATCTCGGTGAAGGGGTCATATCAATAAATGAAGCCCGCAAAGACCTAAATAAACCGGCTTTGGAAGGTGAAGAATACGACGAAGTCAAGGCACACTCATACAACGAAAGTCTGGAAATTAATCCGGACGATATGACAAACCTTGACCCAACAAAAGACATCACTCAAACAAATGAATAACACAAAAACATTGGAGGAAGTAGTGGCAAAAAAGAAAGTGAAAAAAATGACCGACACAAAAGTAACTCACGTTAGTCTTGTCGGCAATCCGGCAAACGACTTGCCATTTCTTGCGATAAAGAGCAATTCAGATATACAGTTCAACCTGCAAGCTGAAATTGCAATCAAGTCGGAAGAGAAACAATTGGTGTACGGAATTGTGTATGAGCCGGACAGGATAGACCTGCAAGACGAGTTTATGACCGCAGAAGATATTCAGAAGAGTGCTCATACCTTTATATCTGATTTTGGCAATATTGATGCAAACCACGATTTTGAAAGCCAAATGGGCGTGCCCGTAGAAAGCTATATTGCACCACAGGATTTCGACATCGAAGGCAAAACCGTAAAGGCAGGTTCTTGGGTGCTGGTCGTGAAATGCACGGATGAGGCTTGGGAGCGAGTGAAGAAGGGCGAGTTTGGTGGATTCAGTCTCGCAGGCACAACCAAAAGACAGGTTGTAGAAGTAGATGTGGACGAACAAGGAAATGTAGTAAAGGGACTGCTCAACAAAATAGTTGACGCTTTCGGCGGAAAAGCCAAGAATGAAGCAGATATTGTTGCAGAAATAGTCGATACAGCAGATTTAACAGAGATTCAGAAAAGTCTCGAAGTTTTCTATAACAAAATAGAAGGAGAAAGTGTGAACACGGAAGAAAAATTGGAAGCGTTGGCAAAAGAGTTCGAAGCTCTAAAGTCCGAAATGTCTGAAATAACAAAAAACTTTGAAACCAATGCAGATGTACTCGAAAAGATGGCAGAAAAGGTTATCGAGGTAGAGAAATCAGCACTTAATAGCCAACAGGTTGTGGCAATCAGTCAGCCAGTGACAAAAGAAAAACAACAATTCAATATTGTAAGAGGAGTAAAATCATAATGGAAAACGCATTTGTACAAAAAATGGAAAAATTAAAAGAATCTCTTATGGCGGTACAGCCAACAGTGGAAACCCCGGCAGAAGGAACAACCGAGAAATCATACGTGGCTCCAAGTGCTAACAACACAATCTTGAACCAAAAGTTTGGCAAACTCTTGATTGATGAGGGAAATGCCTTTGCAGACCTCATTGTGGACAATAGCCAGTTATTGAAAATGGTGAATGTCGATAAGGTTCGTGCAATGAAATCCACAATCAATGTTTACGAAGCAAACGCTAAGCTCGTACAAGTAGAAAGTGGTGTTGACCCGTTCGCTACTGTCGGCAATCTTGCAAGCTATTACAACCTTGGTTATGATGTTGTATTGCAGTCAGTTCAACTTGTGGCAAGAATCGACAAAGAAACTTTAATGGCAATGGAAACCGAGCCTGATTGGTCAACAAGAGTGAGCAACCAAATTGCAAAAGTGCATGGCAACGAACTCTTTAAATTAGCAATGTTCGCAACCCCTGCCAGTGGTGCAGACGTTGATGTATTGAATGGTTACAATGACGGCAAATTAGCCCCATATACTGGTTCTTTCTCAGGCTGGATGCAGACCCTTAAAAAAGGCTATACAACTACAAAAGATGGCAGTTCAGCTACTTGCACTGTTGGCGGATATGTTGACACTTACGATTCAGATGCAAGCAAATACAAAACAATTAACACGGTATTAGAGGAACTTGTTGCAACATACCCGGAAGACTACAACAATCCAAGCGAAGTAAAAATAATGATGTCAATGGCAGATTTCTTCAAATATAAGATTTCTGTTGCCAAAGCTGATTCGACTACCGAGAAATACGAAAGTGGTAAAATCTATGATTTCTTCGGCTATGAAATTGTGCCAGTTCCATATCTTAAAGCCATTGACAAAGAAGTAACAGTTTCAGCAGCCCCTTACTATCCGGGTATGGTAATTATGGGTCGTCCAAAAGATTTAGTTCTTAAGATGAATATTTCCGAAATCAGCGAAAACAGCGAATACTATCCTAAACTTAGAACTTATGACACAATTTATGACACTCCGCTTGCAATGGGCGTGATTGTTCAGAGATTTGCAGTCGCATATAGAAGCAGGGAAAGCTAAGGGTGGAAATAGTGGCAACTAAAAAACAGAAAGAAAAAGTAGATACTCCTGTGTCTCCTGATTCTGTGCTCGTGAAAATCCGAGTCAATTATTTAATCAACAACATCAGATACGATAAGGGCGAGACGGTTAGAGTTTCGCCCGAACGTGCCGAACAATTGAGAAGAATAGGAGTTGCGGAGTGAATCCAATAGTCAAGAAAGCGATAAACATAGCGAACCTGAACGAAGACGCACAGGGCAAAATCATTCAGTTTACAAGTGTTTCTGCCAGCACGTTAAAAAACCAGTTAGGCGAAACAATATTCGAGCAGTATATTGCTCTTCCTGAAGATGGGCTTGTGCCGGGCGATGAAGGGTTTGTGGAGTATCCGCTCTTGACGACAGAACAAAAGATGCGACGAGACCTCGAAACTGCACAGGCGTATTTCTTGCTGTATTTTGCAGTACCCGGATTGAAGGAATTCAGTCTTGGGGAAGTTACGCTCGACAGAGCAACCTTTGGCGAAGGACAATTAGTGCCCAGCCAGAGCACGAGTCTCGAACGATACCAAAAAATGTTTTGGAATATGGCAACCAAGTTTTGCGACAAATATACAAGCACTGGCGACATTTCGGTTAGTGTGATATGAGGAATTGGAGTCAGTAATGGCAAAGAAAAAAACAGAAATAGAAACAAAAACATATATTGCAAAAGCAGACTTCTTAGCGGAAGCAGGACAAGTTCGCAAGAAGCAGGAAGTCCAGATGTCGGACGAAGAAGCAAGCATTGCAATTAAGCTTAAATTAGTAGGAGAAAAAGATGGCGTTTACAGCAAATAAAGATAATGTAAAAAAGCTGAATTACAAGGTGTTTGTCAA
>JAVEPM010000154.1:0-4862 GCA_034008115.1 Methanolobus sp.
TGTAGTGTGAAATGTCAACATGATTTCCATCGGCAATACACTCCGTCATTACCGGATCAGGAACTCCGATTGCATAAGCAAGCGAAACGATAACTTCTTTTGCATTTTTCTGGCGCAAGATATCGACGGCAATTTTTCTTGCCATATATGCAGCAGAGCGATCCACTTTGGTGGGGTCTTTTCCGCTAAATGCGCCGCCGCCAATGGGTGTTCTGGTTCCGTAGTTGTCTATGGCAAGTTTCCTGCCCGTTACACCAGAATCAGCGTTAAGCCCGCCGGTTTTCCAATCGCCGGCAGGATTGCACATTATCGATTCGCATTTTCTGCCATCAAGCCACTGGTGCACAAGGGATCTCAGATCTCCGCTCTTTGTGTTGTGAAAGCTTGCGACAATAGTGGATATTTTATTGCCGTCCATTGTGATTTGAGTTTTTCCGTCAACTTCGTGTCGCATATAAATGAATTGGCACAAATCTCTGGCGAGGTTTAGTTCCGTAGGAATAAGATTATCGTTTTCGTTACAGGCATATCCGATCATAATGCCTTGATCTCCGGCGCCTCCAGCATCAACTCCCATCGCTATGTCAGGTGACTGTCGCACAATATTGACTTGCACGCCGCACTCACCATCCGTAATCCTGCGGGCTATGTCAGCAACATCAACAAATGCTGTGGTTGTCATTTCACCCAGAACGGTCACAATGCCATGACCGGCACAAACTTCTATTGCCGTTCTTGCGTTTTGGTCTTGTTTGATTGCCTCCGTCAATATGGCATCAGCTATGCGGTCGCACAGCTTATCTGGATGCTTCGGCGTTACACATTCAGCTGTTCTAATCATTCGATATTCCTTGTCCTGATATTATCTTATCACACATTTAGAAAATCTTTGTTTCTTTCTTCTCTTGAAAACACTATTCCATTGGCATACTTTGCCAAATCATCTTTTATATAAAACTTCATATTTGTATCCCTGCATATTGAAACGGCATCCTTTAAGAATTTCACCCAATCAATTAGTCTTTCTTGAGGATGGTTATTAATTTTCCCTATCTTCACATGATCTATGAATCCGGAAACAATTTCTAGCATTTTCAAGGATTCCACTGGATCAATAACAGGCTCAAAGCTTGCCCAAGTAACTATCCCATTTTCGGCAAATATTTTCAGAGCTTCTATTCTGTCCCTTCCCACAGGAGCCCCAGGTTCCCACATTTTAGATAAATCGTCATCGAACAGGGTAAGGGTGGTTCCCATTTTAAAATGCCTCATATCGGACATTATATCGATATCCTTTAGCCCTTTTCTTGGGTTCTTCGTTAACACTGAACAATGGATATCATGTTCAAGGAAGGCACACAACACATCTCTAGTTTCTCCCGATTCCAGTCCACAATAGGGATCACCAGTAAAACTTAAAAGAACTTGCTCTCCGCTATTTTTTGATTTCGAAAATCTTTCTGCCTCTTTCCACAATCCAGCCATATTTACGGAAACATCATCATGGCAATATTGGGAATTAAACACTTTCATCATTCTTGGGACATAGCAATAGCTACATCCATGATCACAGCCTTTGAAATAGTTCATAGCAAATGGACTATATTCTCTGGCTCTCCCTCTTGGCTCATAAATTTTAATCATTTTGAATCTCCTTTATATGGAACACCAAAACACAAGTAGTGTTTTCTGTCAACATATTTTATTGAATAAGAGAAGATTCCGTTGTTTGCTAGATATTGTTCCATAACCTGCATTGGGTTTTTATTGAAGAGGGTAGAGCTTTTGCTGATCATTTCTTTTGTGAATCCAGACTGCTTTAGAATCCCATGAGGCAATGCACCATGGTGTGTCTGGATGTATGTCACAAACACTTTATCTGTGTAGTTGTGGTTGAATAGTATTTGTAGCTGTGCAAATGGACATCCGTATGCGTCAAGATCAATAATGTCAAACCTGGATAGATTTATGCCAGAGAGCACCTTAAGATTATCGGTAGCAATATCTACATTGGGATGATCCACTTTGTCAACTTGTAAAACTTTTATTTTTTTATCGGTGCGTTTTTTTACGGTGTTCCAAATCAGCCCTTTCCCTGCATATGCGTCCAAAACGCAAAGGTTGTCTTTTTCAGGCAAGTTGTTAAGCCTGAGGCTAACCTTCATTTCGAGGTGTGAATTATTAGTTTTGAGATTGCGAGATTTCGATTCCATCTAATTCCCTGATGGCTTTAATGACGTCTTGAACATCGAGGACTAAATCAATTGGTACGCTAATTAAGTAATGAACTTTTTTTATCGGTCGTATTTCTTTGTTTTTCTCATCTATGTCTTTAATTTCTGTTTCTATGTCTGGTACGTCCATGCCAATATCATCAAAGTCAAATTCGCCAAACTCAGCAGACAGCATCTCAAGGTCCCAATCGCCGAACTGCACATTATCTCGCAGAACAAATTCCTTTTGCTGTTCTGGCGTGAGATCTGTAGCGGCGATCGTCCACTCATCCGGGATGTCTTTCATGCCAAGCTTTCTAATAGCTGCGAGCCGCTGATTCCCGCCTAAAACATACATGGTCTCGGGATCGTAAACTATTGGGCGTAACTTCATCATCTCAGGAAGTGATTCGATTGAGCGCATAAGTTTTTCCAGCTTGTCGGGCTGTATCCTGCGTGGGTTGCTTGGGTTCATCTTAAGCATTGATGTTTTCATATAGACAAAATAATCAGCATTAATTGTTTGTCAACCAAAATGTGATTTTGGGGATCAGGCAGCATCGCCTTAACCAATTTCGTGACGTCACGAAAATGGTTTCCATGGTGTATATATCATCTTTGCGTTAGCAAAGTGATATTACTCGTCTTTGCTACTGCAAAGCGAGTTGGCTATTCTATTCTATTCTATTCTATTCTATTCTATTCTATTCTTATCTTAATCTTATCTTATCTTATCTGTTCAACGGGCGTTCAACCGATGTTCAACGGGCGTTTATTCGTAAGAGCAAAGACATTTATTTTCACGTAAAGCCACAAAAAGCTTGACAAGATTTTGGGCTGTGGTTTTGTGGGTTCAGAATAAACGTGGAGGTTATCATGGAAGATAACAGAAAAATGACAACATCAATGCAGGAATTGATCAGGAAGCTAATTGACAAATCAATCGCATTTGTTTTTTGCCCTGAAAGCAAGGCAATCCAATCGAGTTATGAAATGAAGGAAGGGGAAATATATGGACAGAGTTGTGTTTATATTCCAGAAACTTTCCTTATCTCATGCCCAACTTATACAAGATATGAAAATGGGATGCTGTATGTGGGCTGGATTTTTAATGATGATGGGACGGTGAAGACTTATGATTGATCAAAAGTATCTAAATACAGAACAGGCAGCTAAGTATTTGAGCGTTACCGAATACACTATGCGCAAGTATGCAAACGCTGGATTGATTCCGTATTACCGGCCGGGCGGCAAGGGAATGTTGTTTGACAGAGCAGACCTTGACAATTTTGTTCTCAAAAGCAAGGGGAAATGATGGATACCGCTCCACGCTCATGGTTCAAACATTCATCGGACAGTTTGAGTGAGCCAGATATAAAGCGGGTAAAGCAGAAATTTGGCAAGCTGCAAGGATATGCCATGTATTATATTAGCGTTGAACTAATGATAAAACATGGCGGACACATTAAAGAATGTGACTTGGATCTGTTTTGTGAGGATTATGGTCTTGAAGCAAACGAGCTTTCAGAGTTCTTTAGGTTCTGCCTTGATTCTGGGGTATTTACGTTATCTGAAAATGGCTATACTTGTGAATTGGCAGATTTTACTATTAACAAAAGAAACTACATTAAAACCATCGCAAGCGAGGCAGGTAAAAAGAGCGCAGAGGCACGGCGGGCAGAGCCTGATCCACCCGCACCTGTGTTATCGCCGAAACCAAAGCAGCCAAACCCTGCACCTGAGATAATAGAGCATTGGAACGCTAATGCAAAGTCACTTAGGTGCAAGAAGCTCACAAGCGACATTGAGAAAGCTGTTGCCAAGCGTTGCAAAGAATACACGATAGATGAGATAAAGAAAGGCATAGAAAACTATCATGCTATTGTCAATGATCCTGATTGCTTTTTCTCATACAAGTGGAATCTTGCCGAGTTTCTGAGCCGTGCAAATGGCTTTCCTGTGTTCTATGGTGATCGGGATGAGATCATTGGCAAATATCGCAAATCAGTGGGCAAGAATGCCAATCCAGAACAGCCAAAGACGCGCAAAGAATTATTGGAGGCCTACAAATGAAATATCCAGATTGGTATCAGAAAAACCAAAAACTCATTGACTATGTGGAAAATGAGATATCTACAGGGAAGTTTGCTATACTGCTCACAGGAAAGCCAGGATGTGGCAAAACAGCATTGGCAAACATTATATTCGATCATGTACTGGAATCTAATCATGAAAATGGCAGGTTCAGCTATATCTGTGCCACCGCCAATGGGATGTATCAGGATTATCTTAATGCCTTGAATCTCACCGGAAAAGAGCGCACTGAAGCCATTGCTAAAGCTGAAAGCTATCTCAATTATGATCTGTCACTGCTTGACGATCTCGGTTGCGAAATGGACACGGAAGCGAGCGCTAACTATTTTAGCAGGATGTTTTCAAGTCAATACGAGATGTATCAGGAAGGGAAGCGAAACGCTACGATCATCACCACGAACCTGACCATTGACGGCATAGCCACCGCCTACGGTTCACGGGTGATGGATCGGATAGCAGAGCACTATTCGGTAATCACAATGACAAACGATAGCTGGAGAATGAAAAACATGAAACAGGTTAGGTTTTAATGCTTAAGAGAAAAGAGCCAAATGG
>JAVEPM010000155.1:0-4824 GCA_034008115.1 Methanolobus sp.
AAACTGAAGAAATACCTACAGAACCTTCTATAATATATGCTACATTAGGAGCTTTATTAGAAATATCAGATTTAAACAATTTTGACAAAATTACAACTTATATCTCCCGACTTCCTAATGAATTTCAAACAGTATTTATGCGAGATATAAACATTAAAAGCAAAGTAAAATTTATTAATTTAACAGAATTAGCCTGTTATACAAAATGGGCTATTAAAAACTCACATTTTCAAATTTAAATTTTTAATTATGAATATAGTAAAAAACGCAATGTTAATAAGACTTAACATAAGCCAATGGTCAGCAAGAAAACAAGATAAAACTGCTTCTTTATCAGTTTATGAAAAGTATAATGTAGAATCTACTATGGGTAAATTTACCAAAGGACTTGTCAGTAAAGAACATTTAAAAGAAGTAAAAAAAATTGCAAATGCTGCAAGAAATTATTATTATGAAAACACTTTACCATGGAGTAAAGACGGTAGTCGCTTATTGCCTTCTAAAAATTATATGGAATTTTCTAAAGAAATGAGTAAATATAAAAGAAAGTTTGAAGAAGGTATAGAAAATTTAAAAATTAATTACCAAAACTTTATAAAAGATGCAGAATGTAAATTAGGTACTTTATTTAATCCTTCAGATTATCCAGATGAAATAACAAAGTATTATGAATTTACTGTTGACATCAATCCAGTACCAACATCTAATGACTTTAGAATTAATCTTAAAGATGAAGAAATCGAAAAAATACAGCAGTTTATTGAAAAGAGAACAAAAGCTCAAATAGAAGCTGTTAATAATGATTTATGGCAAAGGTTTTATAAAGCAATAAATAATATTGTAACTAAATTATCTGATCCTAATGCTATATTTAGAGATAGCTTAATTGGAAATCTTAACAATCTAATTGATTTGTTACCAAAACTTAATATAACTGAAGATACTGATCTTATTACACTTACTAATACAGCAAAAAATAAATTAGGTAATCTTAATGTTACAAATTTAAGAACAAAACCAGAGGAAAGGATAGAAGCTAATAATATAGCTAAAGAAATATTATTAGACATGGAAAATAAAATAACTTTTGCCAATGTTAAAAGTTAAAAAAGCAATTAATAGTATTGTGTTAACGCATCCTTTTTTTAGCACAATACTATTAAATTTAATAATAGAACCTGATGAAAGTATAGAAACAGCAGGTGTAAATAATAAAAGACTTATTTATAATCCAAAATTTATAAATACTTTAACAGTAAATCAAACTATAGGGTTATTTTTACACGAAGTCTTACACGTAGCACTATTACATATGTTTAGAAGAAAAGAAAGAGATTTTAAAATATGGAATATTGCAGCAGATTATATAATTAATCTAACATTAGTAGAAGAAAATATATATATACCAGAAAATGGATATTATAATGAAGATTATAAAGGGATGTCTACAGAAGAAGTTTATAGTATTATTTATAAAGAAGAAAAAAATGTAAAAGAGGAAAATACTTCTGATAATATGCAATCTTCTGATGTTTTTAAAAATATAGCTCCAGAAGAATGGGGTGTAGTGACAGATGGCGTAGATGAAAATAATAATATTATAAAAGGAGAACAATTAGAGGAAGAAAAAATAGAATGTGAATTGATGATAAGTAAAGCAGCTTTTGTAGCTCAAGAAGCTGGGAATATATCTTTAAATATGCAAAGATTATTAGAAAAAGAACGACAACCAATATTAAATTGGCGAAGTGAGTTAATTGGATACATGCAAAAATTAAAGAAAAATGATTATTCTTTTAGAAGACCTAACAGAAAATACATACATCAAAATATATTTATTCCTTCTTTAAGAAATGAAGGAATAGATCATATTATTATTGCTGTAGACACTTCTTCAAGTATTGATGCTAAAATCTTTTCTTCATTTATTGCAGAAATAAACAGTCTTTTTTATGAAATAACACCATCTTTAATTACTGTAATACCTTGTAATACAGAAGTAGGAAATGTTCAGACATTTGATTACTACCCTATTGATCCTAAAATTGAAGGTTATGGAGGAACAAAGTTTAAGCCTGTTTTTGATTACATCATAAAAGAAAATTTAGATGCTGATTTATTAATTTATTTTACAGATTTAGAAGGAACTATTCCAGAAGAGTCTAATTTACATTTTGATACTCTATGGATTTGTTATAATAATAATCCTAACAAGGTAGTACCCTTTGGAGAGATAATACGAGTTAATGATTTTTAAACTTTTTTAAGAAAGGGAATTCAAATAATGTAGTAAGTTTGCCACACTAATGTGAATTTTAAATGATAGGTAATATGAAATAACAAAGTAAATTATATTGTCGGAAAGTAACGGTTAGCTATGTGCAGTTTTGTGTTGCGCCTGCGGCAAAATTGCATATAGCGTATGTTGTACCCCGTTTTTCTCTTTGCGCTCTTGTTCTAAAATAATTAATAGGTTTTGTGTAGAATTAAAAATAAAGTTGTATCTTTGCATTATGATTAGAGGATTTCGATATAGGATTTTTCCAAACAAGGAGCAAGAACAGCAACTTAATCAGATGCTGGGGAATGCTCGTTTTGTCTATAATTGGGCATTGGATAGACGTATAAAGGAGTACCAATCAGAAAAGAAAAGTATATCCGCTTTTACTTTAATGACAGAGCTAACGCAACTTAAAAAGCAAGAACAATACGATTGGCTTAATTTGTCAGTTGCTCAAAGCTTACAACAATCTGTTGTAAATATGGATAAGGCATTTACTCGTTTTTTTAAGCAAAAAAAAGGGTTCCCAAAATTCAAAAGTAAACACGTTGGAACGCATCACGTAGGATTTCCACAAAACACTAAAATTGATTTTGAAGCAGGTAAAGTATCACTTCCAAAATTAGGTTGGGTTAAAACAAAAATCAGCAGGGAGTTTTACGGAAATATTAAAACTTCTACTATTGAGAAAACCCCTACCAATAAATTTTTCATAAGTATTACAGTTGAGCTACCTGATATAGAGGTAAAGCAAAAGCCTATATCAAAGAAAAATGCAGTTGGTATTGATACTGGAATAAAAACATTTGCAACCTTATCGGATGGTACTGAAATAGAAAATCCGAAACACTTAAAAAACTCAATTCAAAGATTAAAAGTATTACAACGTAGAGCTTCAAAAAAGCAAAAAGGAAGCTCAAACAGAAGAAAGGCAAATTTAAAAGTAGCTTTACTTCACGAAAAAATATCAAATCAGAGATTGGATTTTTTGCACAAAACAACTACTGCGATAGCCAAACAGTATGATACAGTTGCGTGTGAAAACTTAAACATCTCTGGTATGATGAGAAACCACAAACTTGCACAATCTATTTCGGATTTAGGATTAGGTAGATTTTATACCTTGTTGCAATACAAGATGCAGGAACAAGGCGGTAACTATTTAGAAATAGGAAGATTTGAACCAAGCTCAAAGATGTGCGGATGTGGTGTAATAAACAAAGAATTGAAATTGTCAGATAGGATTTGGACTTGCAAAAGTTGTGGTTCTATAAATGACAGGGATATTTTAGCAGCAAACAATATCTTAAAGTTTGCTCTAAACCCAAAGAATAAAAAAACCGATGGTATGTCGGGGTTAGCCTGTGGAGACGTTGGCGTTAGTCAAGTCAATGAAACAGGAACTGTTTCTGGTCGATCTTTGCGGTCTTAAATGGGGTACAACGCCCATGTATGGCGCGTTTTAATGCGCTATACACACCGTTAGCATGTTACCTTTAAAATAATAATAACTACAAACAAATAATAAAAAGATAATATTATGCAAATTTTCACATTACTTGCGATTATACTATTACTGATCACAGCAATTATTGCGACATTTTTAACAAAAGAGGAGGATGAAGATGATCAGGATTAAAAAAATTAACATCAACAATCCGATTACTGGTGAGTTACATGAGCAACTTGGCGGTTCAGTCGGTTTCGCACGCGAAAATTTCGAATCTGAAATTTCAAAGATCAAAACAATGCTCACCGATCGCTATCCCGGCATGGAGATAGAAATAGTAATGGTAAACGAAAACACAGAAAGTAAATGAACAAAGACATCAATAATTTAACAGATAGCATCCTTGCATTTTTCCCTAAATTCTTTGGAAACCCTCAAGAATGGGAGTATGGAAATGGTAAAAGTGCAGAAAAAGATATTAATAAAATCATTAAATTAGCAGAAAAAGTTAAAAAGGAAATCAAAAAGTCAGACGATGCTTTACTTTTTGATTTCTTCATCTTCTTTCGAAACAATGGGGAACAATGTATAGGCATGAGTGTCGAGCAACTTGTACAAGAATTTTTAAAAAATAAGTAACATGAAAAACAAGCAATTATACTTTAGTGCACACGAAGACTTATGCTATTCCCTTGATTTTCATAAAGAGTACATGAAAGAAAATGGCTTGAAGGAATTAAAGCTATGGCCAGCGAAAATTGTAATATCCTCTTATTTCTATTGTCAACATTTTGAAGCAATTGGAGAAAAGGGTACATGCGGGAAACAATGTAATGCTTACCAACCCCGTAACGGAAAATCTGGGATTTGCAAACATTACAGACAGACCAGAGAACCAGCAGATAATTTCATAATTATAACTATTTAAAAACATGACCGATGAACGCAAAAGAAATGTATAATGAAATGAAAACAATCCCTTTTGAACCGCAAGGGAAACTCCCTGATAATCTTGAATGTTTACATTGTTCTAATGAGATTGTTGAGATTTCAGAGGAACAAAAACAAGAGATTACAAAATTACTTGCAAAAC
>JAVEPM010000156.1:0-4800 GCA_034008115.1 Methanolobus sp.
AAAATTAAGAACGATGAAATTGCAATGATTCGTTGAACATTGAATTTCACATTTTTATTATCTGATTTTTTATTTCTACTTTTCACTTTGTCCTGTCATTTCTGTCTTTTTACACTTGGCGGTAACGGATGGCGGTATGTTTTGCGCCCCGTCGGGCGAAGCAGCGTATTTATCCCCCGCTATAAAGATAAATTGAAACAGAATAGTAACCTAATCGGGCAAAAAGTGGGGCGTAAAATATACCGCGTGTTAGGCACTGTAGCTTTTTCTTTCGTTCAATATTCGGGGCGATTCAAAACTTTCCAGTTGAAACAATTAGGAATCCATTTGATTTATCGGCTTTCTTCTTCTAATGGAATTCAGCGTTACTCCAATATTTTCGGCGCTCCTCTCTTCCCCGCAATTCATTCAACAAGGGCTGATATTCTTTATTCAACCCGTTACTCAACAGCGGAACTTTTTCATTCAGAATTGAATTTCAACCAATTCCATTCTCCGAGCGGATTAATCTTAAAATTAAAGCTGCCAAACCAAAATCTTTTGCTGCGAATTCACTCTTTCAGAAACGTACGGTGAATTCAATTCAGAATTAGCACAATAATACTCGATTTCTCTAATCCTGTTTGGCTGTTTGTATCCCCAAAAAAGTAAAGAACTTTCGGTGAATGCAGGATTTCAATTCGTTCCGATAGAATTCAAAATCAGCCCGCTGTTTCCGTAATTTCAAGTCAAGCCGAAAATTTCCAATAATTCAAGAGCCGATAAATTTAATTTTTCGTTCCCTAATTCAAACACAAATTATCAGGATAATCCACTCCGATTGTTTAAAGATTCTTCAAGTTGCGCTCTGCCACTGAAGCAACAGTTTTCGCCCCGATTTTTTTTCTGCTATTGTGCCTAACGGCTGAGGGTGTGAAAAGTGCTGGAGATTGGAACATCGTCATCATCCCACAGTAAAAAGCTAAATTGAAACGATAAAGTTACTGATTACAGCCTAGAAACCAGCATTTTTTACACCCTTTGTTGGGTGCTGTAGTTTTCTTTCTTCGAAGATAATTTTGGGGCAACCTTTTCCAACTTCAGCAATCAGGATTCAGGATTCAACTATAAAATCCTTTCAATTTTCATTCAGCGATGGTCTCAATTGCGCTTTAGTCAAGCCGTACGCCCAAAGTCGTTTTCGGTTTACTCTTCAAAGGGCTGATTCTATTCCGCAATTCAATTCCCCAAGCGGGTTAATCTTGGAATTCAAACTGCCAACCCAAAATCTTTTGCTGCGAATTCACTCTTTCAGAAACGAACGGTGAATTCAATTCAGAATTGGCGAAACCATACTCGATTTCTCTAATCCTGTTTGGCTGTTTGTATCCCCAAAAAACCAAGAACTTTCCTTTCTCTCAGGATTTCAATTCGTTCCGTTTTATTAACCCGCTTTCCTCGTTTTCAATTCTCAGAGGACCTAAAATTCAGCCCGTGTTTTAAAATTCAAACCGAAAAAGAGTTGGTATATAAAAGTCAATGCGCAATCTTTTCAAGCCGAGGAATGAAATATCAATCAGATAGTTAGGATTTAAAATAATCCATAACCTTGTAGACCAGTACATTAAAAGAGTTGCCCGTTTTTCTTACTATTGCACCCAACGGCTGGGGGTGTGACCAGTTTGGGTGAGCGGGGCAGGGGTTTTATCCCCCGTTAAAAAGTTCCCTGCGTGCTGACCCCATTCCGTAACCTATTCAGCCCAAATTGGTTACACCCCTTGTTACCCAACGTAATTTGATGCTGTTTATTCACTTATGCCTTTAACCGACTTAAACACAATAAATCCACCAGCGAGAATTATAACATAACCTGCAAAAATGATTGGTGCCATTAATAATAAGTTTGGATGTTTCACAATCTTAGTAATTTTCTCCTCTTTACCAAATGCTGATGCATAACCAAAATGATCTGTTCCTTTGTATTTATTTTCTTGTATAGCTTCTCTATTGAAAAAGAAATCAGTTTGAGAAAATAAAACGATAATTATTCCAAATACAATTAGTATTGATGATAAAACAAATTTCTTACTTGCCAAAGAGATATTGTTTTTAAAACTGTTAAGTCTATTTTTTCTTATTAAGTAACCAAGAATTAAAATAATAAATGTTCCTATAAGCCAAATCAAAGCGATTGTTAAGTAATTCAGACGAATAGATTTGTTAATTAAATGAATAATTGGTAGATAGATGGAAAAAAGCAAGGATAATACTCCAAGGATAGTAAGTAACCATCCAAAAAATTTTTTTGTCATAATTTTAGTTTTTTTGAAAGTTAATAATTCAAACAGAAAATTCAATAAATAATACTCTTTATTGAAAACTAATTTATTGAGTCTTTCAAGCAACGTACTGAGTAAAAGTTGCTTTTATTTGTCAGCCCATATCCTAAATAATCCCTTTCTGATTCCAAATTAGCCTGCCATACACCATCTCTGTCTTCGCCTGAAATCCACCAATAACCACACTTGCCAAGGTCGGAAAATACCTCATTTGTAATTTTACCATACCCGCGACCACTTGGTAACGCATTGAATCCAACTAAGTTGTAACCGTTACCTCTATTTAACCAACCCTCACTTGACTTTAAAACTTTACCATTATCCTTTTTTTTAGTCATTAACACAGTTGTCCTTATAAGCTCAGTCCATTCGTTTTTTTCAGGTAGATGCCATCCAGAAGGACAAACGTTACAAGCTGTTTGCCAATTATATAAATAACCAAATTCCGACACATACTTTTCATTATTTTCATATGCCCGGTATTCTCCGATAGACGGACTATAGGCAAGATTCTCTGCCATCCAAATCTGATTTCCAATCTTAATTGTTTTGTAAATTTTACCATCACGCGTGTCTTTAAAGGAACCAGATTCAAAATTATTTAAACTCGAATTTTGACATGATACATTCAAAAATATCAGTCCGATGAAGATAATTAATAATTGAGTTTTCATAGTCAATGTTTTTTTAAAGGGGGTTCTATAAAATTTTTTTTAACTTGATTATAGAGAACCGCAGAACCCATTTAGCGATGTCTATAATTTATTCATTATGTTGGGTAACGGCTGAGGGTGTGGAAAGTGCTGGAGATTGGAACAGCGTCATCATCCCACAGTAAAAGGCTAAATTGAAACGAAAAGTTACCGATATTGCCTTGAAACCAGCATTTTTTACACCCTTTGTTATGCACCGTAGTTTCTCTTTCGTTCAATATTCGGGGCGATTCAAAACTTTCCAATTGAAACAATGAGGAAGCCATTTGATTTATCGGCTTTCTTCTACGGGTGAAATTATGCGCTCTCTCAATATTTTTCGGCGCTCCTCTCCTCCCCGCAATTCATTCAACAAGGGCTGATTTTCTTTATTCAACCCGTTACTCAACAGCGGAACTCTTTCCTATTTCATTCAGGTTTGAATTTCAACCAATTCCATTCTCCGAGCGAGTTAATCTTAAAACTCAAGCTGCCAAACCAAAATCTTTTGCTGCGAATTCACTCTTTCAGAAACGGACAGTGAATTCAATTCCGAATTAGCGAAAAAATATTCGATTTCTCTAATCCTGTTTGGCTGTTTGTATCCCCAAAAAACCAAGAACTTTCGGTGAATGCAGGATTTCAATTCGTTCCGATAGAATTCAAAATCAGCCCGCTGTTTCCGTAATTTTAAGTCAAGCCGAAAATTTCCAATAATTCAAGAGCCGATAAATTTAATTTTTCCGTTCCCTAATTCCAACACAAATTATCAGGATAACCCTCTCCGATTGTTTAAAGATTCTTCAAGATGCGCTCTGCCACCGAAGTAACAGTTTTTGCCCCGATTTTTTTTTCAACTATGGTGCATAACGGATGGCGGTGTGAGCAGTGGGGGAGAACGTGGTACATCTTCTTCATCCGCCGCTAAAAACCACCCAATGCGAGTGTTGCTGACCCGAAGTCATCACATCCCCCGCATTGCTTACACCGCGTGTTGGGCGCTGGTACTGGGTCTTTCATCTCTATTTCCAAACGGTAAACTATCCAATATAAAATATCGAATCGAGTTTCCTCTCTTTCAACCGCTATCCAAAACTAGCGAGAATTTTTAATATGCGAAAACTTTTCCACTAATCTTTTACTATCTTTTTGCGAAGTAGAAGCGCAGCGACTACTTCCTGTTTTTTATATCTATCAACCCGTTACACAGCGCTGGAAATTATCCTATCCCGCAAATATTTTCTAATTTTGATGTAATTTCCACAATCTCAACCAAATTATTATCCCACGAAGCGATAGGCTTTTCCTTCGTTTCTTATATTTCAACCCGTTGCGAAAACCTTTTAACTTTTCCTCACAATCAGAAACTTTTCCTATTTGATTTTGAAGTAGAAGCGCAGCGACTACTTCTTTTTTTTCTTCATCTGCCTGACCGCTGTCCAAAACCTCAAAACGCTCTATTTTCTAACTTCAAATGGCAACCAATTGTCCATTATGCAATTCTATCAAAATATTTTCATTTCAGCTGGCTTTGGGGTAAAATCTTCTTGATTTCTTTTCAGCATATTGGTGTTACCGTGTGTGTTTCGTTTTTTGTACTTGCGCCCAACGGATGGCGGTATGTTTTGCGCCCCGTCGGGCGTGGATGTTATTTGTCCACCGTTACCCGTTAAATTGAAACTAAATGTTGCGTTATCAGCGGAACAGTGGGGCGTAAAATATACCGCGTGTTAGCAACTGGGTTATTCATTCCGTGCGTTGGGAATCCTAATAGCCCATCAGGGCTAACT
>JAVEPM010000157.1:0-4795 GCA_034008115.1 Methanolobus sp.
GCTAATAGGCAACGGCATACTCAAGGCGGCCCCACAATCGGCCGTGGAGCTATCTACAGAAAGATACATCAAAATAAGGGAAATGGGTGGGATCGATGGACGTTTTACTATCCATTAAGCCAAAGTTTGCGGAGTCCATCATCAATGGGAGAAAAAAATACGAATTTCGCAAGAATGCATTCTCCAAGAGAAATATAGGTAGAGTGTATATTTATTCCACCAATCCAATTAAAAAAATAGTTGGAATCTTTAGGATAAGTAAGATAATCGAGGATAAACCAATCAATTTATGGCGTCAGCTGAAGGATGATGCTGGGGTCTCTGAAGAAGAGTTTTTTGATTATTTTAGAAACAGAGAGATTGGATTCGCCCTGGAGATTGTAGAAGTAGAACAATTTGAAAATCCTGTGGATCCAAAGATCATGTTTCCGAATTTTGTCCCGCCTCAATCCTTTTGTTACATAAATTTTTCCTTTATGCCTCCGGAACTTGAACGAAGTAAGGATCAATTTCTCGGAAATGTTTAGGGCTAATCGCACAACGTTGGACCGCTTAATTTGCAGTCCCTTATCAAGTTCTGTTTCGTAATCTTGATTGATCTATTCGGCTCAGTGAGCAGTCCTTTCACCAGAAAGCCAATATCCTATTTCATGTCATCAGGATCTAAAATAAATAGATATTCGTTTATTTCCCGGCGTGCCTCTGATTTTGGACTAACAAGACTTTTTCTGGCAAGAATTTTTGGCTGGAAAGGATTGTATAAGTCATGAAGACTAGGGCAACTCGCATTACTCACCAGAACATAAGCCCCTCTTTTACATGCTCTTAGACTCGCAGCAGCAAGACGTTCTTGATCATCCCATGAAAAGTTTCTTTCGTTGTAGCGGATAAATCCATTGCTATTGTGAGTCGCTGTGTATGTAGGATCGCAATATACTACATCTCTCTTTCCAGCTTGATCTATAATTTCCTCGAAATCAGAGGTCACCAAATCCATCCTTTGAAGAGCTTTCGATGCCAGTTTTACCAAATCTCTTGACCATAAAGGTTCAGGTGTACGTTTACCTCCACCAAATGGAACATTGAATTTTCCGTTTAGATTGAGGCGATAAATACCGCCAAATGCGGTTCGATTTAGATATAGAAATCGTATAGCTTTTTCGATTAATTCTGTAGGTTCATCTGCACGAATACTATAATATTTTTCTTTTGTAATTGGTATTTTCTTCAATGCATCCAAAATAACATCTGGATGTTCTCGCACTTGAATGTATACATTCATCAAATCATCATTTATATCGGATAGAGTACCTTTTTGCGGAAGCAATGAAAAGAAAACAGCACCTCCCCCCAAAAAGGGTTCGTAATATCTGTTACGGAGTCTGATTGAAATAATTTGTGCCAAATTTCCCGCAATCCATCGTTTTCCTCCGGGCCATTTTAAGAAAGGTTTTACGGACATTTTAGGAGAAGAAACGAGATGCGAATGAGTACAGAATGTCTCCCGAGGGCCGTTGAGATATCGATGCGTAAGCATTGGCTAAGACAATAGGAATTAAGGCATTTTCGTACTTATAACAGGTCATCTTCGCCAAAACAGTTAAGCTTTCTTTAAATCTATACAGATCCTCAAAGCTTGGTTCAAGCAGAAAGTCGCCTGTGGGAATATCGATTGGTACGACATGATGTGGACCTAACCTTGCTACTACTTTAGAACCATATTGTACGCGGTTGCGATACGTTGACGGATCAAATGTGTAGCCCCTAATATTTTCTATAATATATTTAACTGTCGGTGCAAAATAATCACCTGGTTCTGGCAGGTTCTCCTTAATTTCCTCAATGTGATTAACTAGCTCTCCATTTTTTTCTATTCCAACCAGATTTAGAGGTATTTCATTGTCGCGCAAATATTGAATTAATGCCCTTATTGAATCAGATAATCTATAAAGCCCTGCTCTGAGTAAAAGTGGTCCATCTTTTATGAATAATACTTGTCCGAGTTTATTTGGTTGTTGATACCAAATTCGCACAAAATGAAAGAGTGTGAGTGTTTCTAGAACATCTCTTAGCGCTGTTGCTGCTTCTTCACGTGCCCACTCTTCAGGACTATCCTCACCTATGCCAAGATAATCAGAGAGTGTATGAAGATGCTTGCATTTCAGACACCTAAAACTAAGTGCGGATTTTGGAATGTAAACAACTTCTCCGCAATTTCGGCAACAGAAATGAGGTGCCTCATTTAAGCCCATCTCATAATTAAGGTCCCATTCCCTGGAAACTAAAAATTTAAGTGTATTATAAAGTCCTGTGTAGTGCATTGTGCTATCAATAGTCTTTCGGATAGTATCCTTTATTGTTTCATTTGGGTGTCGGATTCCGGAGAGGGGAAGTATTGCGGGATTATTCCATACTTGCAGTTTAGAAGGTAAATCTCTCGGATCTATAATTGGACACTGTCTCATTTCCTCTATATCTTGAACACGCAAAAGCAAAGCGCAAACTGATATAAATGCAAGTCGTTTATGAGAACGTATCTCATTTGGAACCACTGATTCACCTCCATCGATGGCTATTATAAAATTAATATCATTATCTTTGTTAATATCTATATGACCCGTTCTAAATCCGATAGTCTCGATTGCAGTCGAGGTTGTGCTTTCAAATTCGCTGAGCATTCTCTGAATATGGGCATCTTGGATGAACTTCATATGGCCAATCTTAGATGCATGCTCTATTGGCAGTTGACCAGAACCAACATAGGACATTTTTATCGCCCTTCAGTTCCCAGCATTTTGCCTTGGCTCAAACTTACGAATCTGCACCGGCAAAGCGAACCTCTGTGAAAGAGTTATCATTCTGACATATCCCTTTGTGCGTGATCTTTGTACATCCAATGCGATGTCACGAAATTCGTATCTTCGTTCTAATTCATGGATCTCTCGATCATCATTCAAATGAGCTATAAAATAATTCTCGGTATTCTTGAGCAAATCAGGACTTAGTGTTGTCATTGATTGAGTTGCATAAACCATCCCAATAGCAAATTTAGCGCCTTCTTTAGCAAGTTTGTTGTAAACGCTATTCAGATCTTTGTCATCTTGCCTAAATAAATTATGCGCTTCTTCAAAATAGAACAATACGGAATGATCTCCAAGTTGATTATTTGCAAATCGATCCATTTGCCTATTGAGTATGGCTTTGCAAATGATTTCACTGTAATACTGTGCTATGGTTTGATCTGCATTGGACAAATCTAAGATAACAGTTCTATTGTTATCTGCGTCATCAACAATTTGTCTAATAATATTTATGCCACTTGGATCATGATACCTGGTGAATGGCATGAGATAGCGAGGGCCGGATATGCTCCGGTCTCCAATCATTCTTAGAACCATTTCCTCAAAGTTTTCTAAATAAGGCCTGGCACTTCTTGTACTTATCGGAAATAGGGTATTGTCTTCCCTTCTGTTCTGGTAAATTCTATATAATACTTCATAAATTCTTGTAGCAACATCCAGCTTTTGTCTTTCTGCTAGTCCTTCTTCCCCTTTTCGACTTTCCAAAATTGCTGATGCGCGAAGTGTTTCATTAGCGGCCAATTCCCTCTTTATTTCCCATCTCAAATTTAGATCTATGGAAAAATTATTTGGAGCAGTGAAGCCAGATTTATTTAGCAAAGCATAATATAAACTAAGAGCCCTGCAATACCGTGTTCTATCTCCTCTATCTGGGAACTGAGTATCTATTTCATCAGGATCAACAGAATTCCACAGAAAGAATGGCTCCAGATATCCAGGACGCCGGGGATGCAACGTATCAAATAGACTGGTTATAATAGAATGTCCAAGTTGCACATGTTGGAAAAAGTTGGTCCTCAGCATATTGGGTACCGGAACATTCTCTTCTTGTTCTTGTTTAATCTGACGTGGATTTAGACTAAATCGAGTACATCGATCTCTATGCATCAAATAAATGCTGGTTTGATCTTGCTCATTAAAATATGAATATTCCCCAGATGGATCAAATATAATTTGCCCAACATTGTTATTTGATTGCAATATAATATCCGCTATAACTTTTATTGTGTTTGATTTTCCCATTCTAGTTTTTCCAAAAAGGGCAGTTCGATTCTTTATGAAATCCTCTGGTGAAACTTGCACATCTATATCAGGCGTAACGCTAGAAGCTATGGTTTCAGTATATCTTAGTTGTCCAATTTTAACGGGCAATTTATCAGCGACAAATGAATTGATTAATGTCGATAAATGTTCATCAATTGGAACATAAACCTCATAAAAGTGAGGCGAAAAGAAGCTGTCAATATCATTTCCAAAGCCCAGTTTAAATAAAGGTACCTGATTTCCGGATTCATCAATAGTATCAATTACATCGTCATAGTAAGTTCCTAAGATGCTTCCTTTAAGAGCTGCCCATTGAAGTGCTTCATTTGTAATTGGATCAACTGGTGCTTGTAGCCTATGAATCTGGAAAATCGTCTGCTGTATTTCTTGCTTTATTGGTGTAGGAATAGCATCTGTAATACGGACTAGAATTAGTCGAGGTCTCATATTTGGATATGAAGCCTGAATCGCGGGACTTGGTTTTATAATAACTAATGAATTTCTTGGAACCCCACCACAGCGTTGCTTCCATGCATCACAGGTTACAATTTGGAGTTCATCATAAGACATATCAAGCAAAAAACCAAGAAGTCGATCGGTGGAGACGGTATAGTTATTGGCTAATCTTTCAATGGGCCCAATGCCAGAATCAGACCTTACTTCCTGAATTG
>JAVEPM010000203.1:0-3622 GCA_034008115.1 Methanolobus sp.
TAATAGGAGTATAAACCAAGGGGCGATAACTTACATTGCAACTTAACTCAAGATGTTCATTGATTTTATATCCCAGATTAATACTAACAGAATATGAAATTATTGCTTTTTCAGGAACAGCATTATTAAAGTTGTTTTCCAATATTTCTTTGTCGGGATTAAATAAAAAAGTGGACTCATTAGTGATAGTTTTTCTGTATGAATCATTGTACCCGTTCATTATTGTTTTTCCATAAATTGCCATATCAATAAAATTAAAACTTATTCCTGATGATGCTCCAATAGTAATGCTGCCAAAATTATATGATGCAAATATTTCAGGGTTAATATAAGAAATGTTGTACCTGAAATCTAAAGAGTATGAGTTTTCCACTGTAATATATTGATCAAAACCTTCAAACCACATAAGATATGGCAAATCGGGAGAATTAATATCGTAAAATGTTTTAGATTCAAATCTTCCAATAATATTGTTTTTGTTTTTAAAATTAAGTGCGTTGCAATTTGTACCTGCCGTAAGCTTCACTCCTAAAAATCCGGTTTTATATCCCACAATTATTTCGTTAGTGATACCACTACCTAGATGTGGCTTTATACTAATCATTTCTTTTGATGAATTATAATATAGCATAGGATGAGTATACATACTTGATAAACTTTCGTCAATAGGTAGCGGATCGTTTATTAAAACCCCATCACTATAGTCTGTTAATGAAAAATCGTACCCTGTATTAAAAGCTGCAAAAAACTGTGCTTGTGTTAATTGCGAAAATGTTAAAATACAAACTGATAATAATAATTTGATTTGTTTCATAAATAAGCTTTACAATTAATTCGACTCATTTCCTTTACCCTCAAAGTTGAAATAATATTTTAACCCAACACTTAAACCAAATGTCGTAAAATCTAAATATCGTGGCTTTTCTTGCCATATTTCGAAATGTTCTTCGTCCATATCATAGGCTTCATTTAAATCATAAACAATTTCATCACTCACTCTAATTTGGTGAAGCAGACTTAACTTTTTCCGATATGCAGCAGAAAATGTCAATGGGTTGTAGTCAATATTAAAACATAGATTTAATCTATCAGAAATATCATAAGAAACACCCATCCCAAATAGCCATGATATTATAGGTTTATCTATTTTCAAAAGATAATTTGTTGAATAGATATTAGTTCCCGCACTAGAAGCACTATAAAAATCACTAGTAAAATCTACGATTTGAATAATTTTTACATAATTAAAATTAAAACCGAATTTAATTAAAAAATGAAAATCTTTTTTTCCAGTGATATAAGAAACCGACTGCGTAATACTCACTATATTATATTTTATTGAAGATTTCGACATATACTCAAAAGTCATAAACTCATCAAAATATGGAGAAAGCAAACGTCCAACACGGGCTGTGTCATATAAAGTATTGATTATTGGGTTATCATAATAATTATAGGAATTTGCATCATTTAAATAATTAAAATTGATTGCGTTAAAATTCCCGTTAAGGCTTAAATCAAAAATCAATTTATTACATTTATATCCAACAGAAATACTATTGCGAAAGCCTTCTCCAAGAGGCAAATAAGAGATTGAAGTTTCCCTATTATAATAGGGATATTGAATAAAAAGCGTTTCTTTCTTAAAAGCTCCCATCCTGTTGTCAGAAATATCATAACCAGTATTAAATCCTACATAGAATTGTGCCCGAAGTGAATTAAAACTAAGAATTATTAATAATACTATTAGATACTTTTTCATATTTTTTTTACTGTTTTATTATTTTTAGTGTTTTTTCCTCACTATCATTGATCAATGCTTTTAACATATATGTTCCGGGAGACAGCGACCCGAGATCAAATTCAAACTCATTTAAGCCTACAGTTAAATCAGTTTTTGCAAGCATTTCTATAAATGCTCCATTATAATTGAACAAGGTAAGAATTGCTTCTGATGATTTTGATAACTCAATATGAACATTAACAAAGTCTCTGTATGGATTAGGCGATGCATCGAAAGTAAGAATTATACTGTTTTGGGATTCGTCAATAATATCCGGAAATGTCCTGACATTATAACCCCACCAATATATTGGATCTATAATACAATCAGCAAAACCATATCCTGTAGCAATAAATGATTTATTACCAGTTTTGAATCCGTCACATAATATTATACCATTACAAGCATTATAAATTCCTGAGTTCGAATTTACAAATTCGTTTACTGATGAGTTTAAAATAAATTTGCCAGAGGAATAATAAGGTGGATTATTTACTGCATCTGCAAATTTTGCATCATTTTCAGAACTATTTCCATTAAATGTTGCAATTAAATCACAATCAACTATATCCACATCAATTTTTCCAACAGCCGTTTGGTAGTCATAACCAGCATACCCGGATACATCTACCTTAAAAATGTATCTGCCATAAGGTAAATAATCCCATGTAAGTAATGAATAATAACAATAATCATGAGGCCAAATCCAAGGTGGATCACTAGATGAATAAGGTGATGTTCTAATTAGGTTGGTATTGATATCTGATAATGGAGTACCCAATCTATATAATGACATAACAGCAGAATTTGGATGGTTAATAGGTTGACATTGGTCGTAAGTGTTGATTGTGTGGTGCCAATAAAGTTCCAAAGCGCAAGGATACTTTCTCACAAGAACTCTGTCTATCGGGGTTCCTGGCTTGTAATGAGAGCAATAAATATTGATTGGGTCGAAACATGAAACATGATATCCTACAGGCACTTCTTTTTCTACAACAAAAGGAGGACAGCCATTTTCAGATTCGTAAACAGTCAATTTGACATAATAATTGCCTTCTGTATTGTATGTATGTGTTACATCTACATTTGTGTTTAAACAGCACCATACTGGATCATCATTATACACGGGAGATGATGGTTCACTTGCAAAATCCCAACTCCAGTAACAATTTTCACCGCAATTATTTATAATAGGCTCAAAAAATATTTCTTCATTTGGCTGAGGGTCTTCCGGATAAAAATTAAAATCAGCAGTAAAATTACTACATGGATTTAGGTTAACAACATCAACATTTCCACAATCGGTAATAAATAATGGTTCATCATGTCCTGTTAACTTAACTTCTACAAATGGATAATATGTACCATAAGATGAATAATGTCTTATAGATTCCAGAATTGTAGGATTTTCAACAGTATTTGTTGAAGAAGTAGTCCCATCACCGTAATAAACAGTTATGTTGTAAGAGTATCCTTCTGGAACATAATCAACGTAAACCATATATTTAATAGCAGCATCTCCGTATAAGAAATAATCACAACTCACAGTAGGATTATCATAAGCAATATCATTATCATAGACGTAAATATAATCATTCTTTGTTATTGAAAAAACTTCATTTTCAGAATTCCATGCATGCAATGTAACATCGTATAATCCTGATTCCCCATAATGAATTTCAGGATTCGATTCTGTTGTTAATTCCGGATTCCCCCCTTCAAAATGCCAACTATAACTTGTTATTTCATTAGTACAATAAGGAATAAATCTGACTGTATTACCACTGCAAACTGAAGTAGAAGGAGATGCTGAGAAATTGCATGTAAAACCTTCTATTT
>JAVEPM010000158.1:0-4776 GCA_034008115.1 Methanolobus sp.
CTTCCTTCCTAGATTTTAATTTTTATATTGCGATTATTATTCCTGCCAGTACCATATAGATGATCATGTTTGCCAGTGTCAGGAATGCTATTTTTGTCACTCTCTTTTTCTCATCCCGGACTTCTTTTGGTATGTAGTCTTCGCTATGGTTCATGCATCCACCGCATATGTTGTTTCTTAACTCAGTTTCTCCGCATATTTTGCAGTCTCTATATTTCATGTTTTCACCTCCCTCTAGTTGTTATTTGATTACCTCGTATTCGAGTTGTTGTCTTCCGAAGCTTAGTGCTTCATCTTGAGATTCCATGTAGATGTCGAAGTATTCGCCATCCCTGAATCTCTTGGCCATCCGATCCTCGCAAGTGTATGTTTTTCCGTTTACCTTGATTTTGGTTCCGAAGTCGTATTTGCTTGGGCATGCCATCGCTCCTTCGTAGACTTCTTTGGTGCTGGCCATGGTAGTTCCGGGAGTATATCCGTCTCCAGCTGAGTATGCAGTGAATTCGGCCTCTATTTTTGCGTTTTGCGGTGCCTCTACCTCCTTTTGGGCATCATTGGTCGTTTTGGCCTGTGCCGCTTCAATTACGATTGTTTTGGTGCCGATTAGCTCGTTTCTGTGGTCTATTACATATGTCCATGTTCCTCCTGCTATGGCTGACCAGAGGATTACCCATCCGATCGTCCATTTTCCGCATCGCTCTACGATTGTTAATTTGCGGTATTTTCCTTTGTTATCCCTCTTTTCTTCTTCTTTTTGCTTTATCTCTGCTTTTTTAGCTTCGATTTTTGATTGTACGCTCATATTTTTGTTTTTTCGGGCTTCACCCTAGCCTCGTTGGTTAGTTATTATTCACCCGTATTTCCATTATACTCTTTTCCAATGTTTTGTCAAGTGTTTAGCCTATTGAGTAGTGGATAACTCATTTATTGTTTTTTATGTTTTCCAATAGATATTTTTTCCACAAATAAAAACACGCTACGGCGGAAGGATACCAAGCGTGTTTTTATGAAGCCAATTATTGCTTTTTTCTATTCGAACCTTTTCAAAATGTATGTGTATATCGCTCCGGCGAATGCAAGGATTTGCAAAATCGGTTGCCAGAGTGTGGTGTCCTTAATGAAATAATACGCTGATCCTGCGGCTATGGAAATGACCATGACTGCCAACAGGGTTCCGTTTGAATTTGTTCCCAGCTTATTTTTCAGGTACTGGACGACCAAGGAAACGATGGCTCCAATGACTACGAAGGATGTAATATCCATATAGTTTTTTTATGTTAATTTATTAGGCTCTTGTTACTTCGGCAAATCCGTTTATCTTTCCGTATTTGTCTTCAATGAAAACTCTTTGTCCATCGATTGGATCGGCACCGATAATCTTTCCGCTTTTCTGATCATATCCGATTACTGTAAGCCAGTGGTATGATTTTTTGTATTTATCATAGAACACTCTCACTACGCAGGCATTGTTTGCGGAAAATAAAATGCTTTTGATTTTTTCTATATCTCGGCTGTAATATCGATACACGAAGTTAAACGGACACACTCCATTCATGCTATTCCACAAAAATTCTCCATTTGAATTGAATTTGAGTTTTTTTGCCAACTGTGCCGGTGTCAAATATTTTCCGTACCAATATGAAAGCATTGACAAGTCTGTTATCAAACATCCAAAGTCTTCAAGTTCATATGGAGTATTTCCAATGGTAACTTTCCCCCATAGTGGACTGTCTTGCTCAAGGAATATAAATCCTTGATTTTCTGACCGTTCTTGAACCTCAACGTATTCGATATTTTCTTTTTTCAGGATTGCTTTTCTAAGGTCGGAAACGTTGTCCTCTTCAAGGATATATTTTTCTCTTGGTGTTTTTATTTCGTATTTCATTTTTTTATTGTGCAAAGACCTTGTCGCTCCATTCTATCCCAACAGCGTGGCTCGATTTGGCTTGCTTTTTTTAATAACATAAAGAATCCGGCACAAATGCAAAAGATACCTACTAAAAATAATATTATTGCTATTGCCTCCACACGTTTGGTACTAATATGCTTTAGATTATTTATTATCACCATGCATCCCTAGGCTGATATATTTTTACTATAACACA
The DNA here is from genome assembly GCA_034008115.1 of Methanolobus sp. Lineage (GTDB taxonomy): Archaea > Halobacteriota > Methanosarcinia > Methanosarcinales > Methanosarcinaceae > Methanolobus. The sequence goes on from JAVEPM010000158.1 coordinate 2,106, forward strand.
ATTCTTTTATGTCCACAATATGAATGGTGCGGAGCTCTTAGGCGACTCCGCTTTACCGTTACGAGACTGATGGAATCTCGCCTTTTCAAGTGCCTTGCGGATGGGCAAGGTCACCTTTCTCTTACCGGAAGCAGTCTGTTTGACGCTCCGGCATTTCCTTGGCACTCGGTGCAGTTTTGCACCTGTTTTTTATAGGTACCAGAATTGATGGCTATGAGTTGCCCGGATGTTGGAGTTATCCATTCACCGAACTTTCTTACTTTTCCGCAACCGCAAACTATTATCAGTGGTCTCATGTTCAATCCTCCTTTTCTTGTTTTGCTGATTTTATCAGCGTTTCTATTGCATCTGCCATTATATCTGCAAATTTTTCTGAGTCTATTTTCAATGTATCTGATATCGGGTAACCTTTTCCTAAAATAAAATTAATAGCGTGGCCAATTTCATGCATTTTTGTTTTTTCGTTTGCAGAATTAGACAATAAAATTTCCGCTTGATTGGTAAAATAGTTCCACCGGAACGCTCCTTTTGCTCTTGTGCCTTTTTCAGTTATCAGACATTCTACATCAAGTTCCGTTACTTTTATATTTAATTTTTCTATAAGTTCTTCCATTTATTTTTTATTAAAGTATATATTCTATTTCTGGCCACCTATCACCATATTTTTTTAGAGCCTCCTCTTTACTAAGCACATTCGCATTAATTTCTTTTTTCCCAGATTGAAGTGCTTCAGACGCTCTGTGCTGTCCATCAAGTACCATGTATCCATCTTCTGTTTTAACTACATCTATAGCTCCCTTTGTCATTGATTTTTCACCTTCAGGAATTTTTTTAATTGTTTCACTTATAGCATCTCCTTCAACATCTATTAATTTATCTAATTTTATTTTAGGAGTGTCTTTTTTTAGAATTCGTCTTGCACGATCTACTTTATCGCCCACGACAGACTCGCCAGCTTTTTTGGTGATGTTTTTTATGGCTTCAGTCAGGAAGCTTCCTTTTCCGGCTCCCATTGAATCCTTAATAAGTTCGAGCTGTTCAAGAAGATTTGCTTGTCTTGCATCTCCGAGTTGCTCCATTGCAAATTTTGCCAGTGTCGCTTCTTCGTTGAGGTCTATGCCGGTGATTCTTTTTATTTCTTTGAAGAGTTCTTTGGTTCCTCCGTCTGTTGGACTAAACACCCTTTTCATAAGGGAACCGCCTTTGTTTGCATCTCTTCCGAGTGCCTTGTTCAGGTTGTCTCGGACATCGAGCATTCGGGATATTGTTTGATTTGATTCCCTGTATAGTTTGCTTCCGGCCTGTCTCAATTTTCCATTCAGCTCTCCGGTTATTTTTTTAACCATTCCCTCGATCTTGCTGTTGATAGGTTGAGCCAAGTTTGCTTTTTTCTTGTATAGCAAATCCTGCAGATAATCGACTGCATCGTCCACCTGCTTAAATGACGGACTATCTCCAAGTGATGCAAGTTTGCTATTTATGTTTTTCACGAGTTGCAGGTCTGCCTTGTCTGATATCGCAAGCGTTCTTCCTGCCTTGGCCACAAATTCTCCAGCCTCGTCAAGTTCCACGCCAGCAATTTCTCCGAGTGAGTCCATCAGTTTCGTTTTTATTTCTCCGACCCCGGTTATGACCTTGTCTTTTAATGCTTCGGTTTCCGCTCTCTTAAGAGCTCCATTTTTGGCGATTTTCTTTCCGATTGCATCCAACGCTTCTTCGGCTTTCTTTCCAGCAAATTCGAGCGGTGTCGGCAGGGATGGATTTTGCGTTGCTCTTCGTGCTTTATTCAAATAATACTCAAGTTTTCCTGAGGTTGCTTCTTTGGATTTGTCAATGACTTCTTTTGAAATTCCCGGGATTCTTTCCTCAGGAATGCTTGCCAATGGATCGATTGTTTTTCGGGTGTTGTTGTCCAGCGGTGATACCAAGTCTGATACTTTTTCGCCAATCTTTGTGTCCGCAAATTTTTCTTTTGCCTGAGCTCTTACTTTCGATGTTATTTCTCCGACTCGTTTGCTGAAGCTTGTCGCTTTAGATCCAGCACTGGCCAATTCTTCCACTCCTTTGACTCCGGCACGGATTGCACCTTTTCCAGCTATCTCAGCACCTTTGACTCCGGCACCGACTCCAGTCGCATTCAAGAGGGCATCGGCTATATTTCCGACCGCTTCAATGTTTCCGGCAAGTTCAGGATTTTCTTCTTTGAACTTATAGTATTTTTCCATCATACCTTTGGCGGTCTGAGTCTCCATGATTTTCTTCACGCCTTCGGTGAATTTTGTTTTTATTGCCTGTTCAGGTTCATCGGGAGTCAATGCACTGGCCGCAGTTGTTATCCCGGCACCAATCACATCTCCAATGGTTCCGAATCCTTGTCCGGCTACCTGCAACGCTTTAGATGCACCGCTTTGCTGAGCTCCAATTGCTTCACCTACCTTTTCTGTTCGCTTATTCAAGTCTTCTTTTAATCCACTCCATCCACGCTTAAAAGCACCGGAAACACCACCCGGTGTCTCGGCTTTTTTGATGCCCATCTGAGAGGCTATTTCTTCAATGTCTGCTTGAGTAGGATTGCCCTCAACATTGACGACAACACCATTCTCAAATTTTATTTTTGGCATATTTTTATTCGATAGAATATTTAATTCCGCTTGATGTTACGCCGGAATTA
>JAVEPM010000159.1:0-4737 GCA_034008115.1 Methanolobus sp.
GACTCTCCTAAAAAAAACGAGCAAGAGCTTCTTAAATATCAAAGAAGACTTGAAAAACTTAACGTTGTCTTTGACGAGTACAATAAAAAGGTTCAAAAGGCAAATGAAAAAGCCGCAATGTTTGCCCACTTCACAAAACATGGCTATGATAAGTCAGAAGAAATTAAGGACTCAAAGTATACTGGTGATGATGAACTTGCGGAAAAAAATCGTCAAAGATTAAGAGAGTTCAACGAGTTACGCAGAAAAGAAGCAGAGCGTGATTACCGTGAGGCCGCAGCTCAGGTTGAGAGAGAAGAGAGGCAGCGACAGCAGGAAGAAGCCAGGCGTTTTAAGGCTCTCAAAACATCTACTCAGCAAAAGGCTGTGCTTGAAGCTGTGGGCGGGGACTTCTCGTTCAATGAAGCAGACTCACTTAAAGACATTGATGCCGTTAACAAAGAAATTGCTGAGCGCGAAAGATTACTTAAAGTAGTTAAACAACAAGAAGCTATTGCTAAAACTAATCTTATCAATTCCAAAGATGAAAATGAGATGCTTCAGCGCAAGAAAGAATATATTGATGCGATTAGGCAGACTGAAAGCGTCAAGGGTGCTGTCAACGAAGCAAGAGAGCGTCTTGTTCAAGTCCGTAATGAAAACAAAGAACTTGAGCGCAAGAAAAAGATACACGATGAGTTAAGAAAGCAAAGACTTCAAGACCTTAAGGTAACAAGAGAAGCTCAGCAAGCTGGCACTGACATTATTGGTGGCATAACTTCAGGTAAAATGTCGCGCCAAGACCTCGACTTTCAGATGCGCAGGGTTAATGCTGAATTAACCAAGATGCCAAAGAAGTTTAGGGATTCGAGGGCAGATATTTTTGCCAAGCAATTATCTCAGGCCGGCATTTCCACTCGCACACTTAACGGGCATTTAGAAGTTACTAAGGTTAAGTCAAAAAATATAGAAAGTCATTTCTCCAAGACCATCAAAGACATGTTCTCTATGGAGAAGTTAATATCACGTATTTCGTTTGTTATTACGGCAAAGCTGTCTTATCAATTATTTGATATTATATCTAAACTTCCCAAGCAAGCCCTGAATACATGGAAAGAGTTTCAGGACGAAATGACCAAGACATTTGCGCTTCTTGCCAATGAGTCGGATGTTACAAAGGATAAGCTTCAGAAAGACGTTAGAGAGCTTTCGAGAACTTATGGAATTGCCGCCAAAGAGATTTCTGGTGCGTTATATGAGGTTATTTCTGCTCAGGTAGGCGTTGCTAATGCATCTGATGTATTGGAGCGAGCTATCCAGCTTTCCATTTCTGGCGGGAGTGATGTTAGAACTTCTGCTAAAGCTCTTGTGCAAATTGCTAATGCGTACGGCATGACGTTTGACAGGGTTGGGAAAATTGCTGACATAGCGTTTCAGACGGTCAAATACGGTCAATTAACAATCCAGCAATATACAGACCAAATGAGTAAGGTTGTTGCCACAGCGTCTATTCTAAAGATACCTATAGAAGAAGTGTCTGCCGCCATAGCAACAATGACACTCAATGGCATTAATGCAGAGCAGGCGTTTACTGCGCTTAATCAAATGTTTATGCAGATTGCTACACCAACATCAAAAGCTAAAAAATTGATGTCTGAGCTTGGCATTGACTTGAATATAAACAAAATACGCGCTGAGGGCTTAGAAAGTGCGTTACAAGAACTTGTACCATTGCTTAGTATGACTGGCGAGGCGCAAGAGCAACTGATTACTATCCTCTTTAAGAATAGGACTGGGTTCAAGGCAGTTTCTTCGTTGCTTGGCAATATGGGCGAATATGCTGAGAATTACTATAGAATGATTGATGCGGCAGGTGCGGCGCAGGAAGGACTTGCGGAGAGGACAAATACTGTTGCTTTTGCCCAAAACAGAATGAACACTGCCTGGCAAGAGATGCAAATGATGTGGGCAAGCGGTTATAACCGTGAGATAATATCTTTCTATGACTATCTTACTGGCGTTATCAATATTTTAATTAAAAACATTCCTGCGCTAACCATTGCCATAAAGACGTTTGGGCTTGTTTTGATTAATCAACTAATAAAAAGAGCTGTTTCGCATTTCAAGATTATGCAAACACAAATAAAGCTACTTGGTCACACATTTTCTATGACTTGGGCAAAGGCAACTCTTGGTTTAAGTTTATTGATTACCGGAATCATAGAGCTTGGCGTTATTATGTCTGGCATTGCCAATAAGATAAAGAAGAACGATATTTCAAAGGCACTTGGTCTTGATGAGCTTGCAAAAAGTGCAGAAAATGCTGAATATCAAATTGAAAGTCTTGAGTATAGAATTAGCAAATTTGATGGCATAGACGTTTTAGTGAAGCGATGGGAGTCTCTTAACGAGATTCAAAACAAAAACGCAAATCAGATTGCCTCAATGGATAAGCTTTATGGCGAAATATCTACGCGAATGAAAGATGTTGGCGTGGATATTTCCAACATGACAAAGGAAAGTGAAAGTTTTATAGAGCACATAAAGACAATGCGTAAAATGCAACAAGCGCTTAGGGATGATGTTATCAGATATAAGGGTCTTGACTTACAAAATGATTTGATGCAAACGATTGGTGAAATGTCTCAAGGTACTAAATATGATATTAGTGCAGTAATTTATCAAACAGACTCAAGAAAAGAATACAAAAGACTTCTTAAAGACAAATCTTCATATGGGCAAACAGCAATTAGATTGGCAAGGCAAGGACGCTATGGGCAGATTTACGAAGCAGAAGAAGGGATTAAGATACAAGCAGGTGCAATCCAAAATCTTCTTAATAGCGGTGAAAGCAAAAAAGCATATATGGCGGCAGAAACATACAGAAAGAACATGGAAAATCTTTCAAAGAAACTATCCGATGAAATTGAGACTGGAACGGCAAACAAAACATTGAGTAAAACTCAGTTAAATAACATGAATATTTTGCTTGGCATATACAGAACAGCGGCTGGACAATATCTTGAGATACAAAAACTAACCTTTCCCCAAACACCGATTCAGGATTTCAGCACAAAAGAACATGTCCCAGGCGAATCCACATCAGAAAAGTCATATATGGATAAGCTTGAGAGCATGTTTTCTGAGGCTATTGGCACTAATATATATCCTACCCTTGAGGAGTTCAGAAAAGCTCGCATTGAAGCTCTGGATGAGGTTGAATCGCAAATCAGAAAGGATATTGCAGACCCCAAGATTGTCGTGAAAGATGCCAAAGAAGCTTTGGCTAAATTAGGTGTTTTGCGTGAAATGACTGACAAAGATACTATAATGCAATTGTTTGACGCAAGCGAGAAGGCTATTAGTTTCTATACTGAGCTTGGCAAGAACTTATTAGAGTCAGGCGACCTCGAAGGTGGTAGGGCAGCAATGTTGAAAGCAAAGGCTGCCTACGATAGTTACAATGCACGTGGTGAGGGAATGTCTGATGAACGATTATTGGAATCTGGCTTTACAGACTCAGAACTAAGAACTGTCCGTGAGAATATGCAGAATGGCGGGGCGAAGTTCTTGCTATCATGGTTTAATGCTGCAAGTTCATTCTTATCTGATAAAGAATATCTTGATGCTGTAGTTGACACTTTTGGCATTGATGAGAGCGTAACTGAAAGCATAAAATCTCTTGACGATGCAATTAAGCAGGCCGAGGCTGATGGTCAATCTGAAAAGTCCAATGCTCTTAAGAAAATTAGAGAGATGGCTGCTAAGAGTGTTGTTGATAGCTTATCTGATATTATCGAGCTAAAAGAGAATAGTGAGTTTTATCCTGATATTGAGAGGAGACTTAAGCAGGTAATTGACGATGGAGGTGGAGTTGAAGCCTTCGATAGTGCCTTGCTGGAGATGATAGGAAGCCTTATCGCAAAGGGTACATCTCTGTCGGATAAAGATATTGATGACATAAGCAAGCTTCGGGAGGGTATTACTGGAGAAACAGATGGCTTCAATGTCAAAAAGCTTTTTGGCATCTCTGAATACAAGAATGAGCAAGAGGCTATTTTTGACGTTGCACAGCAGTCTGTCAATCAGCTTACACAGGTTTGGTCTTTCTATTGGCAATGGGAACAGCAGCAATTGCAAAAGCAGACAGAAAAAAAGCTGGCTATACTCAAGCGTGAGAAAGATGTTATGCTTGCAAACACAAATATGTCTGAGGAGCAAAAGTCACTCATCAACGAAAAGTATGCCGAGCGTGAAAGAATCCTGCAGGAAGAGCAGGCCAAGAAACTGGCTGCCATGAAAAAGAAGCAGGCAATATTTGATGCAACTGTTGATTTTGCTAAAGGATTAATTGGAATACATACAACTGAATATGGCACAAAGGGGTTTCTTGGTATTCCTACCGCTATTCTTTTGACATCTCTACTTACTGGTGTTTTTGCTGCTCAGATGGCTATGATTAATAATCAAAAGTTTGCTGGCGGAGGATATACTGGCTCTGGCTATGGCTCACCTGACGAAACTGGGCACAAGCCTGCTGGTATAGTTCATGCTGGTGAATTGGTTATTGACAAGAAAACACTTGACAAGAACTTTAATCCAGTAATGTCAATGTATGAGCATATGAAGTCGGGCGGCAACATGGGTAGCTTTATGTCCAAGTATCTGCTTGGTGGAATGCCCAAGAATAACCTTCATCCCGCCAATGGCAGACTTTTCGCTCAGGGTGGGTATGTTGGTAAGCCCAGCTCATTTGGA
>JAVEPM010000038.1:0-30473 GCA_034008115.1 Methanolobus sp.
TTTAGCTCACTGATTAAAAATATCATCTGCCGCTTCAGTAAAGAATATCGCATTTCAAAACAATGTCCTGCTATATCACCAGACATAAGCAAGAACTAATCGAAACTGTAAAATATACTACATTTATGGGCCTTTGTATCAAAATAACGTTTTGTATTATGGGGAATTATATTTTCCACAAGTGTAGAACTCTGATCACAAAAAGAATGACAAAGTAAGCATTTTCATGTGTTCGTAACTTTTCTGTGCAAAAGTGAATAAAAACATGGCAGTGAATTAGGTGGTTATAAAGAGCGAAAATCAAATATCAGTCGTGGAATATTTATAATGTTAAAAAAATGTGAAACAAGTTCACATCGATCTCTTACATTCTGGGCAAGCTTTACCTTTTGTTGTCGAGATAAATGAATGCTTTGGCGTTATGCACTTACACATAGGGCACAGATCATTATTCTTAAATATTTTCTCAACTGCCTGAAGGTCTGTCTCATAAATGTGTGTATCCCATCCAGTGGCTATAAGTGATTCGATCTTAATAGCAAGGTTTTGTTCTCGAAATACCTTTTTGAATCCTTCTACAATGGCCGGGATGTTTGCCGGGAATCCTCCAAATGCATCCCATGAACGGTATAGCAGGTATATCCTTACTTGAGTATCATTCAAAAGTTCCACTTTGTAGGCTATCCAGCAGGGCTGATCTTCATACTTTGGTATGTGGACCTCATTTTCCCAGAGCACACCAACATGTCTTCTGGATCCCGGGCGCAGGTTGCTCACATTTGCATGCACTGTATTGTATGCTGTTTCTCCATATCTGAACAACTGTTTTGCATAGCAATAATCAAATTTTCTCTTGTCATCATCTGAAAGTGAAACATACCAGTCTGCATACTCCTCTGTGAGCTCTTCTTTATATTTTCTTATAAGATTCGCTCCAAAGGGTACAGCAGGATTGACCTGTAGATTTTCCACATCTTCTATGTATATAGTGGCATGAACTCTTTTTGTCATTGTTTTGTAGTCGGGTTTGTGTTCCTCTCCTTTTTCATATATTTCATGGATCAGTTGGGACCATGCTGAGGAAATTGTTTTTGCTTTTATCAGTACAGCTTCCATATCACTCATTCCCTGTTACGGTATTATTATCTACTTTCGATGATTTCTTTTTGAAATAAAAATGATTTTATTAAAATTAGATTGTATGTTCTGGATATAATTATTGTTGTTGTTTATCCATCACTAGTTGCACGTCATGTTTTTCTACAAGGGCACTTGCAAGCATTATTGCTTTTGTATAATGTCCTCCGACTCTGGACGTATCAACAAATACATAGTCATCCATCAATATGGGTGCACCAAGTCCGTCTCCTCCACCCAAGAACACAAGTGTTCTGAATATGAGGTTGCCTGATATGCCATCTGGTGCAAGTATGAAATTTGCTTCCTTTATGGCATCCTCTATCAGTATTGTATGATGCTTTGCCTCCACTCCCAGTTCTCTTATCCTGTTAACAATGAAATCCCCTTCAGCAAGTGTCTGGTCTACTCGCAGGTTGCGCCCCAGGTCTCCCAGTCTTCCTCCTGAAAGAATACCTACTACTGGTTCGATGTTAAACCTGCGGATGTATTCAACTCCCAGTTTTATGAATTCTATTTTGTCTGCAAGTTTATTTCCTTCATCTATACCCACAGGTGCGAGGAAAAAAGGAGTGCCTTCGCTTGTCTGTAACAGTGCAATTCTGTGCAGATTTTCCTGGTTCAGTATTTTTTTGAGGTGTGTCAATGTTCCTGAAGCTCCTGCAGTTCCTCTGACTGCCGCATCTACGTATCCGGATTTGAGAAGATCCCCAAGTGTTTTTTCAGGATCATTGGTTCCTATTATATCGAGCTCAGTTCCTATATATTCTATCTCTTTTTTGTTACCTACAAGTAGTACGTGTGCATATCCCGTTTCATGTGCATCTCTGGCACTCTTAAGCATCTTGGGACTGGGATTACGCACTCCTATTGCAACTCTTGCCTTATTTTCCAATGCCCTTTTTTCTATCAGGTCAAGCAGGTCCTCTGTACTTTTCGATCCCATGGAAAGATACCTTCCAGCAATATTATCAATCAGAACAATCAAAGTGATGCAAACATTAATTACTTTTCCTGAATATTGAGTAGAGAACATGAATGTGCAGATGGAATGGGCAGAGAAATACCGGCCAAAAACACTTGATGATATCGTAGGTCATAAAAAAGTGATAGTTGACCTTAAGAAGTGGAGTGAGCAATGGGAAGATGGCATACCGGAATCAAGAGCAGTATTGCTTCATGGCCAAGCAGGCATAGGTAAGACTTCTTCTGCATATGCACTTGCAAATGATATGGGCTGGGAAGTCATAGAGCTTAATGCCAGCGACCAGCGGACGGCAGCTGTGATAGAAAAGGTAGCAGGCTCAGCATCCCGGATGCAAACTCTAACAGGTGCGTCTGGCAAAAGACTGGTTGTACTTGATGAGGCTGATAATCTTCATGGAAATAGTGATCGTGGGGGAGCACGTGCTATTATTGATATTGTTAAAAAAACAAATCAACCCATCGTTCTGATTGCTAACGATCTTTATGGTATCTCTTCTTCACTTCGTTCTTTATGCCTTGAGCTGAAATTTGCTTCTGTTCAATCTCGTTCCATGATACCCGCACTCAAGAAAATTGCACATAAGGAAGGCCTGATCTGCGGTGTCGGTGTAATCGAAAAAATAGCTGAGATGGCAGACGGGGATTTTAGGAGTGCTGTAAATGATCTTCAGGCAGTTGCTCTTGGGCGCACGGAAATTAACATCGAAGATATTTCTACTTCTGAAAGGGATACTAAAGAGTCTATATTCAAAGTTGTGGGGCGAATCTTCAAGGGAAAGGATATTTCTTCTGCACTTGAGGCGACTTATAATCTTGATGAGACTCCTGAAGATCTGATTCATTGGGTGGATGAGAATCTTCCTTACCAATACACAGGTAAAGATGAAGAAGCGCTTACGGATGATATTATTCAGGCATATTCTTATCTTTCACGTTCTGATCGCTTTTTGGGACGTGTGCGCAGGCGACAGAATTATCGCATGTGGCGTTATGCAGGCATGCTCATGACCGGTGGGACAGTTGTTTCAAATTCTCGCAATCGCAGTGGCTTTGTGAGGTACCAGGCCCCTTCTCTCTGGCGTAAAATGGGGCAAATGCGTTCTAAAAAGAAGATGAGAAATAATATTGCTGTGAAAATTGGTGCTCACTGTCACGAATCAATGCGTTATTCACGACTTGAAATTGCCGGGCTCTATACGAGGCTTTTGCAAGCAGATGACTATGCCATAGACGTTGTTGCAACACTTGGACTTGAGATGGATGAATTGCTCTACCTGCTGGGTGCTAAGAGGGTCACAAAAAAGATTCAGGTTATTTATGACGCTGCACAGGAGTTGCAAAAAAATGTATTTTCTTCTGATGAACCAGTCTTTTTCATAGAAAAAAAGAGTCCTAAAAAAGATCCTTCTCAACTGAGTCTGGATAAATTGCCAGCTTCAAATAAAGAGGAACCTGTGGCAAGTGAAGCTTCCTTCTCTAAAAAAGAACCTCCAAAAAAGCCACAAAAGACTCTTTTTGATTTTTAATTCTGTTTATTGTGGCTCAAACACCATTTATAGAATACATTTATTATTCAATATATATTGGATTATACAGTATAAAATACATATGTCCAATTATATATATTTATTAGTATGTGTCATGTTAACATTTGATTGTATTTGATTTCTTTCGTAATTTGTATTTTTTACTTCTTTGATCTAATTGTTTTATGTTACGCAATTTGTATTTGTTTAAATAATTGTCTTATTTTGCGGGTTTTGTTCAAATTCATAGAAATAATACTCTGTAATAAACACTCTGTTATAAGCACTCTATTATTTTTTTTAAAACTGTATAAAATGTATTTTCAGTGTCAACAACTCCAAAAAGATCTGACAATCAAATAATATAAAATTCAGCGCAAGCAACGCTTAAAATTTTGTCAGTTTAATTTCTGTAAAAAAAATGAAAAATATGGAGTGGAGTATGAGCGGGTTGGGGGAGTGGGGGTTATTGTCAAAAAAGGATAACCCGCTCATCTACTTCTAGTAAGTATGTATCGTATATAAACGTTTTGCTCATCATCATCATTATGATGATGTATTTTTCTAAATATGTCATTTTAACATCTTATGCACTCGATATTGCTTTTCATTACTTTACAAAATCACTTTGAAAATAGATAAATACCTTTTATTCCACTTTCAGAGTGAGTGCTATAACAATGGTGAACGTTCTGGGACATCTCAATAGCATTGTAGACGTGAGATTGGGTCTGTCACTGCAACACAAGCTATTGTGGGTGCAGAATTAAAGTGATTCGGAAAACATTTTTATATATTCTAAGTTATTATTTTCTCGTCACTGTAATAGTGACCAATAAAGGAAGAGATTCTTATGGTTAATCCAATTGCAGAAGAACTTGCCAAGAACCAAAAATCAATAAGTGTCGCTGAGTTCTTTGAAAAGAACCGGCAGATACTGGGTTTTGACTCTGCTCCGCGAAGTTTGATCACAACGGTCAAGGAAGCAGTGGACAACTCTCTTGATGCATGTGAAGAGTCAGAGATACTACCGGATATATTCCTGCAAGTAGAACGGTCAGGAAAGGATAACGTAGTTGTTATAGTGGAGGACAATGGTCCGGGAATAGTTAAAGAACAGATTCCCAAGGTATTTGCAAAGCTATTGTATGGTTCAAGATTCCATGCGATTAAACAGAGTCGTGGCCAGCAGGGTATAGGTATATCCGCTTCTGTGCTATACGCTCAATTAACATCAGGTAATCATACAAAGATAATATCCAAAATAGGTCAGGGAAGTTCTGCTCACTATTATGAGCTCATGATAAATACCAGCACAAATGAACCCGAGATAATCAAGGATGATGTTGTGGACTGGGATAGGCCACATGGTACACGTGTTGAGATGGAAATGGAGGCTTCTTATGTAAAAGGTAGAAGACAATCCATTTATGAATATCTTAAGGCGACTGCGATTGTAAATCCGCATGCCAGACTAACTCTTATAGAACCCGATGGCAGTGAAGTGGTTTTTGAGCGTGCAACCGATAAACTTCCGGTTCCTGCAAAAGAGATTTTGCCGCATCCTCATGGGATAGAGCTTGGTACTCTCATGAAAATGTTGAGATATACCGAGAGACAAAAGTTATATCCGTTTTTACGCTATTCATTTTCAAAGATCGGGCATCTGGCTTCAGAAGAGATATGCAAGGCTTCTGGTCTTGATCCTGATACAGATCCCCATGAAATGAGCAGGGAACAGTCAAAGAAGTTGCTTGATGCGTTCTCCAAAGTCAAGATCATGGCTCCTCCAACTGATTGTTTATCTCCTATAGGTGAAGAGCTTATTTATAAAGGGCTTGAAAAAGAATTCCTTGTTGATTTCATAGCCACTACGACCAGAAGTCCTTCAGTTTACGCTGGAAGTCCATTCATTATTGAAGTGGGTATTGCGTTTGGTGGCGAATTGCAAAAGGATGATCGTGTGGACATCATGCGCTTTGCAAACAGAGTTCCTCTTATATATCAGCAAGGTGGCTGTGTGATCACGCATGCCATCGAGTCAATCAAATGGAAGCAGTATGGGTTAAATCAGCCAGGTGGCGGATTGCCATCAGGACCTGTCGTTATTTTGGTACATGTTGCTTCTACAAATGTTCCTTTTACTTCCGAATCTAAAGATGCAGTTGCTGACATCCCTGAAATAAAGGATGAGATAGAGCTGGCAATAAAGGAAGTTTCACGGAAAATGAATCGCTATCTTAACAAACGTGATAATCTAAAGAAGAGACGTGAGAAAGAGATAATAATCACAAAAGTGCTTCCGCAAATGGCAAAGAAACTGGCTGAAACCCTTGATCGTGAAGTCCCTGACATAAATCCTGTTGTTGCGAATGTTATGGGCAATCTTCTTGTTGAAAGGATAGCTGAATCTAATGGTAAGGGGGGAGTTGATATGTCTATAAGGGTCAAGAATTTTTCCAGCAAGAAACAAGATTTCAAGGTCCATGATATGGTCCCATTTGAAATAGAAAATGCAGTCCCAGAGCCCAAGGTCATAAATATGGGTAATGATTTTGATCATATATGGGATCTTAGTGTTTCTCCGGGTTCTTCTAAAGTTATAAATTATTCTGTAGCAACCCTTGATGATGCAGAGCTGTCAAGACTGCCTTCTCTAATAATAGAGGGTCTTGATGAAGAACTTGTTACCGGTGCTAAAGCTATAAAGGGGTGAATGAATGGCAAAAGAGATATCACAACAGAAAAAAGAACATGATGAGATAGCACGTAACCGTTTATTGGGTCTTGCAGGAGAATTTTACGATCAGTTCATAGATGAGATCGTCCCAAAAGTCTCTCTTCCCAGTCGTACAAAGAAAAATATAGAGTATAGTGGAGACAGTGATGTCTGGGTGTATGGTGACAGGGAAACAGAACGAAGTGCAAAAACCGTAAAAGGTGCTTTCCAATTATTGAAGACCTCTCATGTAATCGATTTCCTTGTGAATAATCACCTGGGGCAGAACAGGGGCTCAACCTTAAGAGAGTTGTACTATATTTCGGAGAACTGGGATATAGCCAAGTTCCGCGAGCAGCCCGAAAGTGACCGGCTTGTAGAGGATCTTGAGATAATATCAGGTCTTCAGAGGGAATATTTCCATATGCGTCCGGAAGAAGATGGTGCTACTATGTTCGGTCCAATTCGTCTGCGTGAGGAAACCAAGCGTGGTGATCGAATTATCCATTGTCAGGAAGATATTGGTGAAAGTGGTTATCAGATCCCTTTTAGTGTAGAGAATATTGAATTCCTGGACACAGATGCAAAATTCATAATTGCCATTGAGACTGGTGGTATGTATGCCAGGCTTATTGAGAATGGTTTTGATGAAAGAAATGATGCAATACTTATTCACCTAAAAGGTCAGCCAGCACGTTCAACCCGACGTATCATTAAAAGGATGAATGAGGAGATGAATCTGCCTGTAGTGGTATTTACTGATGGTGACCCTTGGTCATATCGTATTTTTGCTTCTGTGGCATACGGTGCTATCAAAAGTGCCCACTTATCTGAGTACATGGCAACTCCTGGTGCCCAGTTTATTGGTGTTCAGCCTTCGGATATTGTGGAGTATGAACTTTCCACGGATAAATTGACGGAAAAAGATGTGGCTGCTCTGAGAAGTGAACTTACAGATCCAAGATTTGAAAGTGATTATTGGAAAGAACAGATAAGCCTGCAACTTGATATTGGCAAAAAAGCAGAACAGCAAGCGTTCGCAGGCAAAGGTCTTGACTTTGTAACGGATAAGTACTTGCCAGAACGTTTGACGGAACTCGGGGTACTTTGATATCCCGTTTCTAGTTTTTTCTATTCCTTGGTTTGAAATTCCTGCATATTGCAGTTTGGGATACTCTCATTGCTTTTGTATCCGCATGGTGGCAAATGCCATTTTTCTGGAATTTGCACGATTTACAGGAATACACTTTAAGGTTAAGATTGTCCAGTATCATTTTTTCTTTTACAAGGTCTTCTCCACAACCCTTGTAGTATTTTATATCTCTCTTGCTGCAATTTAATGCCTGTGACAGAAGTGAACTTATGGCAGGTGGCTCCCATCGGGTATATATCTGATTCACAGCTATTTTTTTAGTAGGTATAAATGCTGTGGCTCTTGTTTCTCCATTCTCTTCGATGGACTGGGTTAACTTTTCTATTTTGTCTTTGATCTTGTCGTTATCCGGCTGTTGTTTTAGTGCCTTTGCCATAAAGTTCAGCGCAGCCTCGTTCCTTTCAAGTTTCTTAAGGGCCAGGCTTTTGTTATACAGCGCAGGTACAAATCCTGCTATATTATACTGGTTCAGTATTCTGTCATAACATTCAATAGCTTCGTGGAACTTCTCTTTTTTGTGAAGAAGCATACCTTTGTTATTCAGAGCAATGGGATTGTTAGGATCCAACTCAAGTGCAAGGCCAAAATAATGCATTTTCTTTTCAGGGTCTTTTTCTTTTAATCCCTGTTCTATCCATTTATTGGATTCCTCGGAAGTCCTTTTTCTCATTGTCCGCTGTATTAATGGAACTCTATATTATCTTTGTTGCCAGATGCTTTAATTTATGGCTTGTCCACAGTTTCAGCTATCCATTTGAGATATTCCATTTCACCGCTAATCTTCCAGGATGTTATTGCTGGTAGTTCATAGCTGTGCATATTTTTTATGCATTCTATGACGGAATCTACTCTACTGCTTGTAGTCTTTACAGAAAGCGCTATTTCTCCTTCACTTTCTACCTTCCCTTTCCAGACATAAACTGAATCAATAGGGTTCATATTGACGCAGGCAGCAAGCTTTTGCTCAACAAGTTTTGAAGCTATTCTTTTTGCTTCTTCTTTGTCTTTTGTTGTTGTATACACTATGGAAAACATTGTATATCACACCGCAGTTTTTAAAGAATGATTATATATATATATTCAATTCCTATGTATATATTAATGGCAACTAATAATTCTTCTATTTATCGGGAGGTCCAGAAATTTAATCAATTCTGGGTTTGGGTACTTGTCCTTTTACCAGCTGCGATGGCATGGTATGGTGCTATCGAACAATTGGTTTATAGTCGGCCATATGGTGATAATCCTACCTCTAATCAGGGGATGCTCGTTATATGGTTTGCTTTTGGTCTTCTATTACCTTTGTTTATAATGTCTATACGCCTGATAATTGATGTCCGAAATGATGGCATATACGTAAAGTTCTTCCCTATTCATCTTTCATTCAAATACTATTCCTTTGAAACCATTGGTTCGTATAGTGTCATAACTTACAGGCCAATTCTTGATTATGGGGGCTGGGGTATTAGATATAGTTCTAAAGGCAAGGCTTACAACATACGGGGGAATAGGGGACTGCTATTTGAATTTAAGAATGGTAAACATCTTATGCTGGGTTCTCAGGAGCCGGACATTTTTAAGATGGCTATTGATCAGGGCCGGAATAGAAGTATGGGATGATTTATTTCATTTTCCATATTTATTCCGATTTCATACAAATTATGATGTTTCATACATATTTCCAGTTGATTATTATGTTTCATATGTTTATGTTCATAAGTGTATGTTCTTTATTTTCGTATTAATTGGCGTATGTAATTTCTTGCACGATCCGGGATGAAATAATGTGAAATATATTTTTGTATTTGTTTGATATTTCAAATTTGAAATATACAACAAATAATATTCATTTCTAGGTATACATCCATTTGTTTTTTATGGGCGTAGTTACTCTCTATATTCTATGGACAATGAGTTGACAGAACTGGGGGCTAGTGATCTGGAACATTATACTCCAGCAATCTCAAGAAAAGATATCATTGACATCATTATTGCTTATGATATCCGTTTTATAAGGAATTTTGGATCTGATATGTTCTATGTTGAAATGCTTGATGGAGAACCTCTTGTGCCTATGCATCCTAAAGCTGCCTATCCGGCAGGCATAGAGCGATTATTTGATCTTATGACCAGGGAACGGATTAGTATGATATGTTACATGGATGGGAAATTAATGAAGTCTTATTTTCTGGTGAATAGTAATGATCTCTAATATGTAAATGCCCTGCTGTTTGTCACTATTTGGATAATTATATATATCATCCATATGATTCAAGCCTACTATCCTGGCTTATGTTAAAGCTGGTACTTTACATTTATATTTTTATTATAATCGGGTTGATGTTAATGGTATTTCCTGTTGTATGGGTATATTGGGTATTTAGCCTCACAATTGTCACTTATGTATCTGCATTTATTGTTAACAAATACAGAGAATATGGTTTTGCTGCATTAGTGGCGTTTTATACAATTTACCTTGCGGCTTCTCAGATAGTGGCAACCCGTTTAATAGAATTTGACCTTGGATTCTACACTTTCTTTGCTCCGGCTGCAGTGTTTCTTTACCCTTTTCTTTCACAAGCAATTGACATGATCAATGAGGTATATGGTAAGAAAAAAACTCATATTGCCATTATCATTGCTTTTGTAACACAGGTTTTACTGGTGACATTTATTGTCATGACCAATAGTCTTAATCCAGCTCCTTTCTTTGAGCATGAGGCTGCCTGGCAGAGCATATTCACACAGGGAATAAGAATCATCCTTGCATCATGGATCTCTTTCCTTGTTTTCCAGAATCTTGATGCCTATGTGTTTGCATGGATGAAAACACATTATCCAAAGCAGGTATTCTTAAGGAGTGCATCAAGTGACCTATTGAGTTTAACACTTGACAGTCTTATATTTGTGGTACTTGCTTTTTATGGAGTTGCCCCACTTGGACCTCTTATCATTGGTCAGATAGTGGCTAAGAATCTTATTGGATTACTTGATACTCCCTGGTTTGTTTGGTATAAAAGATATTTGGAAAAGCATGCTTCCATTAATAATAATCTGTGATGATAATGTATGATCTGTATTCTTATGGATTTCGTTAGAATTAATTATTTATATGATTGGATTGTATACAAATAAAGAGTGGCATGAATTCATTATATATCTTAAGGGATTGGTTCTATGAATGTGATAGATTCTTGTTCCTTGCAGAAGTGCATTATCATAAGGAAAATGTAAATCCTTCTGAACATACGTTTACTCATGAGCTGACAAGTTCCAGTTTTGAAAATATGTTGAACAGCATCATGGATCTGTTAAAAGAAACCGATGGATATGTAAATTTTGACATATGTATTTATCAGAATGAGATATCATATTTGAAAGAAACACTTGATAATATATCATCTTGCAGATGGGATAGCATGGATATTGAATGTGTTTTAAAAGCACAGGAAATAGTCTATGTACTTGCTAATGCTGTCAATGCCGATATTGTTCAAAACAATGAGTCTCATGGTCATCCTCCTATTTACAATGCATGTAAGATCAAGGAATAACATCCCGAATTTTGTCGCTTCGGATCATTGTTGAAGAAGTGCCATCATCACCATATCGGCTTGTTGGTACAATATCACAGATGTCTGGAATTTCCATATCAGAATCGATTTCTGCATTTTTTCTCTTGAATATCATAAATCTGACATTGTATCTTTTAAAATGTTCTAGCAGACTCTGTTTGCTTTCTCCGTTCCTGTAATATTTCTCATTGAAAAGTCTGTTAAGGGTATCTGTGCCTATTAGGAACACGGAATTCGGAAAAAGTATTGCCTTGTCTGCAAATAAGGGTGAGTTTGTGAGATAAATATTCCCTATATAGTTTTCTTCCTTGTATTTCAGGAGCGAATCAATTCTCTCTTTGAGCGAAATATAATCTATTGGTGGTTTGTCCACATTAGCCAGTGAAATTTCAAAATCAACAGGTTCTTTATATTTATCGGCAGCAATTTTTGCCATTTCAATATGTTTTTTATGACATGGATTAAAGGAACCTGAAAAAATGATCTTAGCTTTGTTATCATTTGTTCCCATATCGATTTTCAGAGGTTCAATACTTTTTTCAGAATTAATGTTCTCCAGCGTTTTTAATAACAATTCTGCCACTGGTATATCTGCTTCTATTTCATTATTGATAATTTCTTTCACCCCTGTATTTTTAAACTTATTAGCCTCTATTTTTTCATCTGGATTGCAGAGAGCTGCTATATTTTCAATAATAAAATCAGCTGCAATCTTTTCCTGTTCTTCTCTGCTGGCATTTTCTTTAAAGAACAAACTAGATGTAGTTGTTTTTAGATATGATTGAGAAGCAAAGTGGACCTCATGTTGCCTACCTTCACGTTCATTTGTGTTTTTTACCAATTTGCAGGTCACTCCAATGCCTATCAAATTTTCATAGTATTTTTTATCTGGATTTGAGTTCAGGTATAATGCGCGTCTGAAAGATGACATTGCCATGTTTTTTGCAGTATCAGTTGAAGCATATTCTGATGGCTCTTTTCCGATGAATTTATTCAGAGACTCTTTGCTGTAAGGGACAATTGCTTCAATAAGCGTATCTGATCCCTTTCCGTAGCGTAACATTTCTCCAATTGCTTCTGTTCCACCACCACTTATTGCCAATACGATCATATGTGGCGAGTCGTGTATCATCCTGATTACACCGGGAATATTTATTTTGTCCTTATTTTTATGCATCAAGTTCCATCCTTTTGTGCAAAAGGTTTCTATTTATAGGTATACCTTTTAGACGTTTAATCTTTATATCTATTTATTTACTTTTTTGGTGAATATTGTGCACTCTATCTATTTATATAGACAGTGATGGTACATATACGACACTCTTTTATAGATTAAATAACAATGAAAATATTATCATTCATATATTATATTTACGATTCCGGTTCGTAACTTGGAAGCAAGTGGGTTTATTCTTCGGACGATTTGTTGCATGTTATGATAGAAAAACGAATTCAAATAACTTGAGGGGGAAATATGTATCATATACTTGTAATTGAAGATAATCCTGTAAATATGGAACTTACTATAGATCTTCTTGAATTATGTGAATATCAGGTTACTCCTGCAGAGGATGGATTTATTGCTCTGGAAAAAGTAAAGGAAAATCATTTCGATCTAATTCTTCTGGATATACAATTGCCTAAAATGGATGGGTTGGAGGTACTTTCCCGTTTGAAAGATAATGAGAGTACTAAAGATATTCCCGTGATAGCTTTAACAGCTCACTCTATGCGGGGTGATGGTGAAAGGTTCATTGCAGCAGGTTGCATTGACTATATATCCAAACCAATTGATATTCATGCTTTCAAAGAAAAAATAAAATATCACCTCGAAGCTTCGAACCGATAAACTAGATGTATAAATAACGGAAAAGCCTTTTAACATGCATCCAAAATATCGAAAATGGTCACGCCTGGAAAATAATAACCAATAAATAAGAATCAGGTGTCAAAAAATATCATTCGGAAATGATGTTGTCTATTTGCAATTCAAATTCATTCCTAAATCCGTTCACATCAACGATATAGGTTCCTTTTTCAAGACCATGTACATCCAGAACAATTGTCTCTTCGTAAGGCACAATTGCTTGAGTGCACATTACATCTGCTGGTCTTATTGTTGTTATATCTATGGTGAATATTTTTTCTTCCCTGTCAAATTGGACCGTTTTTTCATGTATCTGGGTACATCCGTCTGGAAAGTATCCTGTTGTTAATACATGGGCCTGAACTGGAAAAGATTCCAGTATCAATATCTCTGTATCTTCAACAACTGCATCATTGTAGACATATTCATCATTGCTTTGGTCACCGATGTCTGTCTCGTTATCAGAAACAGCCGGTGTTTCAGCACAGCCAAGGGAAAATGTTGCGATTGTCATAATGACAATAGTAAGCAATACACAGATGCCCAACAAAGTGTTCTTGTTTGTTTTCATAAACCTTTTCTTTAGCCCCCATTATCCAAACGTCACTCTCTGCATAAATGTATTGCTTAAACTACGAATTTGTTTGAAGTTAAGATATCGGGTCAATTACAGTAATCACTATGATATTTTTGGGCTGAAGACTTCAGGTTTATGAGTCCTGAAAAAGCAGGTTTAACTTTTCCAGATACTTGTTCAATTCTTCATCTACTTTTTCAGCAGACATTTTTCCCGCTCCGAAGATCATGTGGTTATCGATCACTTCCATTCCTACATACTCGAATGTACAGTGGTTAATATACCTTAACAATTCCCGGATATCTCCATGCTTACCTCCTATGGAGTACAATTCTTCTTCTGCACCAGTACTTATTACCATCAATGCTTTCTTGCCTTTCAACAATCCATTCTCATAAACTCTATCTTTTATGGGGCTGAAAGCAAAACCCGCTGCAAATACTCTATCTAGCCACCCTTTCATGATGGCTGGCATTGCGGTAAAATAGATGGGAAACTGAAAGATCAGGACATCTGCCCATTTTACTTTTTCCATCTCTGCCATTATATCATCGGAAAAAGTACCTTCCTTACTTGCTGCTATCTGTTCAATGAATGGATTGAATGAGTCTGTTTTCTTGCGTTGTACAAAATCATTTTTATCTAGCACCGGCTTGAAATCCATTGTATAAAGGTCAGAATGTCTTACTTTATTCCCCTTCTCCTCAAGTTCTTTTACAGCTATCTCTTTCATGTAGGAATTGAAAGATTTCGGTTCAGGATGTGCAAAAATGTATAAAATGTTCATATTACCTCCATTCTTCTTTAGTAGTACTTATACATTTGTGTAAAATATTACTATAAAATGGAGCCTTCCATAGCTTCTGTGATATTAGATATTCCCATAATAAGATATTTCTCACATTGAGTTCACTTACTCATAAATTCAACGATATCATTAAGTAGTTCTACAAGTTCATCAAGTCTGTAGTTATCGATATCCTCACGTGTGGATATTGATTTAAATGAGTGTGAGCCAGGTTTTATTTTCTGATCCATGGCTGTAAGCATTTCTATCAGATTTTCGATTGCTTCAGAATTGATGTCAATTTCTTCTTTCTTTTTTATCAGTGTTCCAAGCAATTGCCACATCTCTTTATGGGTCTTGTTCTGAAGATCGTAATAAAGAGAAATCTGTTCATCAGAAATTGGATGAAAATTGATTTTTATAATGTCTATCAAAAGATTTCGGATCAATTCTTTTGAAAGTAAAAAAGTTGCCACAAAGAAACCACGTTTGTAACATGAGTTTATTTCTGCCTTTATTGAATTATAATGTTCATCAGAAAACCTGATATCCATGAACCTCTCATGTTTTGATATTGAAGATGAATCTTGTCCGTAGATCGGATTGATCTTAACGAATTTTTTAATTTCAAAGGAGAAATCATTTATCCTTGGTGTAGCTGTTTTTAATATAGATATCTGTTCTTTCAATCTTTTACAAGTTATGTTGTCTGTATAACTTTTTGGTTTATCCTTAAAATAAACCCCCTGAATGTAGTCCTGTATAGTGTACGTGTACTCATTTGTTCCAGAACGTTTGTTTGTGTGATATAAGCTCTCATATCTGGGTGCCTTATCAGGAAGTATACTTCTTACGATGGGTAAACATTGTGTGTACCATTTGGTATATTCGGCAATGAATGTATTTCGATTCTTTTGATATTCGTGATCATTGCTTACAATTTTATATTTCAGTAGTTCCAGCATCCCATCAGCTATTCTTATTAGATCTGCTATTTCTTGTTTTGATGTTTTTCTGGGTTTTTGTCCGGTCACACATATTATATTAAGACGGTACTAATATATAATTACTTACATTCATTTAAACAGAAAAGAACAATTTTTATCACATTCCTTTAAAGATATAAAATATGTTTGAATTGATGTGTTTCAGTGGATGTGCTCTGACTTGAATAATCAGATGTTATAAGTGTTATTGATATGATGCTAACTCTTTTCGTAGTAGAGAATGGTTTTGGAGAACATGGGT
This sequence comes from Methanolobus sp., assembly GCA_034008115.1. GTDB lineage: Archaea > Halobacteriota > Methanosarcinia > Methanosarcinales > Methanosarcinaceae > Methanolobus. Next base: position 15,577 of record JAVEPM010000038.1, read on the forward strand.
TGAAAAAGGTACAGATGCCTCCAAAATCCTATTTTTATTTCAATGAACACAACGGTGACCTGCGTACAATGCCATCATTATGGGAGGGCAGGATATAGCAGGCCTTAAAATAGTCAATGTACATCCTGATAACAGGGAAAAGGGTCTTCCGACTGTGATGACTGTCATGGTTCTCAATTCCATAGAAACCGGCGCTCCACTTGCTATTATGGATGGTACTCATATCACAAACATGAGGACTGGTGCTGCCGGTGGGGTTGCTGCAAAACATCTTGCACGCCCTGATTCCCATGTGGTTGGAATGGTGGGGACAGGCGGGCAGGCCCGAACTCAATTACTTGCACTTTCGGAGGTCCTGGAAATTAAGGAAGTGAAAATCACCTGCAGAGATATATCTCATTGTGATTCTTTTGAAAAGGATATGCGTGAGGTAGTAAATTGCGATTTTACAAAAAAAGGAGCATAAAAGACGTGTGTGATTGCGATGTTCTGGTGACTACCACGCCAGTGAGAGAACCTGTTGTAATGTCCGAGTGGATCTGTGAAGGTACTCATATTAATGCCATAGGTGCAGATGCCATGGGTAAACAGGAATTGGACTCTGCTTTGTTGGGGAGGTCAAGAATAATCGTGGATGATATCATTCAGGCATCGCATTCAGGAGAGATCAATGTTCCTCTGTCAAAAGGAGTGATATCTCAATCTGATATTCATGCTGAACTTGGTGAAGTGGTTGCCGGAGTTAAAAAAGGAAGAGAGTCAGATGAGCAGATTACGATATTCGATTCTACCGGTCTTGCTGTTCAAGACCTTGTGACTGCCAATATGGTATATAACAAAGCTGTTGAAATGAGTATCGGTAAAAGGATAAAATTATTCTGATATTTTGACGAATGGGTATAGTAATCCCTAATATTCTCACAGGTTCTTCATACCTTTTCGTATATATCTCCGGAACTTAAGTTCTCGATAGTAAAAGCTTTCATAATCATTCCCTGAATGCCAATTTTGCCACCCGATCCCATTTTTCCGGTGATTCTCAATCTGTCGTTCTTCACAACGGGACAAATGCCAGAATAGAGTATAATGAGTCTGTGGTTATTATGTTCAACTGAAAAAATGCTGACATATTTGTTGTTAAGCCATCCGAATACAATAATGAATGGTATTCCTAAAAAAGATGTTAATCTGTTGACGATACTTGAATCTGTGACTGCGTTAGCTTCAATTGTTTCTTCTTCATTCATTGCTTATAACATCCATGAGAAAACATGTTTTAGTATTGAATAAGACTGGCACATTAATAATATTATTAATTTAATGTGTTAATCAGTAAATTTTAATTCAAAACCAATTTATTTCTTAATATAGTCTATGTATATAGGATTTATGGCCTGCCACTCCAGTTGGCATAAGTCCCGTCAAAGTCGGACGCAAAAAATTTGATGTTCGGGTATAACTCAGGAGCAGATAATTCATATACAAAAAATAAAATAATGTTTTAGTGGAAAAATCTGAAAAAAGAATTTGAGACTGAGAATTTCTCAGAACTCATCAAATATACATTTCCCGGATACATTATCGGCCTGTTTACAGGCGCGTTGCTGGATATGTATGGATATCAGCGCAGCCCGATCGGTCAGTGGCTGGTGCGTACCCTTGCAGGTGAAGGGGAAAGTATATTCGAGGGATTCTATTCCATACGCCAGCATTTCAAACCTAGCGCCCAGACAATGGCAGAAGCATACGGTTGGGGTAAACTCTTCGGTATTGCTGTTCCATGGTTAATTGACCTTGGAAGCCGGCTTGCGGGAGTTGATGTTTATGGTATCGAAGGATTTTACATACCTTTCTTCTATTCACTCAGCGACCAGATCGGAGCCAACATTTCAGGTCTGTTTTTTTTGAAGAAAACGGAAGGTTCCTGGGGGGTTGCTTTTGGAAGGTATGTCCATCATCCTGTTATGCTTGCAAGCCTTGCAGTGATATTCATTGTCCCAATAGGGCTTTTAATTGCACGTTTTCTTGGTTTCAGTCCAACTACACAGACTTTCACCGCGTTTGAAGCAATTGCTGCAAACCTCTGCTGGATACCGCCTCTTGTCGGATGGTTCAGCGAAAGAAGAAAGTAAGAATAATTAGTATATATTTTCTTTGATCTGGCAAATCTGGTAAAAATACATTTTTCACTACTGCTAAAAACCGGTCTATATTAGAAGTTCAACACAATCCTTAAGTACAAGTATATCGTACATATGTAGTGTTAAGGCTACATATGCAGGACGAAATACTCCTGTACTTCAGGAAGGTGTAAAAATGAAAAAAACAGCATCAATACTCCTTGCTGGTATGCTTATTGCAACCATTGCAGGGATAGGTATAGTAAGTGCGGCGGTCGATGAAACAGATGATACGGCTCTCTTCGGACAGATGCACAGATGGGCAGCGAACAGAATGGGATATGGATACGATAATTGTCCTGTTTACGGAGCATATGCATCCGATGGGATAACCGTTGCTGAGCTTGAAGTCGGGAACATCGATGAGGCAATAAAGCTTGCGGAAAACGCAACTTGTCCTGTTTACGGAGCATATGCATCCGATGGGATAACCGTTGCTGAGCTTGAAGTCGGGAACATCGATGAGGCAATAAAGCTTGCGGAAAACGCAACAGGTGAGGAAATAACAGAATCAAATGTCTATCAGATGGGTAGATGGTGGGTATTCAGCTATGCAGATGATGAAGGCACCATAACTCAGGGACGTATCGATGCATATACAGGTGAAGTCATAGATGATTTCTACGCAAACCAGAGACCACAGTACCAGAGTGGACGCAGCATGCGCGGCAGTGGATATGCTGGCTGTGGCGGAGCCGGATACAGATATTGATTATCGTCCATGTGGTCTAATAATAGGTTGTGGAAGGTCGAAAAGTAATAATACATCCCTTCCCATATACTTTTTATTAAAAATATAACTTTTTAGGGTGAATATAAAATGATGGGCAGCAGCATGTATGGTTATGGAATATGGGGCCTTCTTTTGAACATACTTATCATCTTTTTAGTTGTTTGGGTCACAGTCACACTTCTGAACAGGTCTGATTCTGGAAGCTCTGGAAACAATGAACGTTTGGCAAGGGTCGAGAAGGATGTGGAAGATATCAAAAAGATGGTTCAGGACATAAAAGAAAAACTTGATGATATCTAAATCCGGTAATTGAGTCAAATGCCTCAAAGACGGAATTAAAAACAGCAGGTTCTCAGATGACAAAGACACTTCAACAAATAATAACAATCGGTGAAGCGATTTCCCATCCGGTAAGATTAAAGCTACTGTATTTGCTCTCACAAAGAGAGAGGTACATTTATGATCTTGCAAAAGAACTTCAACTTTCCAGGCAGGTAATCCAGCTGCACCTGAAGAGGCTGGAAAATGCAGGATTTGTTGAAAGTGACCTGCGACTTGAAGATAATGATAACAGGGCAAAGAAGTTCTTCAAGCTGAAAGAATTTGATGTCAACTTGGGATTTGACGACCTGACCGAAATATTTGATTGAATCAGGGTTTAGACTTTATCATTCTGAAAACATCCCACAGAGCCATATTTGTTACATCGGTTACATTAAGACCTGCTTTTTTAACATTTTTCACAGTTTCACGGTTTATATTCACGCCAGTGATTGCTGAGCTCACCGGGTTAAAGAGGTCTTCAAAGAACGCTATTAACCGATTCTCACTTTTCATATGCTCAAGGTTTATGACCATACCTTCAGGTTTGCAGACACGTTTCATCTCTTCTAGTGCACCTATGGGCTCTGGAATAGAGCACAATACAAAAGTCGTCACCACAAAATCAAAGCAGTTATCCTTAAATCCCAGATGTTCTGCATCCATCAGTAAAAGGGAAGCATTCTTCTTTCCAGCTGAGCGCTTTTTCGCATGCGCAAGCATCCCGTCGCTTATATCTATTGCGACAACCTCACAATCTTTTGGATAGTATCCTATGTTCTTACCAGTCCCGACACCTACCTCAAGAACTCTCCCGGACATGTTGCCAAAGAGCTCTTTTCTCCATTTACTATACCAGAGAAATTCTACAGGGATTTCCATGAGGTCATACAAGTAGGAAAAACGGTTGTATTTGGAAATTCTTGAATATGAACCAGGCCTGAACATAATCACTGGAAGATGTCCCATGATGTATCTTGGTAGCAGTGCAAGTATACATGGTTTTCACAGGTTTGTTGCAAAGGCTCTTGGCAATTATTGAAAGCTAACTCAAACCAAAATAGAATTTAGCATCCTGCAAAAATATATTAAGAATGGTAGCCTCATCTTAGGTGGAGTGAGGATCATAGAATGGTAAATACTCTGTCCCATCTTGGAATCGGGCTTTTGATAGCATCAGTTGCAGGACTAAACAGCAGGCAGGTAAAGATAGTTGCCTTCATGTCAATACTTCCTGACCTTGATTTCATACTGAATATGCTGTTACTTGTGATTGACCAGAACCTGAGTCATGAGACATACAAAATTATGTACTACCTGATGGGTCATCGGGAGTTCATGCATTCCATTATTTTTTGTTCTCTTGTGATCATATACATATGGCTCAAAGAAAGGGACAGAACACTGACAATTGCTTCAGGCATTGCCATATTCAGTCATATCTATCTGGATTATGTAACAAGCTGGAAAATGAGACCTTTTTTTCCTTTTGTAACAGATTCTTCTACCATAGGAGCAATTGATTTCTTCGATCCTGTTGTCACAATTATCTCTTTTATACCTATAATTTACATTTTAGCAGAGCACGCGAAGAATAAAAAGAATAAAAAGAATGGTATCAAAACGATTAACGAAGTCCTGAAAGACAGGGATAACTGGTTCAACGGGCTTTCAACAGGTAAACACAGGGTACTTTACAGGAATCTTCTAATAATATTCACTATCTGGTGTTTGCTTAATCCTTTTGCAAAATTATTGCTTATAGACCACCTTGAAGAGCTTGAAGGACATGATATAGATTATCAGGGTTCTTATCCAATTTCCCCTGGTAAATTCCTTTCAGCTTATCCTTACAACGATACACACTATCGAATACTCACTTCAGGCTACTGGAATGGAATAGAGAAAGCTACATTTGTTCCAAAGTACCCTGATGATCAAAGTGAGTTCATGGAATATTTGTCAAGGGCTGAAGTATTGTACAAAAGCAGTCTTCCAGGAGAAATTGATTATCTGGTATACAACGTTTCTGCTTCACAGGATAATGTAACGGTAACTCTTAGCGATGCAAGGAATCCTTTTGCACAATTTTGGGCTTACTTTAAAACAGAATACGTATTTATTTTCGATGTAGATTCTGAACAATTCCAAGTATATTTGAAAAGGAATGTTAATCATGGTAAAGTCGTACCTGTGAGCCTGTTCGAATGAATTTTTGAACATAAAGCTCCGTACTAAGTACACATTATTCCTATTCATGTATATATTTCTAAAAATATCAACATATTCCTTATATATTAGTTCATAATTTCTTTCAGTTGTATTCACTACAAGGAGATTGCTATTTTGAGGGAAAATGAAAGTAATATAGTTATGGATATTAAAATCCATCAATTCGTTAACAAGGATACATGGCATCTGCATCTTGCCCTGCACGCAAACAATGTGTTGCTTGGAGTAGCATTTGCAAACCTTGGTAACTCTGAGTATGATAATGAAACAGTGATAGCTGCAATACAGAGCCTTAAGAATGAATATTACAAAGCTATTGGTTCTCCAATGAGGTACCAAAATGGAAAGCTCATATTCCTGCCTGCAGATCCTGGTTTAATAATGAAAGAGTTGTATAAACATCCTGAAATGGAGTTTGCACATGTTTCTAATAAAGGTAAAGCAGTTGCTTGATCTCATTACTATGAATGCTAATAACAATACTAATAACAATGATTCCCTCTGACAAATGCATCTTCTTGCATTAATAAATTGTTTGTTTTCAACACGCCAACATTTATATTTTCTTTAAAGAAAGCAAGCATTTGATTTTATTTTTAATTTTATTCTTTTATTTTCAGTTCCATCTGGCATAATATTTTTAACATTGTACTTTTATACTTAATTCAAGGAGGAGTTGGACAATGCTGGATGACGATGAATTAGATGATTTGATAATTGCAAGACCTTCTGAAAGGGAACGTGTAAAAGCTGAGCATGAGCTAATACATAAAGCAGCTTCACATCCGGTAAGAAGGCAACTCATAAAAGAAATAGGGGCTTTTGGAGGCACAAAGGCGAACCTTCTTGAAAGTTCAGGACTTGATGAGAAAGTCTTTAAATACCATACTGAATTCCTGATAAACGGGGAGTTTCTGAATATCAGCGAAGACAAGTATTTTTTAAGTGATAAAGGGCTTGAACTTCTGGCTAATATCTAATAGGCAGGAGGTTTGCCATATGATGGATAGAATGACTGCAAGGGCTGTATTAATTTCAGCAATTTCCATTTTCTTCTTATTTATGCTTACATCTGGCTGTCTGGAGGAGTCTCAGGAAGAGATCAATATTTCCGGAGAAGCAAGTGAATTTGAGGGAAATGAATTAACTCCAATTTCAAAACAACGCAACAATGCTATCAAAGGTACTCAGTACATAGATCAGGATACATACGAACTTCAGGTTTACGGACTGGTTGAGAATCCTGTTAATCTGAGTTATGATCAGTTGCTCGCCTATCCTTCAGTAACAAGATTTGTTCGCATGGATTGCGTGGAAGGCTGGGGCTTTGATGCAAAATAGACAGGTGTATCTCTAAATACTATATTCAACGAAACCAGTCCCAACAACGACGCAACAACTGTTATATTCTATTCTGCCGATGGTTATTCCACAGGGCTTGAACTTGACTACCTTGTAGAGAATGATATCATGCTCGCCTACAAGATCAATGATGTAACACTTCCTGCAGATAAAGGATTTCCTCTTCAACTTGTTGCGGAAGTAAAGTACGGTTATAAATGGGCCAAGTGGATAACAGCCATCGAGGTCACTGATGAACCATACAAAGGCTACTGGGAAAGTGTGGGATACAGCAATAATGCAGATGTTGGCGGACCTGCCTTTGAGAGATGATAGTTGTATCATCTGTTTCATTTTTCTTTCTGAATTATAATTTACAGAACAAAACGTTAATCTGTATAAGCTCTAAATATAACTCCAATGGATAGTATCATTTCAATAAACGATCTTTCAAAGAGTTTTGGTCATAGAAAGGCACTGAGTAATATTCAGCTTGAGATTGGAAAGGGTGAATTTGTTGTCATATTTGGTCCAAACGGAGCAGGGAAGACCACTCTTCTTAAGGTGATATCCACAATAATTGAACCCAGCAGGGGAAATGTGCTGATCAATGGGGTCGACAACAAAAAAGATCCATCTAAGACCAGGGGGATGATAGGCGCTATTTCCCACGAAACATATCTCTATGATGAGCTTACAGCAAGGGAAAATCTGGTTTTTTTCTCACGTATGTACGGTATTGAAAAAAGTATGATCGATAAAAGGGTTGAAGAGATCCTGAAGAGTGTCAAGCTCCTTGAGCGTGCTGATGAGAGAGCCGGCTCATTTTCACGGGGAATGAAACAGAGGCTTTCAATTGCAAGAGCCCTGTTACACCATCCTGAGATTCTGCTGATGGATGAGCCCTATACTGGCCTTGACCAGCATGCGGCTGCAAATTTTGAACGTGTCCTCATGAATACTGGAAATTCAGATGTAACCCGGATAATGATAACCCATAACATTGAAAGGGCTTTTGAGCTATGTGACCGCATGCTCATTATGGACAGGGGAGAGCTACGTTTCGATAAATTAAAAAAAGATCTTGCCAGCATAGAAGAGTTCAGGGAAGAGTATCTTTCCATAGTGGAAAAGGATATGGACGTCGAGGGTATCAGCAACTTTTAGGATAAGGTGTGGGATAAACGATGAAAAGCCTCCATATTGCAGCAAAAGACCTGAAGTCGGAGTTTCGCACAAAGCAGATGCTAAATTCCATGCTTATATTCTCACTGGTAGTCATTGTTATCTTCAGCATCTCATTTGCTGAGCTTCTAAGCCAGCCGGAAATGCTTGTAAAACTTGCTCCTGGTGTGCTCTGGATAGCTTTCACCTTTGCTGGCACTCTGGGACTTTCACGCTCTTTTGCAGATGAGATGGAAAACGGATGTCTTGAAGGTTTGAAACTCTCACCCATTGACAGAAGCTCGATCTATATCGGAAAGACAATATCAAGTGCAATACTAATGTTCATAGTTGAGTTACTCACAATTCCTATTTTCATCGTACTTTTCAACTACAATATAACCGGTATCCTGGGACTTGCAATCATTATCTTTCTGGGGACCTTCGGTTTTGTGAGTGTGGGAACTCTGCTTTCAGCACTCTCGACCAGCACAAGAGCAAGGGAGATCATGCTCCCGGTTCTTCTGCTTCCTCTCATCATTCCGGTTATAATTCCTGCGGTAATGGCAACCGGAAAGGTACTTGTGGATGGAGATATAGGAAATATAGGTTCAGAGCTGCGATTGCTTCTGGTCTATGACCTCATCTTCTTTGTTGCCGGATATCTTGTGTTTGAATATACCATAATGGACTGAACGTATCAGTTCAGAATGGAATACAGGATGTATGAAAAGCATTTAAACCAGGAGTTTTAATAAAGCAGAGGAACAATCATGCTCATCAACAGGAAAAAAGAGAGAATAATTGCAGCCATCACAGTCCCTGTTATGCTAATTGCCATATGGATGGTCTTTTTTCATCTGCCCCAGATGAAGGGGAATACCGGTGAGCTGCTTGACAGCAGTTTTAAGATCTTCTATTTCCACCTGCCAATAGCAATGGTGGCATACCTGTCATTCACAGTGGTTTTTATTGCCAGTGTAATGCAACTTAAAGAAAACAGCAGGAAATGGGATATTCTTGCTCACTGTGCCGCAGAAGTGGGAGTAGTTTTTGCTTTCCTTGTACTTGCAACGGGGTCCATATGGGCAAAAGCCACGTGGGGATGGTACTGGGTATGGGAGCCCCGGCTCACGACATCTCTTGCACTCTTCCTCGTTTATCTTGCTTACCTGATGCTTCGTCAGGCACTTGAAGAACCAGAGAAGAGAGCACGTCTTGCAGCTGTCTTTGGAATCGTGGGATTTCTCTCTGTTCCGCTCAGTTTCTTTTCCATACGTTTGTGGCGTTCAGCCCACCCGCTGATGTTCGGCGGTTCTTCGTATGGAGGCAGCGGTGGAGGACTCGAAGGAACTTCACTACGTCTCACGCTAATGGTCAACATGCTGGCTTTTGCACTGCTATTTGCATCAATGCTTATCTACAGGGTTAACAACGAAGCCCTAAAGGAAGAGCTAGACGAAGCAAAATACGCATGAGGCTAAGAAAAGCATATAAGCCACTGACATCAATATTCCTCCATGTTGTTTGAACCGATAGCACTTGGGAATATGGATGTTCCAAATCGTTTTGTACGCTCGGCTACCCATGAGTGGATGGCAGAGCCTGATGGCACAGCAACTGAAAAGTTGGGTGAGCTCTACGAAGAGCTTGCACGTAATGATGTCGGGCTTATCATCACAGGATATGCATATGTCAATCCCAATGGTAAAAGTGACCGCCTTCAGCAGGGAATCTATGATGACAGGTTCATAGAGCCTTACAGGAAGGTCGTTTCCAGAGTTCATGAGCATGGAGGCAAGATCGCAGTTCAGATCGTGCACGGTGGCAGGCAGAGCATGTTAAGTGCCGAAAATCCAATTATACTTGCACCTTCAGCCGTTACAAATAAAAGAAACGGTGTAACTCCCGAGGAAATGACAGAAGAAGAGGTCCTTGGGATAATAGAGGACTTTGCCAATGCTGCAAGAAGGGTAAAGGAAGCAGGTTTTGATGCTGTACAATTACACTGCGCTCACGGTTTTTTGCTCAGTAATTTTATTTCTCCCTACAGTAACAGACGCAAGGACAGGTGGGGTGGTTCCACAGAAAAGAGGACACAGGTAATCCTGGATATCATTACAAGGATACATGAGATGATTGGTAAAGATTTTCCAATTCTTGTCAAATTGAATGCTACTGATGGTTTCCCGAAGGGTAAGAAAAATGTCCTCGATGCTCCTGAATGTGTTGAGATAGCAAAGATACTGGTTGCAAATGGTGTGTGCGCCATTGAGGTCAGTGGCGGTATTGTTGAAGCGGGGCAGGAGATGTTCAGGACAAAAATAAACAAGGCCGACGATGAAGCATATTACCGGGACTACTCAAATATGATAAAAGAAGCTGTGGATGTGCCTGTTATATTGGTAGGTGGCATACGCTCCAGGGCTGTTATGGAGCAGATGCTTGCAGAAGAGTATGCGGATATGCTTTCTCTGTCCAGACCGCTCATATGTGAACCTGACCTTGTTACAAAAATAAGGAATGGTGAAGCAGAGCTCGCAAAATGTGTATCATGCAACCTGTGTTCAGATGAGAGCGGCATAAAATGTAATTATGATTTTGACAACTAAGGACAGGTGTACGAGGGTTCAAGCTTGCGCAGGAACTCTACAAGCTGTTTGTGGTCTTTTATGAGCATATCCGCCTGCTGTAATTTTTCAGGTTCAAGGTAGGTTGGTATTGCTATACAACACAAGCCTGCCTTTTTAGCAGATTCAACGCCCATAGGGGCGTTTTCTATTACAATAGCTTCATGACTGGAAATTCCAAGCATTCTCATTGCTTTAAGGTATGGATCCGGCTGGGGTTTTCCACGTTCAACATCGTCAGCGCTGATAATCGCTTTAAATGTTTTTGGGTACAGGGACTGGATAATATTATTAACAATTGGCCTGTCAGAACCTGATACAACAGCAAGGTCAAAGCTCTCCTTGAGCTCGCTAAGACATTCCTGCATGCCGTCAAAGACCTTAAGCTCCACTATTCTGTTAAACTCGGCAATGTATCTCTCAACAATATCTAATACATCATAATTTGACGCATTGCCAGTTCCTTTATCGAGCAGGAATGTAATGATGTCCACAGTTCTTTCTCCCTCTTTTTCAAAGATATCCTGTTGATCCATCTCCACGCCTATCTCATCGAAGATATGCTGGACCGCTTCTGCATGATATGACATTGAATCCACAAGCACACCATCCATATCGAATATTACTGCCTTTAACAAATCATCATCACCAGGGAGAAGCATCGTTTCGCATTCTATAAATCATTTTGGTCCTCTTTGAATGACCAGTATGCAGCCAGTGCAGATCCCATGATGTTATGCCATATACTGAATAAAGCTCCAGGAAGAGCTGCAAGGGGTGTGAAGTACTTAGCTGCAAGAGCCACAGTCAATCCTGAATTCTGCATTCCAACTTCGATTGCCAGGGTTCTTGCATCTTTTTCATCAAGTCCCAGTGCTTTTGAAAAAAAATAAGCACTTGCAAATCCAAATCCATTATGGAGGATGACTGCAATTATTACAATTTTTCCGGCAATAAGGATATTATCTTTATTCAGGGCGATGATAATAGCAATGATAAACACGATTGTAGCTACTGATAATGCCGGGAAAGCATGCCTGAATCTTTCAATATGTTTATCGAAGAGCGTGTTAATGATGAGTCCAAGTGCCACCGGAACAAGTACTATCTTTACAATACTCAGCATCATGTTCCCTACTTCCACTGGTACTGCCTGTCCGATATAAAGCCATGTAAGTGCAGGTGTCATGAAGAAAGCCAGCAGTGTGGAAACAGATGTAAGTGTGATTGAAAGTGCTAGGTCACCTTTTGCAAGGTAACAGATGACGTTTGAAGCTGTACCTCCGGGACAGGACCCCAGTAGTATCATTCCTGCCATTATCTCAATGGGAAGATTGAGCAGATAAGAAATGATGAAGGCAATGAGTGGCATGAGTATGTACTGCATGGCAGTTCCAAGGGCTATAACACCGGGTCTTTTAAGCACAAGCAGAAAATCGTTTGTTGAAAGTGTAATTCCCATTCCAAACATTACAAACCCAAGCAGGGGAGTTATTGCATTCTTATAAGGGGAAAATATGGATGGATAAGCAAAGGCTATTATTGAGAAAATAATTGCCCACAGGGGGAAAAGGGAGTTGAATCTCTTTATCATTATCTGTTCCTGGAAACTGGATTTTAAAAATCTGTAATTTTTCCATGTAGTTTGAAACTGATAATATAAATAGTACAGTTCCTTATTAGTTGAATCATGAGACTGGATGCGTACCTTGTGGAAATGGGTTATTTTAAGTCGAGGGGCAGGGCAAAAACCGCTATACTCAATGGCAATATCAAAGTAGATAATACCATTGTAAAAAAACCTTCCAGAGATATAAGTGCAGGTGCTGAGCTTGATGTAGAGGAAGGGCTTGATAGACCTCGGGGTTATTTCAAACTCAAAAAGATACAGGATGCAACAGGTCTGATCGCAAAAGGTGACCGGGTACTGGACCTTGGTTCAAGTGCAGGAGGATTTTTGATGCTGGCATCTGAGATAGCATCTTCTGTTAAAGGTGTGGAATTTAGCAGGGATTTTGGCACGGAACTCGAAAAAATAGTCGATGAAAAAGAAAATGTTTCTGTAATATTTGCAGATGTATTCCAGATCCCACTGGAAGAGATGTCACCTGAAAAGGTCGATGTGGTACTTAGTGATATGACACTTGAACCCCTTGATTCTCTTGCAGCTCTTGAAAGGGTCTTACCACTGTTGAAGAATAAAGGAAAACTGCTTCAGGTGATCAAAATGGGAAAACAGAAGAATAGCAAACCTATTCTTGCAAAGGCAGAGACAATGGGACTGAAAATCATTGAGGTTCTGGAATCTGAAAAGCAGGAGATATATATCATTGCACAGAAACATGTGTAATCCGGGAAAGGCTAAGAAATGAATTTAATATTTAAATAAAAAACAATGAAATAAAATTAGATAGAATAAAAATAAAGATCAAACCAAGATGAACATGTCATGTCGTATACTTGGAGAAGGGAAGCCTGTCAGATTGTTTGTGGCAGGTCTGCACGGCAAAGAATGGAAGGATACTTCAGACATCCTTGAGAAGATAGAAGCACCCAGGAAGGGAACTCTGGCAGTTATTCCTCTTGTGAGTAAAGGCAACTACATCTCTACACTGGATGATAGATATTTTACTGAAATCGGGATGCCTGTAATAGAGGCTGTGGAAAAACTTAAACCTGAAGTCTATATTGAAATTCACTCTTATTCTGCGGAAAATCTTGGAAAACTCACAGCTGCTCAAAGGCTGGGCCGTATAGGTGTACCAGCATTCAGCAGGCTTGATCATGATGTACTTCTGGGCTCTGTTGCACCATACATTCGCAGGAAGTACTTCCCTTCGGATGCACTCTGCCTGACTTTTGAGATACAGAAAGGAAATGCCATTTCAAAACAGTACGCAACGAGTATTATAAACAGAATGAAGGAATTCACATCCAGGGATGAATTCCTCAGTTGTATGCTTAAGCGATACCCAAAGCAGGCAAGGAAAGCTATTGAGGATTATAAGAATTTCTATGGCTTATCAGGACAAAAGTAAGAAGACCACCGTTTTCAAGCTCACATTAAATCGAAGATTTAATGGGAGTTTCATTTCAAAGAAAACATCCAGATCAATCTGGATGAATTACGTCTATTCTACAAAACAATTTCCGGATATACATTAGCACAAATTATATATTATGTTTAAACAATATAATATTTGTATGTTAAAAGCTTTCAAACATAGATTGTATCATACAAAAGAACAGGAAGAATCATTCTTCCAACATTTCGGTGCATGTAGGTTTGTCTATAATTGGGTTTTAGAAAATAAAATAAGATCATATGAACAGAATGGTAAACCAGTATCAAGATTCACCTTGAATAAAATGATAACTGAATTAAAAAAGGATTATAGATGGTTAAAAGATGTAAATTCTCAATCATTACAAGGTGCTACTCTTAACCTTGAAAATGCATTTACTAAATTTTTCCGTAACTATTCAGCCTAGCACAATCTGCCAATTGGTGCTGATTTCATCGAAATGGAGATATCTGCCCACTAACAATCAAAAAAGCAATCAATAGTAACAATCAAAATAAATGTTCATAATGAAATTTACATTTCAACTTTTTGTCAAGATTGTTATAGATAGCGTTTTTATCAGGCTGAATAGTTACATTTTTCCGAGAAAAAAAAGGGGTTCCCCAAATTCAAATCAAAAAAGAATCCTGTACAGTCCTTTTCAGTACCTTAGAATTATTTAATAAATTACGAAAATAATACTATAATCCTTCCTAAAATAGGTAACGTTAAAACAAAACTTCATTGGAAACTCGGAGAAGGCAAACTCAAAACAGCTACAGTATCCAAAAGTTCAACTGGAAAATTCTACATCAGTATCCTTTTAGATAATGAAAAGGAGGCACCTAAGAGTTTTCCTTTCGATGAAAAGGTAACTATCGGCATTGATGTTGGAATTAAGGAGTTTGCAGTCCTTTCTAACGGTGAAAAGATTGAGAATCCAAAATATCTCAGAAACTCTATGAAACACCTGAATGTTCTTCAAAGAAGAATGAGCAAGAAACAGAAGGGCTCTAAGAATAAAAATAAAGCCAGACTAGCATTATCATTAGTTCATTAAAAAATAAGCAAGCAGAGAGCAGATTTCCAACATAAATTATCCTTTAAGCTCATAAGCGAGAATCAAGCGATAGCATTGGAAACTTTAAACGTTAGCGGTATGTTAAAAAATCATTGTCTTGCTCAAGCAATTAGTGATGCTTCATAGAGTTCTTTTGTAACTAAACTCGAA
>JAVEPM010000039.1:0-30430 GCA_034008115.1 Methanolobus sp.
CAGCAAGATCGAAATTTTGACATTTTTCGTTAGGACAAGCAACATCAGTAAATTTTGGTTTAGGTCCTCGTTTTCCCATGATGAAAATATCTCTAAGTCATATTATATAACATCAACAGAATGATATAGGACTACCGACAAAATAATCTATGAAATTAAAGCACTAAAAGAATTATTATGAATAATGGTCTTTATGATAAGAGCAATTATAAGATTATAAACAGAATTTCTAAGGATTTTCGCGAAAAATAATGAATTACTGAACATCAATAGAAAAGTGTGTAGCAAAAATATATAGATCTAATCATTTGATTGGGGATTTTAGCATATGAAGCGATACATATTAATTTTGTTATTGGTTTTATTTATTTTTTCATTAATATTTTATGAAAATAATCGTATAAATGAAGAAAAGTATATAGAAGTTAATAAAAATATAATAGCACAAAAGAGTTTTAATGTAAGTTCCGAGTCCACTGAGCTTGACACATCTGCAAAAGGAACCGTGTTTATCCAAGAGAATAAAAAGGTGCAAATTGTTACTTCTATTGAAATTGACCCTGATGATTGGGGTGGCGTCTCTGTTTACATACCTAAAAGTTGGGTTGTTTCTAATATTATAAGCAGTTACCCTGAAAATGAAGAACAGTCAATACTTGTTGATTTTGTGACAAAATGGAGCACTGGTTCCGATAAATATGAATGGGATAAATATGTAGAAATTGGAAGGGGCAGAAATTATAAGCCAACAGGAGGTGGCTCGGGAACTGTTGTGATTGATCTGCTTCCTGATAAAAAAGTAACACCTGATCCAGAGACATTCAATATCATGGTTGCGGTTGGATCTAATGAAAAAGAAGGAGTAAAGATAGTTGGCACAGATTATACTGAAATATCTATACCACTAATAAGTGACTAAAGATAACAAAGAAAGAAAACAGAAGAACTAAACTTCTTCATCTGTGTTTTCTGAATCAGCATCCATTTTTTCAGTTTCTTTAACTTTTTTCCAGGAATCATGAATATGCATGGCCTGCATTCCGATTTTCTGAGGCGCAAACATGTCATTCTCAGGCGTGTCACCGAGGGACATAACTTCATGTGCCTCAAGGCCCATGAACTCCAGCGCTTTTTTAAACATCCCCGTATCTGGTTTCTTGTTCCCCACATCAGAAGAGAATATTATGAAATCAAAATATTGATGCAGGCCCAGAAATCTCAATTCCGGTTCAGAGAAAACGCGTTGTCCGTTGGATACTACGCATTTAGGCAGGTTCCTGTACTTTTCAAGGAGCAAAATGCTTTGAGGATAAGCCTCTATCTTGCGCAGAGACGCAGATCTGAAGATCCGGGAAGTTTCAACCCCCAGTTCCTTTGCATCAATATTCCAGATGGAGTTCTCATTACATATCGACTCAAAGATCTCTTCGATCTTGATTTCAGGATGGGGTTCTTCTGAAGTTTCAACTACATAATTTGCTTTGTTAAGATATTCCTCTTTCAATACAAGCGGATCAATCTTCACACCCTGATACTTCAACCACTTGCTCACAGTATCATACGTGTAGAAACTGTCTTCATCCGTGTGTATATCAATCAGCGTGCCATAACAATCAAAGATCAAACCTTTTATCAGATAGCTTTCAGACATTCAATGGCCTCCTTTACGAGATAATTAAAATGCGGGTATCGCCTGTGTAATCTTGCAGACCTCAGAAGACCAAGACTCATAAAAAAAGGCAATATCTGCGATAAGTAACGGAAATCATCATCATTCCTGCTGTAGTGCCAGAGAAAATGTCCAATATATGGTTCGGCATTTATGCCTGAACCTTTGTTAAGCTCGAAATAATTCTTAAGCTCCGAGCACAATATACCCAGATCCCTCACAGCATTACCATTCTCCCACGAACTTTCAAAATCAAGGGCATATGGAACCGTTTTTCTGAATATGTAGTTAGAAGGAGTTGCATCCCTGTGAACCATGCAGCCGGAATATCGATCCGGGAGTGGACTGTGCCACCACCTCCCAAGCAGTTCATTGAAAAGCTGCCTGGTAGAATTATCAAGCTTGAGTTGGTCCAGAACGTGATGGAAATTCGCAAATTCCCTCTCCCGGTCATAGTACCCTTCTGTGGAATCATGTAACCGTCGAAGCATGTGTGCAATTGATGTCAGACGATCATACAGGTTCTTTTCATTCTCCATATAGCGGAAAAGAGATTTGCCTGAAATATACTCAGTGACAAGAACACAGTTAAAATGTCTTTTAATGCCTATAACCTTTGGAACGTTTATGAATTGTTCCACTCTTTTAAGATTGTTGTATTCGTTTATCATTGCCTCGTAAGCATTGTATTTTCTCTGCTTCCCAGATGGTTCCCCAAAAAACTTGGCTACAACACTGTACCTTTCCCCTCTGAACTTATATCTGCACACGGTATGTGAAGAAGGTTCATACTTGAATACATCGACCTCACAATTCTTATTCCCTATCCTTTCACCAAGAAGTCCCACAAGCCAATCCCTGAAATAATCCCCTGGATAAAGCGTGTTCACGTAATATTGCAAAAGCTTATCTCTCCCCTAATTTCATTCATATTATAGCTCTATGTATGACTATATGTGTTTAACTGTTAAATTTTCAGAGGATATGGGATGTTTTTCTGGTTTTTTGAGAACAGGAACATTGACAGCATATCAAGTTCATCGAATGGTATCTGTATTTCTTTTAGAATCGGTTTTATATGAAATTCTGAAAGTTCGGCTAAGTAGGATTGGAGAAGAGCTTCCCATTGCAAAAGTATAGCAGCCTTTTCATCTTGGGGAATGTCTGTTTTTGATATTGTGTCCATTATCCATATAGAGAAATCTTTAATAATCAAAAAACCCAGCGGACATGGCTGTAATCCTGATGATATACCAGAGTCATTAATCTTGAAAGGATACATGCCACAGACTGTGGGCCTTTTTTCATAGGTATCACACCTGTTTGTTATGTTCAAAAAAGAGCAGGGTGTACCCATCATATAGAGATGGGGAACAAGAGCATCATTTATAATATTCTTTGCTTTTTCCGGATCCATTTCTGTCAGAACCTTGAACTCATCTTCAAGCATGTGAACACGTCCATTCTTACAACAATATGCTTTGCACGTATCAGGACATTTATAATGCTGCAGAATGTTCTGTACTACGTGATAATGAATGGCATTCTTTACTGCCATAGTAGGTACCATAAACCAACAACTCCTGTTTTAACCTTTTATCAAAATAATGTCAATAATTAGATTATACAAGCATATAGGAATGATATATAGAGGTGTTGATGATAATAAAAAAACAAATTTTAATCTTTTTATTACGATATAAAACAGATATATAGAATAATATTCCAAAATAAGCTTTTTTATGTCAAATATAAAATGCTATGAGGAAAAACACATGTCTTAAAAGTATTTAGCAGGTATTTTTCTCATTAATACAGCAGTTCCCACAATCATTAAAACGAGCAAAGATTCAGGGATTATTTAAAAGCCTGACTTAAAAGGCATTCTTTTAGAAGGGTGAACCTGTCCACAATACCCAGAAGCTTCTTACCTTCAGTTACACATAAACGGCCAACATCATGATGAATTAGGGCTTCAATGGCCTCAGATATCGTTGTGTCCTGATTGATCGAATAAAGCGGAGTAGACATCAGTTTTTCCACTTTTGGAGCGTGCCCTGTTCCACTGTCGTGAAAATCGTTTGAACGATTGGAATTCCTGCCAAATCCAGCTTTAATAATATCACTTCTGGATATCATTCCCATTACCTCGTCCTTGTGGGATATCACAGGTATTCCTGTATAATCCGATTCCAGCATATTGCCCCAAACTTTAGAAATACTATCATCAGGATATGCGGTCCTTACTTTTTTGTTCATTATCTCCCCTACCGGTTTTGGAGGAAGCTTTGAAAGATGGACATAATGCAGGAGGTTGGTATCACTCACTAAGCCTACAATAGTCTTATCAGTTGATGATTTTAGTACTGGAGCACGGTGTTGCTGTGCATCAAGAAGAGCTTTTGCCGCCTCCCGTAGTTCCATTTCAGGGAGTATCAATGGGAATTCACGTGCATAACCACCAACTGTTACTTCAGATCTGTTTGATTGCAGCCGAAGGACATCCTTATCATCCAGCATCCCCACTACACTGCTTTTATCATCCAGCACAGGAAGACTATGAAGAAAATTTTCGCGCAATAGTTTTCTGGCATGTGTCATCAGATCATTTTTTTTTATACATACCAGATTTGCAGTCATTATGTTCCCAACTATCATTGTTTAACTCCTTTTAAGATGAGCCTGAAATGGCTTATTCCTGTATCTTCAAGCCAATGAAGAGAATAGGGTATTGTGCACTCCACTTTATATTACATACCCCTGACATGTGTAAATCCCGCCAGTTATACAAGACAAGGATAAAATATCCGTCCACAAACTATTAACTAAAGGGAAACAAAAGCAAATGCATGACATATTATGTTATTATAATCATCATGCTTGTGTTACTCAGTGCAGGACTTGTGATGTCATTATTTACATTCAAACTTAAAAGAGAAGAGTACAAAAATACCGGAAAGTATCCCAGAGGTCATTATATGGGACAGGGGCTTGCAATCGGTATCGTGGCAGGAATTCCCATTGCTATTGCACTTGGGAGTATTTTTGCAGGATATATAGTTGCTCTGCTCATTGGCACTTTCATCGGATCGAAACTGGAAAAGAAACATGAACAAGAACTAAGACCTCTTACACAAAAAGAGAGAGAGCTGAAAAAAAAGACGATTATGATATTCACAGCTTTGTTTGCGATCGGAATTATCGCATATGTATTAATCATTATTCGATGAAATCAGTACCTATCGGCAGATTGTGCTAGGCTGAATAGTTACTCATTATTTAACTTTGCAGAAGCGTTATTCTATAAATTCTCTGTATGACTTATAATGTCAACACTTAAAAAATGATACTCAAAAAAGAAGTGGAAAGGCCTGCCAAATAAACCATTGGCATGCGTTCCTGATAATTTGATGTCAACACTTATTCAAAACCCCGGCCTGCAAGACATTCTTTCAGGAGGGAGAATCTGTCAACAATGCCTAAGAGCCTGTTATCATCGGTGACACATATACGGCCAACGTCGTATTGCATCATGGTTTCAATCGCTTTGGATATCGTTGTGTCCTGACTGATCGAATAAAGCGGTGTGGACATGAGCCTCTCAACTTTAGGGGAATCTCCCGATCCGCTGTTGTTAGTATCACTTGAGCGGTTAGCGGTCCTGGCAAAACCGGCTTTAATAATGTCACTTCTGGTTATCATTCCCATTACCTCATCCTCACGGGAGATCACTGGTATTCCGGTATAATTCCACTCCAGCATGTTGCCCCATATCTTTGTGACATTGTCATCAGGATATGCGGTCCTTACTTTTGTGTTCATTATCTCTCTAACCGCTTTTGGAGGGAGCTTCATAAGGTTGACAACTCTTAGCAGATTAGTATCGCTCAGTATACCGGCAATGGTCTTGTCCGTTGATGAGTTCAGCACCGCAGTCCGGTGTTGTTGTGCATCTACAAGCAATTTTGCAGCGTCCTGCACCTCCATATCAGGAGTGATCAAAGGAAACGCACGCGCATATCCTCCAACCGTTACCTCGGACTTGTTTGACGTTATTCTGAGGATGTCCTGGTCACTAAGCATCCCTAGAACACGGCCGTCGTCATCAAGTACAGGAAGAGAATGCAAATTATTATCACGTATTAATTGCCTGGCATGTGTCATAAGATCATTCTTTTTGACACAAATCAGATCATCAGTCATTATATCCCCAACTATCATATTTTTACTCCTTTAAACATAAGCCTATAAATGTCTGGTCCCTGCATCTTATCTTGATTGAGGACGCAGGATGTTAATTATCACGTATAACTACGCATCAATAGTATTTCAAATTACATATCTGCCAAAGTATATGGCAGATGAACATACGCACATATAATAATTGTGTTTATCGATAGGGTCATTCATCCTGCATCTTTTTGTATTCTTTGAGCAACCTCACATATTCCGCCGCATTCTCAGTTATATGAGCGATGTCCTCATCTGTAAGCTCCCTCAGCACTTTACCCGGCACACCTACAACCAGACTTCCCGCAGGTATCTTCTTTCCCGGAGGCACCAGTGCACTGGATCCAATGATGCAGTTCTCCCCTATCTCAACGCCATTTAGCACCGTGGCATTCATCCCGATGAGCACGTTATTACCTATTCTACACCCATGCAACACAGCCCCATGCCCAACTGTGACATCGTCCCCGATCTCTACCTTCTGCGGCGCATCCGTGTGAATTACAACGTTGTCCTGTATGCTGCTTCTCTTACCAATGCGTATCATCTCAGAATCACCACGAATGACCGCATTGAACCAGACACTGGACTCGTCTGATATGCTGACGTTGCCGATCACCGTTGCGTTGTCGGCTACAAAGGCAGTTGCTGAGATTGTTGGAGTTGTGGATTTGAATTTTATTAACATAGTATCACTTTTGTTCAAATGAAAAAGAAGTATTTGTAATGAAATTAGTTTTGTTCATCTAATTTTTTAGCATCATCCTTTTTTTCATCTGTATTCTCTTCCCTTTCACCAAAATCAATTACCAGATGATTGCATCTGCCACTTTTTTGCCCGCATATCTTACAATATCTTGCCATGGCATTCTCCTCTTACTTATAAGAATGTTATGTTTGTAAAAGAACTATACGGTTGTTGGGGTTGGGGAGAATGTTTGAGTACTTGTTAATATATGAATCTAAGTATGAGGCGGAAACAGGAAATTTGAATTTGAATACTCCGGCAGTGAGGGGGCTGATGTGAATATTTTATTTCTAAAAAAGTATATCAGTTTTTAAAGAAACCCAATCCCAAATCATGATTTGGTACTGCTTCTTGATATTTCCTTAAACGCTCTTCTTTTTTGGATGGTTGCTGGCAGTAAGCATTAGAGCGAGCACAAGACACAACAGCAGAGAACATGAATTTGTTATATGCTTTCATCATTGTTTCGTTACTCTCGTCTAAATTTGGAAAGCGATTATTAATTTTGAACTTCAAAGATCTAAAAGAATCACAGTCGCGAGGGCAATCATCTAATATCATAAACTAAGCCTCATCTCAAATGTTTTTTCTTCCTTAGGAAATCTATCACAATCCTGTGAATCGTAAATCTCATTTGGGCAATAATGATAGCAACGTTTAGAATCATTAAAATATGTATACCTACCCAAATCTTCTTTGGCCACTCCTGATTTAACTCCACAAGGCAACTCAACAGGAACAAGCAATTCACGCAATTCCTTAATTAGGTTACTGGCTTCTTCTTTATACAAATAATTCAAGTTGTCTTTCCCAATTTTTGTAAGGAACTTTTTCACACATTCTTTATCGCCTAAAGTAGTAGAGTAATCATTCATCAAAGATAATATGTAGTTTTTTTGAGGATCACTTAGTGGTATCCTTTCCTTTTCTTTGTCTGCTCGACAATACCAACAAGTTCTCTCATTCAATCTCTTGAAACTATCCTTGCAAATGGGGCACATTTCCCATCCTTCATGTATGATTTTGTGACATCGCTTACATAAAATCATAATTCCCTCAAGAGACTCATATCGCTTTGTTTCTTTTTCAATTTCCTCTTCAATATGATTTTTAATCCCGCTTTTGTCTTTCCAGTTTCTAAAAGCAATTGTAAAATTTTGTTTTTCTTCTTGAGTACGTTTAGTGATTTTTTTTTCAACTATCAAGTTAGATTCGTCAATCTCTGTTCTATGTTTAGTTGTAATATCATGCCAATAATCATGTGATTTATGCCTATGTTTGCCTGTAAAAACAGCTTCTTTTGGTTTCTGTGTTTTTTCATATTCCTTTTTAAAAACCTGATATACTTCGTTACTGATTGCTTTTCTTATTTCATCAGGAGAACGAAAATCCCCTTTTGGATGATGTAAACATAAATTACTTTGTGAGCCACATTTTTCACATGTATCTCTATCTTTCAAAATTACCTTTCGCTTTTCTTTCCATTCGTTTTTATGCCACGGCTTAGTCATAATACATCAAACCCAGTGATACACATTTATCTAGACCTTTTGAGAACTTCTCTTGCTGAAGAACGCATGCCATAGAGGAATGATGCATTTATTGGCCCCTCTATTGAAGGATTCACATCATTCGCAATTTTTGTTATATGAATGATAAGATTATTTTCGTCATCTGGATCGGTGACTTCAAAATTTGCAACGAATTCAAGGTCGTCTAAATTGACTCTTTTAATGTTAGCAAGGAGAAAATTAAAGCCTCTCTTAAATTCAATATCCTTCTTGGATTGAATCTCTGTTATTGCTTTTTCAAATTGATCTGATAATCTCTGATTAATGTATTTTTCAATACAAATTCTTGTGATAGCAGACCAATTAACTTCCTTAAAATCATCCATTTTACTTGACAGTTCATCCGAAATTCCAACTGTTATGTTTTTAACCATTTTACCACAGATTACTGTATATTCTGTGAGATTATAAAGGTTTCTGTGTAAACTGTGAGGTTATCTAGATTTATTAGTAAAATTACCTTTAAACAAAACTAACTTTTAACCTTAAATTAAAAAACAACAGCCAATTAACAAATAGTGAAATTCTGTTTTTTGACTTTTGAAAAGCAAATACAAAATATTATTGAATGTCCATTTTTTCACATACCTACATATCAAAATACAGATGCGATTGCCAGGATTCGAACCTGAGTTCATGGCTTGGGAAACAACTGGAAGTAAATTATATAAATAACAAATTCTGCGAGCGATTAGTTGCGTCAGCAACTATATATCCAGTGATTGCATTACAAACCGGATAGTTGCATCTACAACTAAATAAGTGAACAATATAGTGAGATAATAAAAATGGACTCGAACAATGTTTGCAAGAAAAGGTGTGCAGATGTGCGAGAATGAATTCATCGGGAAGTTTATCTCATATCTCCACAGGTATGGACAGATCTATATTGAAAAAAAGATGGAGCCATATGGTCTTGGAAGTGGACAGTTTTCTTTTTTGATGAGATTGTATCAGGATGATGGGATCAATCAGGAAAATCTTTCAAGTTATTTAAAAATGGATAAGGCCACCACTACAAGAGCTGTAAAGAAACTTGTTGATGAGGGTTATGTTTTCAGACAGGTTGATGAGAAAGACAGGCGATCATACAGGATCTTTCTTAGTGATAAAGGGAAAAAACTGGAACCTGAGATGAAAAAGATAGCTTCACAGTGGGAGGACATTCTTTTATCCGATTTTGATGGAAGTCAAAGAAAAGATATCATGAACTCACTTGAAATAATGTTTAAGAACGTATCCAAAATAATGCAGGATAAATAGGTAAGGTCATGCAATTTAAAAATACTCATCTTCTAATGCTTTGTGTTACTGCCTTTTTTGCAATGGCAGGAAGTGCTATTTTAGCACCAGTGCTGCCAGATATGGTAAACCCTTTGAAGACAACAACTCAAGAAATCGGATTGTTGATGTCGGTCTATACTATCTCAACAGCTCTTTTCACATTGGTTATTGGACATTTCATTGATCGTGTGAACCGTAAAAGCATACTGGTTCCATGCCTTGTCATCTATGGCCTGATGGGACTTATAAGTTATTTTAGCTCAGACCTGCAAACACTTCTTGTCCTGAGATTCATGCAGGGTATTGGTGTAGCAGGAATGTTGTCTTTGACTATGATGATCATTGGGGATGTGTACAAAGGCCATGAAAGTATACATGCAATGAGCAGGGTTAGTATAGCTTTTGCCATTGGTTCGGTATCAGCCCCCCTCATAGGTGGAGGACTGGCAATTCTGGGATGGAACTATCCGTTCCTTTTCTATGCACTTTCACTGCCATTTGCTTTTCTTGTAATGATGTTCCTTCCGGAAACAAAGGTTCAGAAGAAAAATGGCAGCTATAAAGGCATTTTTGATGTGCTGCCAGCACTCAAGGACTTGCGAATAATATATACAGTATTCCTGAGCTTTGCTATTTTCTTCCTATTATTTTCAGTGATCGTCTACGTGCCCTTTATGCTTAAGGCTGTGTTTGCTTATACTGCAAAGCAAGCAGGACTTGTATTGGCATTCCAGGGACTAGCTGTAATTCTAATGGCATCCCGCGTAAAGGTCCTGGTCACTAAGCATTCAATGATAAGAGTTATTGCCGCTGGTTTTGCACTTGTTGGACTGGCAATATTATCAATTTCATTTGCAAGTTCAATTGTCATTGTTCTTCTTTTAATGTTGCTGTTCGGAGCTGGTTATGGGCTTGCTCAAACCACGATTGATGCACAGATAATTCAGATATCCCCTTCAGAATCAAGAGGCGGGGTGTTATCCATACACAACACCATGAAGTATACTGGTCAGAGTCTTTCACCCATTGTGTTTGGTATAGTCCTGTTGAATTTTAGCCTCGACACGGTTTTTATGATGTCAGGTTTCCTGGGGTTGTTCATTGCTCTGACAACGTATTTAATGAAGACTATGTTTGAAAAAAACATCTGATGTGCATGTAAAAATAGAAAAACATCATTGCGTATTTCAGTCTCCCCTGAATCTAAGCCATTTACTCTTAATGCCCATATTAGGGGGAGACTGAGATGTAGGAAGCAAAGCTTTAACCTGAGTGACTAACGTGATAATATGATCTATAACCACACTCAAAAAGGACGTTTAATGAGATTAATCCCCCTTGCACTTATTTTATTATTTGTATTCATATTATCAAGTACAGGTTTTGATCCAATCGCTTTTGTCACTATGGCGCTCGTTGTGATAATAGTAATTTCTTTTACAACACTTAACGTAACGATTGACGAAAACTATCTTGGAATTAAATTTGGTTTTGGTATATTTTAGAAAAAGTTCCCGCTTGATGAAATCATTTCAGCAAAAACGGTAAAGAATCATTGGTATTATGGCTGGGGAATAAGATTATGGCTATGGCCTAAGATGTGGATCTTCAATGATTCCGGTTTTGATGCCGTTGAGATAAAGACAAAAAACGGTAAAATATACAGGATAGGTACAGATGAACCAAAACAACTGGAGCGTGCAATCTTAGAAACAACTAATTTGAAAGTAGCGAAAGCCTAAAATTAAGCCACACTACTATATCCAGCGTTATTAACAAGAACATATCCATTTTTGGTTAAGCTCCTGTAATATACACAATTCTATTCTCGGTATATATGGGTTTTGTTAAAAACGAATGAGTTTTAGCTCTACTTTTTATACTCTTATGCGTTTGTAAAATATAATTCATCTCGTTTTTTCAGATACTTTTATCATTAATGTAAAACAGATATATTACTACTTATATTAAGGAGTGGGAGAAATGAATAAAATACTGAAATGGATATTGATAAATTTTGGAGTTTTGGTATTGATCAAGACATTAAAAGGCTATTGCTGCCATTCGACCAGTAAACGAACCGAGTCTGCTGATCAGCAGCAGACAGATGAACCACAGCCATAAGTACCAAAATATGAATTATAACAATTCGAAGTGAACTTCACTTCTGTTTTTTCTTAGATTCCAAAGTGACATTCTTAAGGTCGTCTGAAGTAATCTTCTTTAAATCATTTGAAGTGACAGTCCTCAGATCATTCTTAAATTCCGAACCGACATTCGTAAGGTCATCCGTAACGATCTTTTTCAAATCATTCGAAGTGACCTTCTTCAATTGTTCTTCTTTCATGTTACACCCTTTAAAAAAGAAGGTTTTACACCCGTATATATTAATACAGTACCATCACAGGATAAAAGATATTATTGCCAGTATTATAAAGAGTATCACAAGCCATTTTGCGATTTCCATAGATAGCCCCGCAATTCCTTTTGCACCCAATACAAAAGCAATCAGAGCTAATATAAGAAATGTTATAGCAAGTCCGATCAAATCAGCCATTTTCTCCCCCTTAAAATGAATAACTTATATACTACTATTCGATTGTCAGTATTTAAAGTTATCTGCACAAAAATAACTAAAACTGATAGAAATCGACATTATGGGCTAATTCTGCGGCACCGGTTAATATGCTATAGTACTGAAATCTTAATGTTCTTGACAAAAGAATACATTATTTTATTAAAACAAATGCGACTGCCGGGATTCGAACCCGGGTTCATGGCTTGGGAAGCCACGGTCATACCACTAAACCACAGTCGCACATTAAAAATTTATAGCCTGTAACATTACGTCCGAGATTATAGATTTTGTGGTGATGTGGACACATATTCTCTTTTTCGATTATTCGTGAACTACCCAGACCCTAAAGGGTCAGGGCTTCCTGCATGCTTTGCGTAAATACTCTAACTGTTAGACAATAAGAATATTCTGACAAGTTATATAACGGATATTAATATATTAATTGAATAAACTAAGCTTTGACAGAGATTTTTGTAAAACAAAATATCAGGAGATATACTATGAAATTATCAAAAACATTTATTTTAATCATTTTATCCGACCTTCCGCAGATGTCCAGAAATTTTGCTAATTATTTGAATTGAAGTTATTTGTCAACTAATAGTATTACGGTTCATTATTAAAGTAATATTTTTTATGAATGTTATATGATATAAGTATGCACATATCCCAGAAAAAGAAAAATATCTATTTTTACGAGACATCTGCGGAATATAAGTTTTATTAATAGCAGGTTTTTCTGCGGGATGTATCGAAGGGGACACGCAGGCTCCAAACACAGGTGAACTTTTCAAAGCAAGCATGTATGGATGAAGCAATAGAATCTTACGATAAAATACTAGAGATAGACCCCCGGAACAGTAAGGCATGGATTAACAAGGGCTATTCTCTTCTCCAACTTAATGAATATGATGAAGCAGACGCATGCTTTGACAAAGCAATAGAGTTCGATCTGGAATTTGATGAGACATGGGCCGAAAAAGGAATAGTCCTGTATATGAATTACAAGGATAATGAATCAGTAGAGTACTTTGAGAAGGCAATTGAATATTCTTACAAAACGATAAGTTCCGGCCCAAAGAACCTTGAGGCATGGTATAGCAAAGGAATATCCTACTCATATCTTGAAAAGCACAACGATTCGCTCAAATGCTGTGAGAAGGTAATAGAGATTAATCCTAAATTCGCCTATGCATGGGGAGAAAAAGTATATGCACTCATTGGACTTGGCCGATATAATGAAGCGATAGAAGCCTATGATAAAGCAATAGAGCTCAATAAGCAAGATGCTGATTCATTGATAGGAAAAAGATATGCACTTAAAGAACTTGGTAAATCTGATGAAGCAAATGAATGTTATGACAAAGCAGAAGAACTTCTTTCGACTCTGTAGAAATCCTCATTTGAATATTTAAAATAACCTTGACATACCTGTCAAGGTTATGTATCAATAAATCGAATTTGACCTCTTTCAATTGATTCCAATAAACTTTATCCTAAATCTCTTCACTGTATTTTCTTTTCAGAACAGAAAACATCGTTTCTACCAGATTTCTGGTATGATATAATTTCTTATCAAATTCCATACCATTTTTCTACGATATTACTATTAGCCTGCATAATAGTTTGGCAATTGTATTGGTCTTTGTGAGTTGAAGTTTTCAATATTCAAATAATACATTAGCTATAACATAAATACGTGTTAATCATTCGAATATTATATATACATAAAACAACAACATAGTATTAGGTCAATGCGTGGGAGTTGCAGGTGGGGTCCGGTTAGTTTCTCAACTAAAGATTTCCATTTGCTGGCATGCATCGGTCTGACTTAAAGAATATAGTGTGTAAATAATTGGGGACTAAGAACATGGCAGATAAACCTGAAAATATGGCAGACACATATAAGCAAAAATCTCTTTTGAGCAACGTGGTTTTATTCAAATCACAGAAAGAAAAGGATCCTGCTGTCGTTTTTTCATCAATAGTGAATGATGATGGAACTATCAGACGAAGGCGTCTTTATCGGATATATTCCGGACATGGATATAACCGAGCTAACTGATATTTCATGGTAGCAAGCTTAAAAGATAAAAATTGGAATAAATGAGGATTTAATATGGAAGATACAACTTTATTCTATGTACAGCCAATTGCGGAGGATTCCTCTGCAATTGCGTTTTCCATCAGCTTTGGTGCCGATGGCAGGATTGACAGCAGTAAACTGTTAACAATTGATCTGAAAAAACAGGATGATTCCTGAAGTTCCATTACTCTTTAAATATCATTCTGTAAAAGCATCCATTCAGGAACTCACCTGAATGGATATATATGTTTTTTGTTAGATTCTTTTACTTTTGTTAGATATTAAGTAACTATTCAGCCTGATAAAAACGCTATCAATGTCAATCTTGACAAAAAGTTGAAATGAAAATTTCATTAGGAACATTTATTTTGATTGTTACTATTGATTGCTTTTTTGATTCTTAGATTATTAGTGGGCAGATATCTCCATTTTGAAGAAATCAGTGCCAATAGGCAGATTGTGCTGGGCTGAATAGTTACATTTTATGTAACTTTTCGGATTGTGCCGGCTTTGCCGGACCCTCCGGGATGGTTTTGTTTATTTAGTCATGACTTCCAATTGTTATAAATTGTTATTCCTTGCAACCTTGTGTTTCTGAAGCTTTATACAAGATCATTGACAAACAAAGAACAATGAAAGCACACGCCGCAGGCGGCACGTTCCTTTGCTTCTATCATGAAGACTATTGAAATAATGCAGTTATTGAAGACTACTGAGTTTTAAAATGATATTTACAGGATTTTTACAGAGTCAACCCGCTTTTATTTTATTTCATGCGCTCTTGCTGTTCACCATATAGAATTTCAAGAGCACTGCCATTGCAAACACAAAGGCAATCGCGAATGAGAAATATGCGGATCGTATGATGTCCCAGCGTCCCGCTGTGATGAGTACTCCGGTGAGTATCAGTATGGCGGCTCCCACAATACCTGAGAGTTCCACGGGAACCTTCACAGAACCTATATTGATGCGGTTGTGATTCTCAGCTTTCTCAAGGCGCATGTTGAGCTGTGATATCTCGTTCTTGATCTCAAGCGTGAATGCTTCAGTATTTTTATTTTTATTTTTATCTTGCCCAAGTTGCTCAGAGAGCCTTATGTTCTCTTCCTGAAGCTCTGTTATCTGTGAACTAAGGGCGGCAAGTTGCAAGCCAAGTTCCTGTATCTTTGTATCATAATCCGGGTTTTGGGAACTGCTATGTTTTAGTTCATCCATCTCTGAACGAATGGAGGCTATCTCTTCTTTTGTAGTTTCGATAGCTTCCTCAAAAATGATGCTTGTATCATATTCGGGAATCGCATCTTCCGGGGCTACGTCCACAGAGAGCCTGCGTTCCACTGCACGCAATCGTTTTTCTACGCTTCGAACGGTCTGGTCAAGAGAGTGTAACCTGCCGTTGATGTCTTCTTTTATCTGCTGATCGTTTTTCAAGGTATATCCACCAACAGACCTGTCATTTTTTGCTTAAGGTATTAAAATCCTTCGATTTTCACTCAGATGTTTGGAGAATTCTAAAAGATAATTTAGGGCAATACTGGGCTTAAAGAAGCCTAAACGTCCGAAGACATGAGTTTTACCATTAATTTACAGATACGAAGGCGTGAAAGGCGAATGAAAATCCAATAATGAAATAGAGTAATTTATGAATTTGAAAACAGTTATTATATAATTACTGATAAATTATTATGGCAAATAGAAACCTATACACTATAAAAATATATGATTAACTATGAAAAACAGTGCATTAGTTATAAATAGTTTTGAGTTTAATCCAATAAATGGATGTTAAAGTAAAGTAAACTTTAGTATCTGGAGTGGTTTAAATGAAAGAAATACTAAAAATAGTCCTTAGTATGATGGTCATATCAATCATGCTAGTGGGTTTTGCAGGAGCTGGATCTACGGATTCAACTCAAAATGAATTGCCTGATGATGCATATTATTTCCCCGATTACGGATCAAATACATTTGAATCATTAAAAGCGGACTCAAATGTAATAGAAACTCGTGGAAAGGTACCTGAAATAGCAGAGGATAAAGCAAAAATAGAATGGCTGGATACGATTTGGGAAAGGATCAATTATTCTGAAAGTGAACTTCATCCTTACATGAAAGAACATGGAGGCCCTTTGACAGGATTTGGTGTTAACTATGGAGGATATATATTTGTAGAATATGATGAAAAAATAAAAGATGTTGACAAATCCACGTTGGATACGTTCTACAACATAATAAATGCAAATGCAAAAAAAGCACAAATAGATAATATTCCGGTAGTTTTCAGAAAAGAAGAAAAAGTGCATCTTGATTCACGTAATTCTATATGGAATGATCTAATTGGTGGCATAAGGATAGTAAGATCAGGTAATATAGGATCAACACTATCGTTTGCTGCAGAAGACAGTAGCGGCACAAAAGGATTTGTAATGTCCGGGCATGCAGCAGTTAATGCTGGTGGGGTTGGTGCAAGTATTTATCAGCCTACTACTGCAAGAAAAGTAGGTGAAGTCGATTATCTAACAGGACACTTTGCTGATGCTGCATGGGTGGAAGCGAGCAATGTCAAAGATGATATCTATTATAATGACGTGAATGATGTTAGAGATGTACGTTCTTATAGTGATCCTTCCTTAGGTAGCAAAGTCTACAAGTCAGGAATAAACACTGGTTTGAGATCTGGCATAGTCAAAGAGGAATATAAGAATAAAAACAGCGCCACTTTTGGAACTCTTTATGAGCAATTTGCTGCAGATTATGTCGCAGGCGCTGGTGATAGTGGTTCCCCTATCTTTCAGAAATATGGGGATCAGGTAATAATTTGTGGTGTGCACTGGGGACACAATGACAGTTGTTCCTTTTTCTCACCGATAAGTGGGGTTATTCTGGATTTAGATGTAGAACCCTTGAAGTAAAACACTATAAGCTTGTGATTTAGCCAGATTATTATCTGATAATCTGGCTTTTTTTGGAGATTTGTCTTTACTTAGAATTTAAAAATTTCATGTGTCAGTCATAAATAATAAGATGTGTGAATTAATGTTATGCAGGAGATTAGAAGATGTGCGCTAATAGTAAAATTTACAAAATTATAATTCTGATGCTCTTTATTTATATTTTATCCGCATTTTCTGTAAATGGTGCTAATAATGAATTAAATGAATCTGAAGATACTAATAAGAAAGCTGATTTAATTAATGCCAGTTCCTATCTTGAAGAGTATAATGAAGAGTATAAGGGTCATCCTCTTTTCATAGCCAGCAGGGGAACTTTTCCCAAAACAATTGATCAGCAATGGGAAAATTTAGTTTCTAAATGTTGGTTATCTATATCAACTAAAAGATCTGTTGTCGAATTTGATCCGTCTGTATATGCCATAGGTAGCGCTGGTGAATTACTGACAGTGCATCTGGGTTCTGCATATCACGGGAAAATAAATGAATCAAAAATTGATGAGATCTATCTGAAAATAGAGCATTACTGCGAACAGGAAACAGGGATCAGTGGTATACCGGTGGTCTTTATGTGGGCACAAGATGATGAAGACATGTCTCTTCCTGATTATGGTCCGGCGATATTTGAAGAGGCTAAAAGTAACCCATCGGTTATAGCTGTCTATGGGACAATGCCTGTAATTGAGCAGGAAAGCGAAAAAAGAGAATGGACGGATCTGCTTGGGCACTCAAAAGGAAAGGAACTTGATCCGTTTTTTGCTGAGTTTGGAGGGCCGGTATTAGGTTACGGAGTCAGTATTAACGGATATCTATCTGTGGGTATGGACTTAGAAAATCCTGAAAAAGTAAATGAGTCTGTAATTGATGAAATATATCAGACAATAAGCAGACACTTTGAACAGGAAGCTGGCATAAATGAAGTGCCAGTGGTATTTGTTTGGGAGCCGCGCGCTGTTACAGACGAACTTTTAGAAAATACTCCCTCACCAGATAATGAACATATCTCTATGTTAAATGATGATGGGAGCGTTACAACCTATACAGCAGATGAAGCATATATAGACGAAGATGGAAATGTTGTAATTATTGATAACGAAAACACATCTGAATCAAACACGCAAACGACACCCGGTTTCACTTCTATCATGCTTGCTCTGTGCTTATTAATATTGGGAATATATAGAAAATAATCTATATTTCCCATAAACCTTTTAAGCAAGTGTAGTGCTTTTTTTCATTTTATGTTACATGACATAATAAAAAACTTCCTTCCAACCGTCCAGGTATTGCCCATCATCCCAACAAACAATCTTAATAGCCTGCGGAAATTCTGGGAGGGAAGTATATATCCACATTTTACTGTCTCATTGATCTTCCAGGAAGATACTTCTACAAGTGGTGGCCTTAACAATCAAGGTCTGCAGATAACTGCCACAGCAGACCTGTCATTTTTTGCTTAAGATATTAAAATCCTTCGATTTTTACTCAGATAATTGAAGTGTTATCTTCTCGGGGCTGACATCAAGGACATAGTATTTTTGTTTGTCCAGCCTGATATATATGGAATTTTTAGGATAGAACAGATTCACCCCATGTCCCTGGTAACCTTTTGATAAAAGGAGCCCGATAGAAAATGAATTATCATCGGACATCCCACCGTACATTATATCTAAGGAGCTTCAAAAAAGGCTGCTTTTTATCTTCTTCCTTTCCCCGGTTGCAATGGTAAATGCTTCTGCCATGGCTTCCTCCTCTGATAATAATACTGTTCTGTGTCACTGGCTCGCTTACCAGCAAATTCCTTCGTAATCGATATCTGTGCTGATTTTTTTTGGATCTATCATATGCCTTCCGTCTATGACTACCCTGTTTGCCATGACGTTGAATTCTTTGTCCAGTTTTCTGAACTCGTCCCATTCTGTCATTATAAGGCATCCATCGGCCTCTTGCAGGGCCTCGGATGAGTTCTTGCAATATGTGATCTCAGGGAAGAGTTTCTTCATGCTTTCCTGTGCCATGGGGTCGTATGCAGTAATATCAGCCTCAAGTCGCAGCAGTTCAGCTATTACAGGAATGGAGCGGGATTCTCTGATATCATCAGTGTCATTCTTGAAGGCCAGACCAAGCACAGCGATTCTCTTGTTCTTGAGATTCTCCAGCTTCTTCTGGAGCAGTTCCACCATCTTCAGGGGCTGCTTCTCATTTACACTTATCACGGATTCCAGTATCTGTGGTTCATACCCGATGCTCTTTGCCTTGCCTATGAGAGCCCTGACATCCTTTGGGAAACACGAGCCACCAAAACCGGCACCACAGTTGAGGAATTTGCGCTCTATCCTTAAGTCTTTTCCAACTGCATCCATGACCTCGTAGGTGTCGATGCCAAGCTGCTTGCAGATGTTGCCCATCTCATTGGCGAAGGATATCTTGGTTGCCAAGAATGAGTTGTTGACGTATTTGATCATCTCGGCTGTTCTGGGATTGGTGTGCGTGACCTCGCAGTCCAGCCCGCGGTAGAGCTCAGACACTACAAAGAATGACCTCTCATCTATGGCACCCACCACGATCTTGTCCGGGTGCATGAAGTCATAGACAGCCTTGCCTTCTCTTAAAAACTCCGGGTTCATTGCAATCCCAAAATCCTTTCCTGCCTTTTTGCCGGAGTACTCTTCAACTGTGGTCAAAACAAGCTTCTCAGTTGTCTCAGGCACCACGGTACTCTTGACAACAACAACATGATAGTGGTCCTTCTTAGCGATCGCCTTTCCAAGGCTCACACTTGCAGCCTTCACAATGGAGAGGTCAATGCTCCCATCCTCCTCAGAGGGTGTCCCCACGCAGATAAATGAAGCATCGGTATTCTGCACAGCATAATCATAATCCGATGTGGCAATGAGATTCTTCTGCGTATGCTTTTGCAATAGCTCATCCAGTCCCTCTTCCCAGATCGGTGCAACCCCAGCATTGATCTGTTCTACTTTCTTTTCGTCAATGTCAATACAGATAACTTCGTGACCAATTTCTGCAAAACAGGCTGCAGATACCGACCCGACATAGCCTGAACCTATAATTGATACTTTCATGATGATATTCTCCTTGTGAGGTAAATTGTTTGGAAGTGTATATTAGGATTGGGGTTATTGTAATATTATAACTTAATCAAGTAGTTCTACTTTACTGTTATTAGTTGAAGAAATCAAATTTACGTGTCCTTAAAGTATGTTCATATAATCCTTCTATCATGGTATAATCCATAAACTTGATTCTACCTTTAATATTTTCAAAAACACTGAAATCGATAGCACTCTTATATTCATTCTCTTTAACTTTTGGTGCAACAACAAACATTTTAGTACTAAAATCCTGTAGTTCGTTGAACTTGATAAGAGAGTTCTTAAAAGTAGTTGAATGCTCAACTTCAAACACTGAATTAGGATAACCTCTTTGATTTAACCAGATAACATCGATTGACTTAATCTTATCAATAGTCTCTTGATATGCAAAAAGTGGTAATCTTTCAATTGAAGTTACTTCTCCAAGTTTCTTGTTTAAGTAAGGCTTGTTCTTGTCTTGGGGAGGTACATAGGTGCTGCATTTTTTCAAATTCCCAATTTCTGCCAATAAACCCTGATAATAATAGTGAGAAAATATATGCTCTTTCTCGGTTTTTGTTTCAGATTCATCTTTTTGAATTAGAGCTGCAACGTTCTCCGGCAGTGAATCTTTAAAATCATTCAAAGCCCAAAGACCAGGTTTGATTTTGAAGAAATATTTTTCGTTTTGAACAATTCTTCTGACACTAGCAAAAGGAGTTTTTGTTTTCCACACTACATCCTCAATTTTCAAAGCATTTTCATAAAGCCAATTTAAGGTTGCATACCCTCCATTTGATGACATTACTTCTATGACTGCTTCTGTCTGTGTTTTGCGTTTCAGAATATCTCACCTGGGTTTATATTATTTTAGGTTATATACATAAGTGATTGGGGTTATGTTAAATGTACATAGATAATTTTCTAAAATTGCCATATCAGTTTATTAATAATATATAACCTTTAAAAAGCAATTTCTTAATATATCTTTAGAATAATACTCTTGATAAATATTAATTGTGAATGGGAAACTATGAAAGCAGGGTTGTATGAACACATCGTAAACAGATATCTATCGAATAATTTATTCAATATCGATGACAAGCGAAAACATTTATCTCTATTAAATGATGCAGATAGCAACGACTACTTAGCACAATATTTGTATCGAGTTCTTTCTCAAGGCTTGTCTGAAATAAAAGGCGATAAAAGTGGAAAATCGAAGGTAGATAAGCAAATAGAGATCTGCAATGAAATTATAGGTACGTTACGTAATAATGGTATTGAGACACAAGGTTTAGATGTTTCTAGAAATGCAGAAAAACTCATGGCTGTAATGGATGAAGCAGTCAATCATGATATACTACGTCCTGACACTCCTCTTGCTATAGGTGCATTACTTACAGGTACAAGGCAAGATCCATCATTAGTTTCACAACTTAAAAAAGAGATTTTATCATCCGATGAAGTAGATATTCTATGTTCATTTATAAAATGGAGTGGTATTAGAATACTTCAAGAAGAACTGAAAGAATTTACGTCAAAGAAAGGATGCATATTAAGAGTTATAACGACTAGTTATATGGGTGCGACAGATGCAAAGGCAATTGAGTTTTTAGAAAGTTTGCCAAACACAACCCTAAAGGTAAGTTATGATACGAGAAGAACGAGATTACATGCAAAAGCGTATCTCTTTGAGCGACAAACTGGCTTTTCTTCTGCATATATAGGTTCTTCTAATATCTCCAATGCAGCATTAACTGATGGATTGGAATGGAATATTAAAATTAGTCAATATGAACAGCCATTTCAATGGGATAAAATAAAGGCAACTTTTGATACCTATTGGAATGATAGAGAATTTGAATCATATAATGCAGATGATAAACCCCGATTAATCAGAGCATTGCAAGCAGAAAAATACGACAATAATGCAGATGAATTTGCGATGCCAAACTTTGATTTATCTCCATATCCATTTCAAAGAGAAATTCTAGAAGCAATATGGGCAGAACGTCAACTACAAAAAAGAAACAAACATTTAATTGTAGCTGCAACAGGTACGGGCAAAACCATAATTGCAGCTTTTGATTTTAAAAATTTCAGACAACAGTTTGTTGAAAAGCATAAGAAAGAACCACTTCTAATGTTTATAGCACATAGGGAAGAGATATTAAAGCAATCTTTATACACTTTTAGAATGGTTCTGCGTGATCACAACTTTGGCGATATGATGGTTGGTGGAAATGTTCCAGAACAAACAGAACAAATATTTGTATCGATCCAAACCTACAATTCCAAAGAGCTTCACAATCTACAAGATACTAATTATTACGATTACATTGTCGTAGATGAGTTTCACCATGCAGCAGCACCGAGTTATCAACTTCTTTTAGATCATGTTGAACCTAAATGTTTGTTGGGGTTAACAGCAACCCCTGAACGTGCTGATAATTTGAATGTTAAGAAATATTTTGATGATCATATAACCGCGGAAATAAGGTTGCCAGATGCAATCGACAGAAAGCTATTGTGTCCATTTCAATATTTTGGTATTACAGATAGTGTAGATTATTCCAGAGTGAAATGGCAAAGAGGAGGATATGCTCAAAATGAGTTAAGTGACATATATGTAGCAGATAATCATCGTGCAAAAATGATTTGTGAAAAAACAATACAAACGGTTTTGGATATTAATAATGTAAAAGGCTTAGGTTTCTGCGTATCAAAGGCACATGCAGAGTATATGTCACGAATATTTAATGAATACAGCATTCCAAGCAATTTTTTAACATCAGATTCTAGTAAAGATGAAAGGAGTTCAATTCAGCGAAAGTTGTTGAACAAAGAAATTAACTTCATCTTTGTTGTGGATTTGTACAATGAAGGAGTGGACATACCAGAGATAGACACTGTATTGTTTTTACGTCCTACGGAAAGTTTGACAGTATTTTTGCAACAATTAGGACGTGGGCTTAGGCTGAGTGATGGTAAGGATTGTTTAACGGTATTGGATTTTGTGGGACAAGCTAACAAAAACTATAGATTCGATTTGAAGTTCAAGGCATTGATTGAAAATACAGATCAAAACATAGCTTCAGAAATCGAGCAAGGATTTCCACACTTACCTGCAGGGTGCAGCATTGAACTAGAGAGAAAATCTAAAGAGTACATATTAGACAATATAAGTCAAGTCCTCAATTTGAGAAGAAATACAATAGTGAACAGAATATCTAGTTTTGTAGC
Source organism: Methanolobus sp. (assembly GCA_034008115.1). GTDB lineage: Archaea > Halobacteriota > Methanosarcinia > Methanosarcinales > Methanosarcinaceae > Methanolobus. Next base: position 23,456 of record JAVEPM010000039.1, read on the forward strand.
TGATACTGGGATGAGTTTGTCTTTTGAAAATTTCATGGAATATTATGATCTTGAACTTGATGATATTTATAAGAAGTTGTGCTGGTCTAGAGCATTAGAAGAAGCTGGATTAATAGCTGATTTTAATGAAGCCGATGAAGAGAAATTAACTAGCGGACTTAGAAGAATTCAGCATATAGATGATGGTAATTATATAGATTGTATCTTGAAACATTTGAATAGTAAAAACATAAATGAAGATGATTTATCAGAAAGAGAAAGGCGTTATTTGATAATGTTTATGTTGACAATCTGGAATAAGGAAAAGTTCGATTGTTTGGAAGATGCATTCTCTAAATTGCTAGATAATCCTACTATTTTTAATGAAATAATCATGCTGTTAAAATACAAAAAAAATATTATCAAAATAATTCCTCCTGATATTGAGCTACCATATGTTTCATCATTGGGCTTATATTCTAGATATACTCAAGCAGAGGCACTTTCTGGACTTGGGTACTTTGATTTGCAAAAAAATCATACGGTTCAATCAGGGGTATTACACATAAAGGATAAAAAAACAGATGTGTTTTTCATAACATTGAACAAGAACGAAAAAGATTATTCTCCAACCACGATGTATAAAGATTATGCTATAAGCGAAACTTTGTTTCACTGGCAAAGTCAAGCATCCACGAGGGTTGATTCAGAAACTGGACAGAGATATATCAATCACAAAGTCAATGGTCATACAATTCTACTTTTTGTAAGGGTTAGTAAAAGTATTAATTCCTTAGCACAACCGTACTATTTTTTGGGTCCAGTAGATTACGTGAGCCACGAGGGAGAAAAACCAATTAGTTTTTTATGGCAACTCAAATATCCAATGCCTGCTCACTTATTAAGGGAAACTGCGAGACTTATTGTTGGGTGACCACAAATCCCATCACAAAATGTAGTCACCCATCTTAAACCCCCTTCCTATATTGCTCAACCAAAAACTCCAGGGTATCCTCCAGTTTATCTTCACTTGAATACTGCTGCAAACACCGATAGTATCTACCCCTGTCCTCGAACAATATGTTAATTGGCGGGTAATCATGTCTTAGCAGGACATAATTCAATAGCAATCTTCCAACCCTGCCGTTGCCGTCCTCAAAAGGGTGGATGAACTCGAACTGATTGTGTACCAGTGCAGCAAGCACAAGCGGCTTGAGCTCGTTGGAATTCTCTTTGTACCAACTTGCAAGCTCTTCCAGTTCATTTCTGATCTCCTCTTTTGGAATTCCCCTGTGCACAACTTCGCCGTAGGCATTTCGTATCACCACTTCAACATCCCGCAGGTTGCCGGCGAACTTCTTTGAGCCTTCAAAACACAACATGTGCAGCTTTTTTATTAGATCAAGTGAGAGTTTCTAATGATATTCTCCTTGTGAGGTAAATTATTTGGAAGCGATATTAGGATTGGGGTTATTATATTAATATATGTAAAGTCTATATATATCCACAAATAAAATAATGAGGTTTCAAAATGAAATATATTAAATTTTACGATGATATTGGTGTTTCTGAACATGATGTTTTCTCAAATTTCATTAAAAACCTAAAATCATCAATAAAAACGTGGGATTACTTTGTAAATTGGGATAAAGTAAACACGAATATAGATAAAATAAAAATCGAGTTGAATATACTAAATTCCCTTATTGGTTCAGCAAATATCGAGGAAGACTTTGTAAGTCTTGCAGTAAAATATCCTGAAATAATAAAGACATTCCCTGTTTTATTGGCTGTCAGGGATAGCAGTCTTGAGATTATAAGAGATTACCATAAAGGAGACCTTGATTATTTCATTTTTGATTTTAATCCAAAACATTCAATATCTGAGGTTGAGGCTAGGAAATATTTTACATTCATCTCAAAAAGTGGCTTAATAGATCTATTCCACGATAAGAAGATTAAGAATTTTGTTGATTATGTTTTTGGTGTAGAAGTTGGTTTGGATTCTAACGGTAGGAAAAACCGTGGTGGTACATTAATGGAGCAAATTGTTGAAGTTTTGGTTCACAATTCCGTATCCAAAAATACAAACTTAGAGTTCATGCCCCAAGCCACTGCTAACAAAATAAAATCCAAATGGGGTTGTTTGGTACATGTTGAAAAATCTGCAAGAAGCTATGACTTTGCAGTTTTCAACAAATTAACAAATAAGTTATTTTTGATAGAAACCAATTTCTACAACGGTGGTGGTTCTAAATTAAAGTCTGTTTGTGGTGAATTTAAAACATTACAAAATGAACTCAGTCCACAGGGTATAGAAATGATTTGGGTTACAGATGGAAAAGGCTGGCTAACAACGCAAAGACCACTTGAAGAAACATTTAATAACAACGACTATGTGCTAAATCTCTATTTATTAAAGAAAGGAATTTTGGATGAAATATTTAATGAATAGGTAATCCTTTAACCTATTATTTAATTCCTTACAAATATATCAGGGATACAAATGGATAGTTCTACAAGCGAAATTTTAAACCACACTTTAGATTCATTCTCATCAACAGTTCCTATTGTTAAGAAATCAAAATTGAATACCTCCGGGGCTAGTAACGTAGCCAGACCTTTTTTGAAATGGGCAGGCGGGAAAAAACAATTACTAGGAGAATTTGATAAGAGATTTCCAAATGATCTTTTTAATGGTCAAATTAACAAATATGTGGAACCATTTGTCGGAGGTGGGGCAGTATTATTCCACGCACTCCAAGAGTTTGAATTTGATGAATGCCACATATATGATGCAAACGAAGAATTGATTCTGGTTTACTCTGTGGTTAAAAACGATGTTGATATTTTAATTGAGAAACTAAGATTACTTCAATCATCATATTTAGTTCTTGATGAAGAAGGCAGAAAAGAATTTTTTTATGATATTAGGATAAAGTTCAATGAAAACAAATCTGAAATTGACTTCAATACTTATGGTTTGGATTGGGTAGAAAGGGCTTCTGAACTAATATTTTTGAATAGAACCTGCTTTAATGGGCTTTTCCGTGTAAACTCAAAGGGTGAATTTAATGTTCCCGTAGGTCGTTACAAAAATCCAAAGATAGTTGATGAAAATAATTTACAAAACGCATCTATGGTGTTGAAAAATGTAGAAATACATCATGGGGATTTTGAAGACTGTGAATCTGTTGTAGATGAACGCACCTTTGTCTATTTTGATCCTCCATATCGTCCAATTAGCAAGACCTCTAGTTTTAATTCTTACTCAAAAGATCTATTTGATGATGAATCTCAAAAAAGATTAGCTCGGTTTTATAAGAAATTACACTTAAAAGGTGCAAGATTAATGCTGAGCAATTCCGATCCTAAGAATGAAAATCCAGATGATCATTTCTTTGAGGATATTTATACAGAATTCAATATTGAAAGAGTTCCTGCAAAAAGAATGATCAATGCAAAAGGTAGTGGAAGAGGATCCATAAAAGAATTGATTATTACTAATTATTCTGAATAGTTTATTTCTGATCTGAATTCACCTGTTTCAATCGCTCTATCGTGATATTCAGGTAATTTTCATCTATTTCAATTCCAGTATATCTTCTTCCAAGTGACTTAGCAACGATTCCAGTAGTTCCCGAGCCATTAAATGGGTCAAGTATCAAATCTCCTTCATCAGATGAAGCTGCAATTATTCTGGCCAAAAGTTCAATTGGCTTTTGGGTTGGATGCTTTCCATTTTTCTTTTGAGATCGTGGTGTTAGGGGTATGTTCCAAATACTTCTCATCTGTTTGCCAGAAGGTCCTATTTTATCATCCCATTCTTTCATCAGTGCATAATTGAATTTGTGTTTTGCCTTCTTCGATTTTTTAGCCCATATTATAGTTTCATGTGAATGAGTGAAACATCTACAGCCTAAATTTGGTGGAGCATTGGGTTTGTACCAAGTAATCTCATTTAAAATATGGAATCCCAAAGACTGCAAAGCGAAACCAACTTGATATATATTGTGCATGGTTCCTGATATCCATATTGTTCCATCGGGTTTCAGCACACGTTTGCAAGCTTTAATCCAGTTATATGTAAACTCAAAATCCGCATCAAAACCTTTTGATATATCCCATTCTCCTTTATTGACACTGACCATTTTTCCTGCTTTACAAGTAATACCTCCGTTGGACAGATTGTATGGTGGATCTGCAAATATAGTTGTAACCGATTCTTTTTTTATTTTGGGTAGTATTTTTAGAGAATCTCCTTGAAGGAGTTTAAAATCATTTTTTTTGTAGTATAACATTTTGTTTTCATCTTGTTTTATGTGTATATAATTTTACTTATTCTTAACATGTTCTTAACTTTATTTAAATATAATCTTCACTTTGAAATAATATAATGGATTGGCAGCTATTTGCTTGGTTAAAAAGGGGTTCAAGAAGAAAGGACGTTCTAATTTTATTATCTAATTCTAACAGTCCGTTGACTGCAAATGAAATTAAAAACCAACTGAAAATATCTCTTTCTCAATCTTCATTTACTCTCAAAGAATTAAATCAAAAAGGATTGATTGTTTGCTTGAATCCCCTTGATAAAATTGGAAAGGTTTACAAGATAAGTGACTACGGGGTTGAGCTTCTAAATGCATTATGATGAAATGTTTAATGTTGTCAAAAAACTGGATTTCGATACAAAAGAGTACATTTGTAAAGGTGAGGACTATGAATTATTTATACTGAGGCCATCTCAGTTGTCAAGACGATTTAAAAATTATGATGTAAACAAAAATTTTCAAATATGGATTCAAAATAAGGAGCGTTCTTTTAGGCCAAATCATTTGAGGGTAATGATCGATCTGTATCTCCGCACGAGATCAAGACCAGATTTAAAAGAAACTCTTCTGATATGTTTTGATAATATATTTTATCATTCTTGTCCAGATGAAGAAATAAAACACATTGAAAATGAGCTGTTTGAACATTCACTGAACTCACTGAAATTGACTGCTAATCTTCATCAACTTTTTATAATTGAGCAAGATTATTGTTATAATAAAGAGAGTAAGTATGATCCTCCAACCCTGTTTTATCAAGGATGGGTTAGGCAATTTATTGATGGTCCCAAGGAAATCGATAACATGTGTATGAGTATTTGCAACAGACAGCCACCAGCAGCTAAATATACTCATAAAGAAAACAAAAAGCATAGCAAATATAGTGAAATTCGTGAGGATTTGTGGTATCTTGAAGAGTAAACATAGATTCTGAGTGAAGTTGTTATTTAACCTTATGCACTGTAATGATCGTTTTATACTAGCTATAATATAACATCAACTATCTGAAATATTATTTTTTCTTTTTTATTTATTAATCAAATAGTAAAATTTAATACCATTGTGGTTTGCTTTACTTTTAGAAAAAGGTAGATTCAATGCAAACAATGAAAAACGTAACATATGAGAGTTATAAAGAATTCTATAAAAAATGCAATTCAGTAGTTGTAGCAAATAAATCAATATTTCTCCCTAAAAAATGGAAAATATCAGAGTTTGAACCATCAGTTAATGATCTTAAAACGAATACAACTATATGGTCTTTTCCAGATCGCGGTTCTTGGGCAACGCACAGGGGAAATTACAGGGGCAACTGGTCTCCTTATATTCCAAGATGCTTGATCTTAAAATATACTGAAAAAGGTGATTTGGTTCTAGATCCAATGGTTGGAAGTGGTACTACTTTAGTTGAGTGTAAATTACTAGAGAGAAATGCTATTGGCGTGGATATAAATCCAGATGCTATCATAATTTCAAGAAATCGATTAGATTTTGAATATAATCCTAATGTTAATTATCAAGAACCTCAAATCCAAACTTACATTGGAGATGCTATGCATTTGGATTTGATTGAATCTAATAGCGTTGATCTAGTTACACTTCATCCTCCATATGCTGATATCATTGTCTATACTCAGGATTTGACGGAAAAAGACATGTCACAAATACATGATATAGATGAGTTTGCAAAAACAATACAAAATGTTGCAGCAGAATCTTTTCGTGTGTTGAAACCTGGTAAGGTATGTGCAATTTTAGTTGGAGATACTCGCAGAAAAAGCCATTATGTGCCTCTCTCAACAAGAGTAATGCAATGCTTCCTTGAAAGTGGTTTCATACTAAAAGAAAATATAATAAAACATCAATGGAATACAAGTGGCTATAAATTCTGGAATCAAAAGAGTAATAATTTTCATTTAATAGCACATGAGCATTTATTTGTATTCAAAAAACCAAAAGATAAAAATGAATTACAAAAATGCAGGGAGAGTACTAAATGGTGGTAACCAAGGAACCGGTTTCTACGCATCCTAACAGCTGACCACAAATCCCATCACAAAATGTAGTCACCCATTCAATCCAGCCCCTTCCTATATTGCTCAACCAAAAACTCAAGCGTATCCTCCAGTTTATCTTCACTTGAATACTGCTGCAAACACCGATAGTATCTTCCCCTGTCCTCGAACAATATGTTAATTGGCGGGTAACCATGTCTTAGCAGGACATAATTCAATAGTAATCTTCCAACCCTGCCGTTGCCGTCCTCAAAAGGGTGGATGAACTCGAACTGATTGTGTACCAGTGCAGCAAGCACAAGCGGCTTCAGATCATTTGAATTTTCTTTGTACCAACTTGCAAGCTCTTCCAGTTCATTTCTGATCTCATCTTTTGGAATTCCCCTGTGCACAACTTCGCCGTAGGCATTCCTTATGACCACTTCAACATCCCGCAGGTTGCCGGCGAACTTCTTTGAGCCTTCAAAACACAACATGTGCAGCTTTTTGATTAGTTCAAGTGAGAGCTCCTCATCTGTGTTTTGTATCTCACTTTCCGCACGTATCCCTTCAAACATAATATCTTTTGCATTCGTTTCCCATTAGATTTAAAATATCCCATAATTCATCAGTCATATTTGCCACTTTCCTCTCAACCACTTTATCAAGCC
>JAVEPM010000160.1:0-4655 GCA_034008115.1 Methanolobus sp.
TTCGGACCAGGATTGCGCTCGGACTTTAAAAGCACCATTTTGAAAACCGGTCTCTACATGAAACTCAATGTAAAGATACAATCGTTAGCGAAAATATTCATCGATATTTTAGTCGAAGGGGGATTGGTGCTAACGGATAGCGGTATGTTTTTGTTGCCGATTTCGGAGCATGTCACTGTCAAGCCACGATGAAGTTTGAAGCGAGCCACAGTCCTTGATTTTAGCACTATCTCGGCAATAAAATATACCGCATGTTACAAGCTGGCCGTTCTTGTCATTCGTTATTCTGTCTTTCATTTTTGCTGCATATTTTCTGTCTGACCGTGTGTTGGCAAGGCAAGCTCTTTTGTAGGTTTTGGTCGTGAGATGGCTTGTGCGACCTGCAAATGTGCTTGACTTTGCTGTGGCTTATTTCTGCTTAATACATTTAAACACTCCAGAACTATCAATAATTGAAATATAGCCCCCATTCCAGTCAACTTTAATCATTTTCGTTTTTATATTTTGAGAAAAACCAATATCAAAAGTATTCGTATTTTGTAAATGAATATCATATAATACAATAGGCTTGTAACCTACTGGATTAGCAGAAAGATTATAAATACCTATTTGGATGCTATCAAATTTGAAAATTCCATCAAAATCAGTAAAAACTTCCTTATATTTTATAGTATCATTCATTAAAATAACTTTAGAATATGGTAATGGAGTGTTATCAGATACATCGTATACTCTTCCTGTCAGTATAAAATTATTTTGAGCTTTACAGCTATTTAGAAAGAATGTGCTGATTAATAATATAAGTATATTTATTTTTTTCATTTTAGTAGATATTATTCAGTTACGACTCTATTATTATTTTCAAAACCCTTCATCATATCATTTATATCACTTTCGTTTGGTAAACTTTTACCAGCTCCAATACCCGATGTAGCTCCGTCTTTATCTGTATAAAGAGTGTGAAAAACTTCATGGAGTATTGTAAATAAAGTGCTACCAGATTTAGATGGGATATTAATATGTTGCAAATCAGATGAAGTAATCCCCAAAACAGCGGATGGACCAACATTATTCTGTTTAGCAGTTTCTTGAACAGATGGTATTGCTTCAAATTCAGTTTGTTCAGTCAAAATCATTGAATTACCAATAGGTAAATTTGAAGCTAACAGATTAATACCTGCATTTGCACCTGCATCGGTTAGCTCTTTTTCACTTACTGCATATGATTGTGCTTTTTCTTGCGATGGAACTGCAACAATTTGTAAATCGAACTGAACATTATACCCTTTATATTGACTATTCTCATCAGTAATTGTGTAATTCTGAGAATTTAAAGTTTGATTAATCCCCATAATGCTTTGATATTGTTCTTTAGAAAATCCATTTGGACCAACTTCAACAAAATAAACTGCTTTAATTGTTACTGTACCCCCTGAATTATCAGCATTTTTTTTAACAGAAGCAACACCTTCTCTACCATCGTCATCAATAAAATAAATAGGATTATTATTAAAAGCCGCATAAGGACTCATATTCGGATATTTACTTGCCAACGGGTCAATCTGCCAAGCGAAAACAACAGGGTCTATTGGGTATTTATTATAAAGAGAATCGGCAGTAACAAATTTTGTAATCTTCTTTGTTTTTGTGTTTAACAATGTTCTTCCGTATTGCTCAATAAGTTTAGGTTCGTGAATTTCGTCGAACATTCCCCAAGATAATGTTGCGTATCTGTCGTCTTTAGGGTTTATTGTTTGAAATCCCTTTGGTGTATGGTCTGTTAAGATTAAACCTAAACTATCTCTTTGTAACCGATTAATGATTAAATTTTTCATATCAAGAGGCATTTCTCTATAACCATTTTCAAAAAGTATAACGATTAAATTCTGATATTCTTTAAACTCTTTGTTGGTTTGGAGTTGAGCAACAGTTTTATTGCTTTTCACAATTTTTTCTTCCAATACTTCTGCTTTTAATAGCATAGCATTAAGATTAAGCGAATCATATTTCAAAGTAGTTTCTGCACATTGATACAAAAAGTCATCTGTTTTCGCATTAAATTTATGTTCATAACCTTTAGCAAGATAAATCAAACACAAGGCTACTGATTGTTTTGAATCTAATGTTCGCATAGCTATACCGTTGCGAACTGCTTCAACAGGTGTATATGTTAATGTCATTATTGAGCCAGCTCCGGGAAATGCTCTGTTTGCAAGTTCAATATTGTAATGTGTTCCTTTTTGGTCAATATGGGTAATGTAAACATGCCCAGGTGCAATTCCAATACTTGCATCTGTTTTTAAGCGTTCAGCAAGTATTTTAAAGAAGGAAGTCATTGCATAACAGTTGGCTTTGTTCTTATCTAACAGATTAAATACTTGTGAATTTTTCCAATCGAGTACACCAAGTGGGTCGTTAAATGAATATTCGTAAGGCAAATGATGAAAAATATAATTTTTATCATTTAATGTGGTTTTAAGAATGGTTGTATCCGTAAAATAGGTAAATATAGCCCAATTATAAAGTAAATTCTGATACTTTTCTCGTTTTTGTTCTACTGTTTCTAATAACGTTGCTTTAAAATTTTGTTCTTTTTCATTACGGTTTGCCTCTGCCAGATTTTTAATATTTTTTGAATGAAAATCAATAACAATTTGAAATAAAGTATAATCCACTTTATTATTCCAATATGCATTTTCAGTAATAAATACCGCTCTTTCATAATCAAGCGGAATTTTACCAGAAAGCATGTTCTCGATTTCTGTTTTTGCATCATAGAAACATTGCTTCTGTTTTGAAAGCGTGTCATTTTCATTGACTGCAAAGAGCGTAGCTGTTTGCAATAAAACGATAGTCAATAGAGTTGTTATTTTTTTCATATTCCAAATATATTAAAATTACTAATTCATTGATGTTGAGAATAAGTTCCGTTTTTGTTTTGTATTCGTATTTTGTTGGAGTTTTCCTCTAAATTCGTGGTATTGCATCATTTCTAAATACATTGCTTCGGGTAATTCCTGATACCCTAATTTTTGTATCATAGCTTCATTTTGAAGTAATGCCTGATATAATTCGGTTGCTCCTTGTACTTTTCCCATATCTTTTAAGTCTTTTATTCCATTTGAGTAAAGCAAGTATTCTAATTGCCGAGCAAACAATGAACCTTTGAGAAAATAAGCTGTAATGTTGTTTTTTCGGGGATACAATTGCATTGCTGAATTTATACAATCAGTAACAAATTTTCCATCTGTTGCACCGTACTTTTTCATGTAGCCAAATGCCAAATCAAGCATACAATTTGCAACAATCATTTTTTTGTTGAGTGTGTCAAGATAAATACCGCTTTCAATGGCTGAGGGATTTATTCCCATGTGTTCAACATACCATTTATCTGAAATTTTCCAGTTGGAAGTTGGCTCATATGCGTGTATTGCTCCTTTACTGTCGGGATATTTAATAAACGAATGTTGCGGAGCAAATGAAAGATATGTTTTAGCTCCTAATTTCTCTGCTATGGCGAGATAAGTTGCTGGTAAACTATTGCATTGTCCTGTTCCTGTTGCAAGGCATTTGGTCATAAAATAATTCTGAAAATCTTTTTCGGCTTGAAAATCTTGATAGTCATAAGCAAATGGAATATGCGTTGTTGTTTTTACAAAATTATTGTCAGGTAATTTTATGGTTATTGTCAAAGTGTCCCGCATAAATTTTTGTAAACCATAATGCAAATCTTCGTTCTTTGCTGGATTAAATCCATTTTCAATAAGCCATTGTTTTATAAATTTTGCAGATTGGTTGATTAGGTCGTTATATTCTTTTTCGGTCAAATATGTATTTCCATAAGCGTTTTCAATTGTTAGGTATGATTTACTTATTGATAAAGGCGTTTCACCTGTCAACATATTGTTCAAAGTATTAAATGCATCAGTAAAAGATTGGAATTTTGTGAGAAAATCGGAACTTGAATAATAACTCATGTCAAATCGGTTGCTACTATTTTCTGAATTAACTTCGTTTAGTATGCGCAATAATTCTTGATGTTGCTGATATGATTTATTTTGAGTTTGGTTGTACTGGTTTATTATGAATTGATGAGCCAAATACGGGTCAGAAGGTGGAACAACTGGCGGATTATAACCCATTTGTTGCATAGCTTGTCTGTTTTGTTGATTTGTAATATCCTGAGCATTTCCACCCATCGAATAATTTTGTGTCGGGGTCTGTTGATTCTGCTGTGTCAGTGTGCTGTTGGTATAATATTGATTTCCTAAATTTACCTGTTTGAAACTTTCAAATTGTGGTGTCGGTGTCTGTGCAGTCAATCTTTCAACGAAGAAAGTCATTGTCAATATGCACAAAACTATAAACGAAGCAGGTGGGCAGGCAAAATTTAGCTCTTTTGCAAGTTTTGGTCGTGTGTCGGCTTGTGCGAATTGCAAATGTGCTAAATTAGCGTCGGCTGTTTCCTTTTTTTCTCTGTCTTTATGCAGCAAAAATCTTTTTTTCATACCGCTGTCTTTTTTTTCTCGGCTTCCAACTAACGTAAAAATTCATCATTGATAATCAGCGAGTTACCAAATCCAATTTCTTCCATTTTAATGTCAAATTTAGTAATTTGTTTTGATATTCTTTTAATAATTCCCAACTTTCTTTTT
>JAVEPM010000161.1:0-4623 GCA_034008115.1 Methanolobus sp.
AGTCATTCAAGTATCGTACTTCATCAGCCTTTAGTTTTATTTGAACCATAAAAGTATATAATGCATTCAAGGGCTATAAAATAGCATTACATTTAAATTGCTGGCACATTAGTTGAAAAAGCTGGTTCTGGTAAAACTGCTGTCCTTTACAATGTTGCAAACGAACTTGATGTTCCTGTCATTAATGTTAATTTGAAGCATACAAATAAATAGACGTGTACTTTTTGCTTTATTTGTGTGAGGGGTTGAAGCATTGATGGGCGTAAAAGAACACGATTTAGGACAGTTAGATTCACTTTTTTGTAATATACATTCCGTTTTGCAACATGCCCGAAATAATGCTTATCAGGCAATCAATTTCACCATGGTGCAAGCCTATTGGCAGATTGGATACTTGATAATGGAACATGAACAGAAGGGAAAAGAACGTGCAGAATACGGGAAAGCTGTATTAAGTGACTTGTCCGCCCGTCTTACGAAGGAATTCGGGAAGGGTTTTGATGCTTCTAATCTAAGATATATGCGGCAGTTCTATCTGAAGTTCCCAAAATGTGACGCATTGAGTCATGAATCCATGGAAAATAGTTATAGTTTAAGGCAAGAACTGTAGTGGACCCATTACCGGCTGCTTTTACGTGTGGATAATGAAACTGCTCGTGAATGGTATATGCATGAGGCAGCTGACCAGCACGGGTCCACCCGGCAACTGGATCGGCAAATATCCACATTGTATTACGAACGCTTGCTGGCAAGCCAGGATAAAATGTCTGTGCGTGAGGAGGCACAAGATAAAGCAGGTACAACCTGAAGAGTTTATTCGTGATCCTTACGTACTGGAGTTTCTGAATCTGAAGGAGTATCCCGGACTGCGTGAACAGGTTCTGGAAACAGCTATTATTGATAATCTGAAAAGTTTTCTTCTGGATATTGGGAAAGGTTTTTCATTTGTTGCCAGACAAAAGAGGATGCGTTTTGAAGATACAGATTTTTTTGTGGACCTGGTCTTTTACAATTATATCCTTAAGTGTTTTGTATTGATCGACCTGAAGATAGGAGCACTAACACATCAGGATATAGGGCAGATGGATAGCTACGTTCGCATGTATGAAGATAAGTTCAAGATAACAGGTGATAATCCAACCGTGGAACTTATTCTGTGCTCTGAAAAGAATGAATCTATTGCCAAGTATTCTGTTCTGAATGAAAGCAGACAGCTTTTTGCTTCAAAATATATGACTTATCTGCCTACAGAAGAAGAACTGGAAAAGGAACTCAGACGTGAGCGCAACATCCTTGAAGGCAGAAAGGTGAATGAAAAATGACAAATACCACTTTAAATGACAATTTCTCTGAATACGATAATAAATCTTCTAAAAAAGTTACCTGCCTTGGCATTACCTTCGAGAGCGAAGATGAACGTCGCAATTACTTCACCGAAAAACTACGCGAAAAACTGCAAGACCCAGAATTTCGTAAGATAGAAGGTTTTCCAATCGGCTCAGACGATGACATGCTTGAATTGGGCGATCCACCATACTACAGTTCAAGGAATTCCTGAAATATACCTTTGGAGAGGAGACGCTTTCGGAGAATCTGGACTTTATTGCCAGGGCGTTGTCGAAGAAGATAAGTAAAGGGTCTGAGGAAGTTATTCGGGATTACTTTATCAAGAATTTCTACAAGGACCATCTGAAGATGTATAATAAGCAGCCGATCTACTGGATGTTCACTTGAGGTAAGGGCAAGGCATTCAATGCTCTGGTCTATATGCATAGGTATGATAAGACGACCCTTGCTAAGATGAAGATGGATTATTTGCTGGAACTTGAGACTAAGCTCGATGCACAGAAGGAGATGCTTGATAGCAACAGGGATGCTCAGGAGAAAGCTAAACTGAGTGCGAAGATTACGGAGATCATGGCTTATGATGAGCTGTTGAAGAACAAGGCTGATGCTTATGTGGAGATCGATCTTGACGATGGCGTTAAGGTTAATTATGAGAAGTTTAAGGGATTACTTGGGAAGTTGTGAAAATTAAAATTTAAGTTTAAGTTTAAATTTGAATCTGAATGTGGAAGGTATTAAATATGGATTATAATGATATTATTGACGATCGACCGGAGATATTGTTTCCTAATGAGGTTACGATAGCAGAAATACTTCTTCCGACTCCTGAAATATTAATGACAACTGACACTCTTGAGGGGAAGGAAGAAGAATATAGCTACTATATTGGTACATTAGAGCATACTATTGCTACTTATTATTACTTCCAGGACAAGAAACTAACAGACAAAAAGGTAATCAAAATATTGAAACATTTACGATCGAATCTTGATAAGACTCATGATTTTTATGAAGATGCGCTTGAACTGGAATTATTTAAAAAAATAGTTGATGTTATTTGTGATGAGCCGATTACTACTCATGAATTTTTATTAGTGATCGATTACATTCTGATGTCAATTGACAATCGATTATGGATTCCTGATAATCGGGCGTATTTGAAATGGATTTGTTATTTCTTTGGACTAAATTCACCAGAAGACGATCTAAAGCAAGAGAATACAATAAAGAACCTTGCTAGAAAGTGCAATATTCCAGATGATATGATATCATCCCTGCTAGTTAGAAATGAACCTGATGATAAGGATATCGAAGAAGATGACATCGACCCTTTCGATTTTTTAGACGCAGAAGATAAAAAACGTATTGAAGATTTTATTTCAATGAGTGACGAAGAAAGAGTTAATTATCTGGTACATGACAGTCCACTTAACTTTGATCTGTTTGGAGTATATATATTAGAACTTGAAGGCAAAGGGGATATCAAAGCTTTAAAAAGTATGGCAAAAAGATTTAGCAAAAACTTTGGTGATGATTTTTTTCTTTATTCCAATGTTGCAGATATTGTTTTTTATTGTCAACCAAATATTGCTAAAATATATCTTGACAAAGCCCTTAACGCTTTAGAAAAAACAGTAGACCTCTCGGAAGATGAAAAGATCGAGATCAGAGAAGATCTTAAAAACAATATTAGAGCCTGTGATAAGATCCATGAAGCACTAAATGTAACTTGAACACGGACATTCATTTTAACAATTAACTGTAAAGTCAACCACCACCACCCGTTAAAACGGGTGGTCTTCTTGCAGAAAGATGATAGAACTGAACTGTACTAATAGTAATCCAGCAACTCTAGTCTATAGGATCATTGAAGTAATTCAAAAATTGACTTCATAAGAAATTCAGTTGGCTTTAATACACTTATCGGGTGCATCAACATGGTCAACGTAGAGAAAACACTTCAAACGCTTCTCAGGAAATTTGCCGAAAAAGAAGACTATGAAAAAATGAAGATAGTCTTTTGGTATGACAAGGAGGAAACGGCAGATGAAAAGAGCCTTGCTCAAATAGAAGATGAGCTGGCAAAGCACAATATCAAATTAAAGGTATTTGATGATAATTTTTTTGAGATTAAGAAGCTTCTGGAAGTTGAAGATACTGATTCAAACTATTTGATATATTCATCAGAGAAAGAAAAAAATCCTGAGGGAAATTGGCTTCTGGGCATTCAGATGTATTCAGGACACTTCGAGAACAGCAGGATCTCGGAGATTAAGAGTGTGCTGGAAATAAATGGGTATGACCTTGATAAGTTCTTTGAAAAAGATACAAGTTCTTCGCAAACAAAAGAAGGACGGACTCATCCAAGGACTATATCAGAGTTATCAACATTGCTGGACTTGGAGCATTCCACAGTCTCCAAAGCATTGAATTTACTTGAAGCTGCAGGTTTGATAAAAAAGGAAAAGAGATTTCAGCATGTCTACGTCAGTCGTTCCGAATCACTACATTCACAGTCATTAAGAGAAAATCTAATAGAATACCACGCCTTCCATTGAACAATATACTTACAGTTTCATCCTTACATGTATTAAGTGTCCTGAAGAATCCGCATTTAATAATAGAAATTGCTGAAATGACCGGACTGAACAGAAAAACGGTATCATCTGCAATTCATGAACTGGCAAAGTATGGAATCGTTCTCCAAAAAAAGAACAAATATTATTTCAGTAAGCGCCACCTTTTGATCAGGAATTTTGTCGCTGACTACTGGAGATACCGGACAAATAAAAACCTTAAAGACATTTCTAACAGAGCTGTTCTAATATGGCAGAGGAGACCTGAATTCTTATTCAAAATAGATGCTGAGCTTGATGACAAAGACAAAATAGTCAGCAAAAGGTCAGTTCATCCCACAGCAATAGACGTATTTTACAAATATGATCTAAAGGTCATGAGTGATACAAGCTACTATTTTTACAGTAAAAAAGCTTAAAGTTAAAGACCACGTGATCCACACTATCTTGATAGACCCAAATAGTTCAATATATAACTCATATGCTCTGGCACTTTACTCGAAAACTAGCCCTCCTGAATTATTGAAATTTGGGAGATACTATGATATCGAAGACCATATAATAAAAATAGTGGGCATTGTTAATAAATGGTAGTTATATATGATAAGAACCTATATTCTTTATGAACTGCCCAAGATGTAAGAGTTCCAGTCATAAAAAGAATGGTATGGCTGCTAGCCGCCAACGTTACAAATGTCAT
>JAVEPM010000040.1:0-30036 GCA_034008115.1 Methanolobus sp.
ACATGTTCTTCTTGAGTGCTTTCTGCTCTTGAATTTAGAGAATCCTATCTTTTTATCCCTGAAGAAGTTTTTGAAAGCTTGCTGGAGAGTTAGTTGTTCATTAGCAAGAGCCAAGCTATCTACTTCTATCTTATCTCCAAGCATTCTATTGAAAATGAATCGACAGCATCCAAATGATTTAACGAAGAATTCGATTTGTTCAGAATTTGGATATAATCGAAACTTATATGCTTTGTTTTGTTTTGTTTTGTTTTGACATATTCTAACTCTGTTCTTCGATATATTCTCTAAGAGTTTGTTCGCTGACGTTTCCGATACTAGAGATGAAATATCCATCTGTCCAGAAAGTATGTTCTTTCCAGAAATGATGAGATAATTCTATTGGATATAATTTCCAGATGTGATATGTAGTATATGATTTTAATGTACTTATTATAGTTACGCCCTCAATCAATTACACTTCCAAGACAAGATTTGAATTTTTCTATCCATCTCTTTGCAAATGATAATGATCTTGCTAATTTTGTAAATTCGTCTCTGATTATGTTTCTTAAATGTTCTTTCGACTTGATGAAAGTATCTGAAATAACCCTTTTGATACTTTCTATATAAATTCTATGGGATTAAGGTCAGGTGAATAAGGGGGAAAAAACAGCAGTTCTATTCCCAGTTCTTCAGCTTTTGCAGTCATTTTCTTTGCATGGTGAGATTTGAAATTATCAATAATTATCACGATCTTTCTACCCTGATTTTTATTTCGTATATGTTCTAAGAATTCACAGATATTTTGTGATTTAGAACATTCTTTAAAATCGATCACATTTGTTCCATTGATAGAATAAAATCCAAACGCATTTGCCTTTATACGTGTCGTGTTTTTGTAGAACACCGGTTTTTTGAACGACCATAATCTCTGAGTATTTGCTGTTGTTTGCGGAGATGATTCATCCAGAAAACCAATTACACATTTATCATCATTACCCTCAACAATTTTTGAGATCTTACATTTAAGTTTTTTTTAAGATCTCATCAGCATCTTTAGGCTTTCTGTAATCGAAACAATAAGGTTTTGAGCATTTCATACCAAAACCTTTCAATATTTCTCTGATCTGCTTTAGTGAATAGTGTACTCCATATTTTGTCTTTATCAATTCAAAAACTTCTTTTGTTGTCCACTGATCCAGCGTTTCCAATGAAATTCTTAGATCTATTTTTTCTTCATCAGACAACTTGGACTTTCTTCCACCTTTAAAATGTGGAATCAGGGCCTCATAAGCATCTTTGTTCCATTTTTCCTGCCAATTGTATCCTGTTTTCTTGGTAACACCAACTTTTTCAGCTGCCATTTCTACAGAATCACCTAAGTATCTAAGTTTAACAAAATACAGTCTTTTCAATACCCTGAAATTCTTTTCTTTCTTTATTAAAGCATCAAGATCGTCAGGTTTTGGCCTTTTCTCAATAATAATACGGTCAGTTCCTCTCATAGAATAAAATGTATCAATTCAAGTACAATTAGTTGAGTGTATGACTATAAATGGATTATGGGGTGGATTATTTTAGCGATTCTGCTCTTAATAGCAGTTCCTTTAGTATTCCACATTAGTCTTGGATTTATAGGAATCATTGCAATTGCCATCATCTTCTGGTTTTCGATGTTAATTGACTGTTTACAAAGACAAGAAAATAATTTTCCTCTGCCTGGACAACATGAAAAACTTATCTGGTCGCTTGTTTTGATATTTCTCAATACCTTGGGTGCAATATTATATTTTAGTCTGGTCTTGCTAAATACGGATGAAAAAAATATTGGTATACTTGAAAAGATGGCCTGAAACGAATCATAGAATAAGAAATGCAATCTTGCAACAAAATATAGGATGCTAACGTGCAATAATGTACAAATGTCAAACACTCTAAGATATTTTTATAATTTTATACATTTTTCTATTTGAGTGAAGCGAGATATAAATAAAAAGCCAAAATTAATGCTCAAATAATATCATTTAGATTATATTCAACAATTACCTTAGGCACCCATATAACATAAAATATATTGTTTGTTATATATGTCAGAGGTATCTTTATAAGGAAATAAAAAGATATAATAAACTGTTCTATAAACAAGTGGGTTATAGTCGGAAACATTCCGGCACAGAACAAACAAATGGAGTGATAATATGGCTACGACGCCGATAATGGATAGTTTATATGTTATGATGAATCAGCTGATAGCTTTCATTCCTACTTTGATAGCAATTATAGTACTGCTGATAGTTGGATTGATAGCTGGTAAGGCAATTGGAAGAATAGGATCGAAAGTACTTGATAAAATAGGACTTGACGACCTGATAGACAAGACCTCTATTGGGAGCATGATATCACGGACACAGATCACAACCGTGGAATTCTTTGAAGTTGCCATACGGTGGTTCATCTACTTGATATTTGCAGTCATAATTATAGATCTTCTAAACATCCAGATAGTTGCAGATTTTATCACAACGATAATACTCTATATACCACTGATTCTTTCTGCGATACTGGTACTTATAATTGGACTGCTGGTAGTTGATTTCTTTGCAGATCTTGTAAAGAATGTGCTGGTTGCATCCGGACTTGATGAACATATATCAAAGACAAGTTTTGGAAACGCAATGAGTTCAAGCAATATGACGACATCGGGACTCATATCCGGAATCGTAAGGGCATTTGGTTACCTTCTGTTTATCACAGCCGCTCTTAATATCCTTGAACTTTACATGATAGCAGCAGTGATAGAATCAATCCTGAACTACCTGCCAAATCTCTTTGCAGGAATAATTATACTGCTTATAGGACTACTGGCTATTGATTTCTTTGCTGACTACATGGGAACTATGCTTGAGAACATGGATGTTGAGGGAAGTAATATATGGATCCCGGCTCTTCGCGGATTCCTTGCATTCATTGTGATAATGCTTGCTCTTGATTCAATGCTCATAGACACAAGCATCTTCTACTTGTTTGTTGGTCCACTTGCCTGGGGACTTGCTGTTATTATAGCCTTCAAGTGGGGAATCAAGGAAGCACTGGTTGAGTATGCAAAAGCAAAGAAGTAGATAAAACAAGCATTTAAAAAATAGATATACATTGCTGGCACATTCCTGCCAGCTTCTTTTTTACCAGTGTTCCTATGTGAACAAAAATCTTTTATTGCTACGACTCAATGCTGAACTTATAATTCTTAGCAATGATGTGTACCATGTTATCCAGAAAAGTTGAAAACATTTTGCCTTTTTACGTTATGGAAGTACTTGAAAGGGCACAACAGTTTGAAGAAGCGGGCAAAAACATTATTCACCTTGAAATAGGAGAGCCTGATTTCCCCACTGCTTCGCATATATGTGATTCGGCAATGGCTGCAATGCGCTCAGGCAACACAAAATACACTCATAGTCAGGGACTTATAGAACTAAGAAAAGCCATTGCTACAAAGCATAAGAGCAAATTCAATGTCGACATCAGCCCCGATCAGATAATTGTGACATCCGGCACAAGTCCTGCCATGCTTTTGTGCTTAATGGCTTCTCAAAACTCTATGCCATGACGGGATGGAGACTTGGCTACCTCATAGCACCTAAACAGTACATAAGAACGCTGCAAAAGATCCAGCAGAACCTCTTCATCTCAACCAATACTTTCGTCCAGTATGTAGGGATCGCCGCTCTTGAAGGTCCTCAGGAACAGATAAAGGAAATGATTGAAACATACAACAAAAGGCGTCTTTATCTGATCAAAAGACTGAAAGATATTGGATTTGGAGTTAAAACAGAACCAAAGGGTGCATATTACGTGCTTGCTGATGCCCGTAAATTTGAAAATGATTCTCTAAAGCTTAGCAGAAAGATACTGGAGGATATTGGAGTTGCCGTTACACCAGGCATTGATTTTGGCCAGGGGGCAGAGGGCTACTTGCGTTTCTCCTATGCAAACAGCCTTGAGAATATAAAAGAATGCATGGAAAGGCTTGAAGGATATCTTAAAAGTCAATGATACTTTCAAAAAATACCATCTATTGAATAAAACATCGCAAGTGGTGAATATAGGTATATTTATATACAACCTACATAGAATCTACTAATAAGAATAGGTATTCCAAGTTAAGGTAGTTTTTTACATGACAACTGAGAGAACTGAAAGAACTGAAGATTATCTAAAAGTAATTGAGAAGATAATTGAAAGAAAAGGCTATGCACAGGTCAAAGATGTATCGAGGGAGCTTGAACTCAGTTCACCCAGTGTCACAGGAATGTTCAAGAAGCTCACCAAGATGGGGTATATCAATTACGAGAAATACGGTGGAGTCACACTTACCCGCGAAGGAGAGAAAATTGCGAAATCTACCATGGAAAAACACGGCGTCATCAGGGACTTTTTACAAATTCTCGGTCTAAATGAAGAGATTGCAGACCATGATGCCTGCAAAATAGAACATGTACTCACTCCTGAAACCTTTGAGGTCCTTACCAAATTCGTCGAGTTTATGACTATGAAGGAAGATGGGCCTTACTGGCTTGACCACTTCAGCCATTACTGTGAAACAGGCGAGTATATTAGCTGCAATCCAGATACAAAGGATAGCTGTCCGGTTCATGGAAAAAGAAAAGAATAGACAAGAACCGAACTTTGCTTACTTGTCCTTTTGCATAAACTTTTTTATCAGCTGTTCAACAAGCATAATTGAAAGTACACATATTTTGCGTTTTTTGCATGCAGAAACAAATTAGGTAATGCGAAATTACTAAATAGAAAAAAATGGATTACTGATATCACCAAAAAGGACAGGGAACAATTTGCTCGATATTCAGGAAACAACACTTGACACACTCAAACCCGGAGAGAAAGCCAGGATTACAAAAGTACGGGTAAAAGGTCCTGCAAGAAGAAAACTCTTTGACATGGGGATGGTTGCCGGTACAGAAATTGAGCTTGTCAGGAATGCACCCCTTGGTGACCCAATGGATTACAGGATAAAGGGTTATCACTTATCGATCAGAAAAGAAGAAGCAAGACAGATATTTATTAATAGACTTTGATCCGGGATCTCTTACGGGTCTTTTAGAGATGACGGCACATATATTATGACTATTATTTTATGACTATTATTATAACTATATTCTCAGAGGATCACTCCATGGAAGACAGGGAGATAAAGATAGCACTTACTGGAAACCCGAATGTAGGTAAAACCACGCTTTTCAATGCGCTGACCGGTTCCAGACAGCATGTTGGTAACTGGCCCGGTGTCACAGTCGAAAAGAAAAGCGGCAGGATATCATACAAGGGATATGACATAGAGGTCGTAGACCTGCCAGGGACGTATAGCCTCACAGCATATTCCATGGATGAGATAGTTGCACGGGATTTTATAATAGAGGAAAAACCGGATATTGTTATACAGGTTGTAGATGCGTCCAACCTGGAAAGGAACCTATACCTTACCACACAACTTATGGAGCTTGGTTCGCAGATACTCATTGTTCTTAATATGTGCGACATTGCAGAAGAAAGAGGGGACCGGCTATACATCGATAAAATGGAGGAACTCCTGGCAACACCTGTAATAAGAACAGTTGCAACCCAGAAAAAAGGAATTAATGCTCTGCTTGACAAGGTCATCGAACAAAAAGAAATAAAACAATATCATGGTCATAAGATAGGATATGGCTACGATATAGAGGAAAAGGTCCTTGAGATCGAAAAGGTGCTTCTTGAGGATGAAGGCCGTGATAAGAGGTACCCCCGTCGATGGGTAGCTATACGACTTCTTGAAGGTGACAACAATGTCAGGGAAAAAATAGCTAAAAGTCCTGTATATGACAGGGTCATGGAGATCATCGATTCAATTAACCAGGAAGAATATGAAGCGGAGATAGCCGACAAACGCTACTTTGCTATCAACACGATCTTTCCCCAAATGTGTACCCGGGCCAATGATACAATGACAAGATCAGACATGATCGACAGGGTACTTACTAACAAATATCTGGGCATTCCCATATTCTTCGCATTGATGTGGGGAGCATTTGAACTTACATTCGCCTTTGCAACTCCGTTCATGGATATGATCGAAATTGCAACTTCCTGGGTCTCAGGGTATGTATCATCCAGCCTGCAACCTGAATGGCTGGCATCCCTGGTAGGGGATGGAATAATTGGAGGTGTCGGGGCAGTACTGATATTTGTACCGAACATATTTATTTTGTTTTTCTTGCTGTCATTACTGGAAGGAAGCGGTTACCTTGCAAGAGCAGCCTTCATCATGGACAAGGTCATGTATAAAATAGGCATGCACGGCAAGTCCTTCATACCCATGCTCATGGGATTTGGATGTAATGTGCCTGCTATTATGTCTGCAAGAAGCATAGAAGATGAAAAGGACAGGCTCATAACCATACTCGTGGTACCATTCATTTCCTGCGGAGCCAGGCTACCTATATATGTATTATTTGCAGGTACTTTCTTTGGAAGGCAGGCAGGTACTGTAATATTTGCAATGTATATACTGGGCATAGTAGTTGCCATTGCATCAGCAAAGTTACTCAGGGAAACAATCGTTAAGGGAAAGCCGGCACCATTTATAATGGAACTGCCACCTTACCGTGTTCCAACACTTAAGACCAGTCTTATACACATGTGGGACAATGGTTTTATGTACATAAAAAAGGCCGGTACCATCATATTGGTAGGTGTTGTGTTTATCTGGCTACTGGCATCTTTCCCCTGGGGAGTTGAATACGGAAGTGAGGATAGTTTTGTTGGAAGCCTGGGCCATGTGGTCGAACCATTGCTAAAACCTCTTGGTTTTGACTGGAAGATATCCGTTGCGCTCATTTTCGGTTTGGTAGCTAAAGAAATTGTTGTGGCATCCATGGGAGTTCTTTATGGGTCCGGCGACAGCTCAGAAGCACTTAGTGAGAGACTTATGGCAGATCCCGGAATCACTGCACTTAGCTCACTTTCTCTGATGGCTTTCAGTTTGTTATATATGCCCTGTGTTGCAACGGTGGGAGTGATCAAAAAGGAAACTGGTTCATGGAAATGGACTATTTTTGCCATTGTTTACGGAATTGCTGTTGCATGGCTGGTTGCATTCATGATCTATCAGGGAGGGAGACTGCTTGGATATTAAAGAAATAGATAATAATGGAAAAGATACGGACAATACGACAAATACCAGGTTCATAATGGTCTTTTCCATTATATGCGGCTCCCTTTACATAATTTTAGGACTACTACAGTTATTATCAGGGGCAAGCAAGATCCTCATAGGACCGGATGCGTCTGTTCCATTGACCGGTCCGCTCTTTGTACCTGCAGATATCATTGGTTCATTTGTATTGCTGCTTATAGGGACAGTGTTCATTTACGGTGTAATGGAGATGCGAGGGGGAATATCTGAAGGTATCTCCTATGCATATGTAGGCATCCTGCTATCCTTCATTTTTGCAGCAATATACATACTTGTGAGCACAGGGAATATGCTTGAAGCCTATCTCCTTAAAAATGAAGATTTTGCAGACTGGACACCCCTCAGCGACCTGAGACCTGCCATATATCTGGCAATTCTTCCACTGCTTGCTTTGAGCAAATGGAAAGATATGTTTGAACCAATTAAAGAGAATGGAGCGTGCAAATGATTAAAGAAACACTGAAACTCCTGTTCATCGATAACTGCACACTGCAGGAAGCGGCAGAAAAATTCGGGATAGGTCAAAGCGATATGAAAAACAGGCTTATTATGCTGCAACATATGGGTTATATCCGGGAAATGTGCAATAATTCAGGACCTAAGAGCTCTGCATGTTGTTCGTGCAGTGCAGCACCTTCATGTTCTGGCGCAGATCTGGACTTTGAAGGGAAGGCATATCAACTGACAGAAAAAGGTGAAAGGATATGTAGTAAATGAGCAGACTATCAAAAGCCCTCAGCTCCAGAATCGTTTGTTCTTAGCATAGTTCCTTTCAGCAACCAGTATATCCCGGTAGAAAGCCTCTTCATCATGACGCATTTTTTGTATCACCCTGGTTGCCATTTCCGGACCTACACCCCTGCTTGCAAGTGCAATAGCTGCCATCTTCCCGTGGGTCATCACAATATTGGCATTGCGGTAGACCCTGCGAATACGTTTGATATCCTCCTTTGAACTGACCTTGTCCTGTTTTTTCACCAGCTTTATCTCTTCCTCCTCCCATGGTTTTAAAGCAGCCACAAGTCCCGAATCACACACCGGACATATGATCTTTTCAGGAACATTCTTCACCTGTCTTTTTGAGGTCCACTTCTTACAATGAACACAGAAAAGTATCAGATTGTCATTCATGATACGCTCCTTCAGAGCCATGACAATGGATCTGTCGGCTTTTTCAGGAGCCACAAGATCACGTTTCATGGAAAAACCGGAACTACCTATTGGTGTTGAACTGCTGACAACAAGAAGAATATCCTCCGAGGAAATTCTTGTAAGGATCTCTGTAACCCTTTCCACATCAAGCATACTATGGAATATTTCCCTTATGACCTCATCATACATTGCAGTGTCACGATATATCTCAAGGAGTTTTTTCATGCTTATCCTGTCATAATCAAGATTTTTGCTAAGAGCACCGAACTTCCTGGCAACATGCACCATCTTCCATTTCATCAGGGAAGTGTTCTTCAGGGTCATCTCAATTATAGGTTCAATATGTTCCGGCTGAATATCCCGTAAAAGAACCTCTATCTCCTTTGCCTTTATCCTGCGTGGAAGTGTCATCCTTATCCTGTAAGGATCGATCTCCTGTGCAACACTACTTCCATACCTTGCAGCAAGCAGGGAAGTGAGGACTTTTGCCAGGGTTTCATTTGCATTATGACCCAGGCATGAGTTTATAAGAACAGCATCACCGTCGTCCTCGATAACGAACATATGCTGGTCAGGCAGCGGATAACCACCCTCAACATGATCCCTCAGGACAGAAAGCAAGTCCTCCAGATCTTCAGGTTCCAGGGGATACACAGAACAAACCTCTTTTGAGATATACTCATCATCTTTTCCATCATGGATCATAGCAGCAACAAAGGAACGAATGCTGGCTACTTCCTGAGCAACTTCAAATGGCACAGGTATCTCCTCACCAACCCAGCTTGGTATTTCCCCCATACCCCTTACAGGTTCGACTTTTATCCTGTCACGGTCACTGAGCATCTCAATGACTCTCCACATAGCACCCTTGGTAATGAAAACAGCACCCGGGTTTGCAAAATTAATAACAAATGCCTCATCCAGAACACCAACCGACCTGCCAGTGACAATATCGAATATTTCGTACTTCCTCTCATCCGGTATCATGGATAGGTTCTCATAATAGTATTGCCAGCTTTTTCTTCTGCGACTAATGGAATCCGACCCTTCTTCCTGCCAGACCATCCGATAATCCAGTATCTGACTGATTACCTTTCTGAGAACCTCTATGCGCAGGTCTTTGAAAGGATATGCACGTTTCAGGATACTGTATATCCTTTCTATCTCAACTTCCCCGAAATCAAGAACCATTCCTGAAAGCTGGTTGGCCACCACATCAAGGGAATTCATATGAGGAGAAATTGACTCTACTTTTCCTTCCATGGCCAGCTTGCAGATAGCCATACTTTCTGCAAGATCATCTGCATCCATGGCAATTATAGTACCCCTGGATATCTCATGTATTCTGTGTCCGGCACGTCCTACACGTTGCAATAGCCTTGAAACCTGCCTCGGGGAACCATACTGGACCACGTGATCGACATTACCAATATCAATGCCAAGTTCCATTGATGAAGTGCATATAAGGCCCCTGAGGTCTCCGTTTTTGAATGATTCCTCTGCTTCGATACGTGAATCAAATGAAAGGGAACCATGATGAACGCCAATGGGAAGCTCCAGCATGTTGAAACCCGCTGCCAGAGCTTCAGCACTTTGTCTTGTATTTACAAAGACAAGAGTAGACACATTATTAAGGACTATATCCCTGACACAACGCAGATGTGCAGCGAACTGAACATCGCAGGCCAGCTTCTTTGAAAGTGCCAGATCATCTTCTGTTACCTGCGGATTCACTACACTGAACTCCAGAAGCTTGAGCATTGAAACCGAAACTACGGACACTTCCCTCTGCGATCCTGCAAGGAATTTTGCCACTTCCTGCGGATTTCCCACCGTTGCCGAAAGCCCGATCCTCTGGAACTCGCCTGAAAGCTCTACAAGTCTTTCAAGACCCACTGCAAGCTGAGTCCCCCTTTTAGAAGAGGCCATTTCATGGATCTCATCAACAACAACATGTGTGACATATGATAGATTCTTTCGCAGGCGTGAACCTGTGAACATTGCCTGCAAAGTTTCAGGAGTTGTTATTAAAAAATCAGGCGGCTTCTTTGACTGCTTCTGCCTTTCGTACTGGGAAGTATCACCATGCCTGACCTGCACATCAATGCCAAGCTCCTTTCCCCACCACTGGATACGCGAGAGCATATCACGATTAAGAGCACGCAGTGGAGTAATGTAAAGAGCAGATATCCCTATTCTTTGCTTCTGGGTCTTGGCGAGTATAGCATGGAATATGGGAAGGACTGCAGATTCTGTTTTTCCGGAACCAGTGGGAGCGATCAGAAATGTGTGATCACCTCTGAGTATATATGGAAACACCTTTTCCTGCGGTTCAGTGGGAGCCTTAAAACCCTGTTTTTCAAGGGCAGCCTGTATCCGTGGGTCGAATGAATCGAATATATTGTCGAAACTCATTTCTTAGCTCCCTTTCTTTTTCTTCTTGAGGGACGCATCTTACTCTCTTCCAGCTTCCTTATATTCTTCAGTTTCCCAAGATTTGTTCCATCCAGAAGATAAGCTTCCGCATTGTCAATATCCACGCTTTTTGATGAGAACAGAGGACCAAGCAGGTCATCATGCAGAGATTCATTGAAAGCAACACCACCACACAATTCATTAAAAGATGGTACGACTATCAGCTCAGGGTCGTTCCAGTTGCCATTTTCTTTATCCAGCTCAAAACTGCTGAAATGTGCCTGCAGTACAGACAGGTTCAAACGGGTCCTTATCCAGCTTTGTTCCACTGTGGCATACCCCAGGGAGTCAGTTAAACGAATAGTAGGATGATTGTGAGCGGCTATGATGTATTTTGCTTTAAGCAGAGCCGGATCAGGCCAGGTATGCCCGTGGAAATACCCCACACCCTCGATCACAGAACCACGTACATGATGCACGGTTATGTTCTTCCTTTCCGGCAGCAGGTACTCAATACCACCGTCATGATTCCCTGGAAAGATATCTACCATTGTATGGTCGCAGAGCACGGAAAGGAAATACGGAATCTCATCCCGCTCCTGCCAGGATATCTGGGGAACATTATGCTTCAGATCTCCAAGCAGGACAATCCTGTCAGGGGACACCTTTTCAATGTAGCCGAGAACCCTCTCAAGACCGTGTTTCATGCGACTTGGAATCGAAAAGCCACTTCTGTAAAGATCCCACTCTATCCCTAGGTGTACATCGGCAATTATCAGCGCCTTTGTGTCGTTGCTTACTACAAGTGCAGGTTCATCAATAATTGGGGTTATTTCGATTGTCATTATAAATTGGAAAGTTGTTGTTTGTCTTTTCAGCCATGGGATTTATCTTTTTGACATCTTTCGTTGCTTTGGGACTATCCTGTCAATTATAGAACTCATTAAGGAAATATTGGATTCATGTGATATTTAGATTATGTAGTGTATGAAAAAGAGTTAATCACTATTAAGATAAATGTAAAGATATCTAAGAAGCAGCATTTTACGCTATATAGATAGCTATTCAATTTTTGACAAGACACAATCATTAAACCATGCTGGGATAGGGCATTTTTTTGACAGGACCAATGCAGTTTTGCCAGAGCCGTTAGGTCCGGCAAATACCCTCATGCGCTGTATCATATGTGATATTGTCTCTTTTCAGGCGTAACTGAACTATTTTCAAGTTTCTTAATAAATTCAGTACTACCATCAGGATAGAGTTTTACAATATCATTGCCGCGCATTCTTGTAACGGGTATGCCACAATTAAATGCATTTATCTTTGCATTTTTGGATGCATCTCTGGCAACCTCTTCAATGGTCTTTGTCCGTATTTCATGGCTTCGTTTACTACTTGATGATCGCATTGCAGATACTTCCGGTTAGCAATTTTTGTATGTATAATTACACAACATTTACATAAATACACTTGTACTTGTTCTTTGGCTGTATATAATCCACATCCTTAGGAATGCCACTATGGAATAAATCAGGCAGGAAGAGTAGATAATGAGGAAATAACTGTCCCCTGAACTATAATACCGAAGCCTTGTTATCATCAGGAAATTCAACAGGGAGAAAAGGAAAATGTTTTTCTCTACGATTATCAGCAATCCACCTGTCTTTATGGACATCTTTCGTTGTTTCGGAACTATCCTGTCAATTATGGAACTCATTTAGGAAATATTGTATTGATGTGAGATTTAAATTGCGTAGTGTTGGCAGGTAGAGAACTGATTTTTATAGTGGTGAAGTGTGGGGTTCTTTAAGGGTATTTTGCATTATATGAAGAAAAAAGGGTATGTACTCAATCTTCATTGGTGAATTGCTTCTTCGATAAAGTTGGGATACATTTCATTTAATTCCTAAGTTTCTCCCTCGATGACTTTTTTGCGACATTACTAGTAGGTATCAGTACATGATGGTAACAATGTGATACAGCCAACAGATATTACAGAATTGTCTGCTTTCAAATTCAAATAATACCGACACCAACAAAAGTTATCTTTGATTCCATTGGAGGATGATTCCACCCTTGCGGCGAAACATTCTTTTCTGTTACCGTTAAATTGACGTTGCTTTCCTGAATACCACATTCCCGCATATAGCTGTAGATCAGCGATCTGCCATGATCATTAGCAAAATCCAATGCCTGTATATATGTTTCAAACTTCAGTCTGCCATCAGGAGAAAATACAAAAAAATCCTTTTCAGGATCGCTCAGCGATAATGGCCTTATCATTATCTCTATCCTTTTGACACCTTTTCCAAAAAGCGCTCCTGCAGCATTACCTACTGTAGCATAGTCCGGAACGATTATTTCAGCATTAATGAACGTCTTTATCTCTTCTTTATATGCTACCACAGGGCCCCCCAGAAGTACTACTGGAATTTGTACGTCAAACATTGTTTTGAACTTTCCATCGACTATTTTTTTGATTCCTGTGCTTTCAACTCCCGGCAGCAGGTAAGACATGAGTTCAAGTGCCATGTTCCTAGCAAATCTTTTTTTCAGATCAACAGAAAGCTCATATTTGCCTGTGTTGTTCAGCTTTGCAATAACATCCGCACCTAGTTTAGATGCCTCAGTGCTCCACTCATCATATTCGCCAAGCACATGCAGCACATCCGTTGGTGTAAAACCAATGGCCTGAACAAGCCGTTTCTTTATAAGAGAGCTCAGTACAAAGGAAGATGGAGGTTTTTTCAGACCCATGGACATGTCATCATATGAAACCGGATCATTTCCAATAACAGACAGAACCATTTCTTCGTTCTCTGTCAGTTCACCGACCTTCTTACTTGTTCTCACAAAGAATTTGGTTGGCTGGATGTTCTCATCAAAAAGCCTGCGTGAAGGAACTACAATTCTCTTGAGCTTTTCTAGAAATCCTTTATATTTAACTGCAGCAAGACATAGCGGTTCTACTCGTCTGGGACCGATGTAAACAATTTTGTCCTTTGTCCATATATGACTGTCACCACCCATTGCAGATGTTTCCATGTGAATTGCTTTGACCTTTGTCTGCCAACCACCTACCACTGCGCCCGTTTCACTAATATCCGGGACACCCTCATAAAGCATAGAAACATCTGTACTTGTACCACCCACATCTATGACAGCACAGGTATCAATATCAGCAAGATAGGAAGCACCTATCAGACTTGCAGCAGGACCGGAAAATATCGTTTCGATGGGTCTTTCCAGTGCATCTCTGATTCCAACTACTGATCCGTCACATTTGAGCATTATAAGTCTGGAATCAATCTTTCTTCTTTTCATCTCATATATGATTGCATCTATGAAATCTTTTCCAACCGGAAGTAACTGAGCATTCAGATAAGCCGTCACCGACCTTTCATAAGCCCCTATATCCTGGGAAAGTTCATGGCCACATACAACTGGTTTGCCAGTAAGTTTTGTTATCAGTTCCTTTACCCTAAGTTCATGTTCCGGATTACGGATACTGAAATGTGAAGATACGGCAAAAGCTGATACATTTTCCTGAACCCTCTGAACAAAACTCTTTACTGCCTCTATATCCAGAGGTGCCATCTCTTCTCCCATGTGATCATGGCCACCTGAAACAAAAATAATGTCATTTGTCGGGAAATCCTTTTCTATATTATGATCCCCAGCAAGAATAAGAGCTACCGGATAACCGGTATCTTCGAGAATTGTGTTTGTTGCAAGTGTTGTGGAAAGCGACACAAGTTTTACCTGTTTGAGATATTCTTCATCGATACCATCAATTGCATTCTTTATTCCTTCTATAAGATCAGGATATGTTGTCAGAGACTTGTTGGAAGTTACAACTGACTTGTCAGAATCCCTCACAAGAATTGCATCGGTATATGTTCCACCTGCATCTATACCCAGACTATATTGCATTATTCATCACCATTTTAATCAGCATTACCATTGTCAGGTAAAATGAGAACGACCGCAAATGATATTTCTTTTACTGTAGATCTCACTTTCATTTTAAATTTAACTTTAGGTTTTACTTTAAATTCCACTTATATTTAGATAGATCATTTTCAGAGAAAAGTTACAGCCGGCCATATGACCGGCTTAAACTCATATTCTACGCCTGTTTTATAATGGTGCAACTGTCTTACCAAATATAGAATTAGTTACAAGCGCAAGTGAAGTATACAACGCACAAAGACCAAGTAACAAGGTCACATAACCTGCCAGAGGTCCGACCCCAATTCCAAAGTTTGCAGCTGCATTGAGGAAGAAGGTCAATGTAAGTGTAATGAATACTACAATTATTGCTTTGATACCTATCTTAAATGTGACAATTAGCAGCACAAGGGAAACCATGCCCCATATAAGAAGGTAGTAACCAAGCGATCCTGCACTGGCTGCGCCAAGTACTCCATCTGCAAGACCTGCAGACATCAATATGAACGCAAAGGAGAACCAGAACAGACCAAAAGCTGAAAAGGCAGTTGCTCCGAACACATCTCCTTTCTTCCATCCTTGGATTCCTGCGAATACCTGTGCAAATCCACCAAGGAAAATAGACATCGACACTACCATTGTAGCATCTGCAAAGAATCCTGATCCCATAAGACCCAGCATTGTAGCCGCAAGACCAAGACCCATGAATCCCAGAGGAGCATGATCTGCTGTTTTATCGATTAAGCGAATTTCATCCTTTGGATTGCATAAAATGCAGTTCTCTGGTATCTCTTCATTATTTGTCAAATATGATCACTTCCGTTAATTCGATTAATAAATGTCATAAAGTATAATAAAATAATATATGCAGTTCAATAAATCTACATTATTTTTAATGTGATTCGGGCAAATCTGCGCCCGTTGTTGATGATCAAAAATCAAAAGGACATAAAGGAGTTTTAGGAATTTTTGATTTTTGAATATCACCACCTGCATGCTTTAGAAGAAGATATTTGTGATTATAACATCAAATATGTGCAATACATATTTTGAAGGTGATTTAAGTAGCCCTGAAAGTTCAGGGCTACGATTCACGTCTGAAAATTTTCCTGCACTCTGCTTAGAAACCGTAGTTCTCAGGCAGGAATACTTTGATTTCTTTCTTGTACTTGGTCATACAGTCGCTCATGAAGGTGTCATGATCATCTGAAAGTGCTACCAGTGCAGCCTTTGCGTCTGCAAGTGCGCCCTTCTCGAACCTTGTTAGCTCAAGTTTACCAGCCATACCCTCTTCCATAATCTCTACGGATTTGAGTGCAGCGTTCTTTGCACGGAGGTAGATATCATTTCCATCCTTGACGATCGCTTCACCGACACGGTATGCATTTTCATATGCAAGCACATAGCCCTGTGGATCTCTGTACTTATCAGAGAGTACCATAAGGTCCCTGAGGGTCTTCTCCTTGCCTGTTACAAGTGCTGCGTTCATAAGTGCACAGTCGTATCCGAGGGACTCTCCCCAGCACTGCACGGTTGTACCGCCGAACTCAGCGTGGTATTCGACTGACTCATTTGACCAGAGGTCACAGCACTGCATGACAAGGTTACCCATGACATCAGAGTGTGCACATGTAGAGCTCTTACCTTCCTGTGAAATGGGTACACCTGCAATTGATTTTACGATGGTGTTCTCGTATCCACAGTCTTTACCAGGACCTACAGCTCCTGCCTCGTATCCTGCAAGTGTTCTTGGTGCAGAGATAGCCCTTGCAATGGTCGCAAGTGTATGAGCAAGATTCTTTTCAAGCAATCCACCTGCAATGAACATTGCAGTGTTTGCTTGAGCACAGTCTGTATCACCAGCTGCAACGACATTGTTCTTCTTTGCAACACTGGCGATCTCCTGCCAGATGAAATCCATGTCCATTGTACCCAGGCATCCAATTCCGTAGAGCATACCCGGGACATCGTTTCTCAGGATAGCATAATCGAATACTTCCTTACCACCCATAGTTTCAATGGAGAGCAGGTCAGCACCGTTTGAAGCAACTTCTTCAAAGGATTCCATTAGGACATTGAACTTGTCTCCCCTAAGACCAAGGAAGTCACGGTCTTCACGAATGTCGCCAGGAGTGTGTCTAAGTGCACATTTGATACCATATTCATCGTGGAATTCTTCCATGATGGTCTTCTGTGCGTGTGCGATCTCTCCTCCCCACGTAGGGTTGTTGGTCATCTGCTGAACATGTTCTGTCTCAAGTACTACAGATGGGAAACCTACCTGAACCATACGGTCCATGATATCTGTGGTTATCTTCTGGTATTCCTTGATGAGTTTCTCCTTTGATGCACCTGCTTCAGGTCTTGGAGCATAGTTCACTTCAGGTGTTGTGTATCCGCTACCTATTTCAAGGCCACCAAGTCCTGCCTTTACAGGGAACTTTGACTTACCGAATACCATTTCATCTGCACTTTCATATGCCATCTTTGTGTATCTGTTTGTTGCCATTTTCCTCACCTCTTTAATGTGTATGAAATTCCTCTTTCAGTGCACTAAGATCCTTTCCGGCAACGATCATGTCTGCCATCCTTGGTGCATCAGCAGCTTCTTCGCCGTACACACCTAGCTCATAGGTTTCTACGAAGTCCTCATTGACCGCTCCTCCGCCACAGGCGAATGGAATCTTAATGCCTGCTTCAAGAAGCCTGTCGTTGACAGCTTTGAAAGCATACATTGTTGTGGTCATCAGTGCAGTGCCTGTAAGCATGATAGGTTTCTCGGCTTTGACAGCAGCGATAACTTCATCCACAGGAACATCACGTCCAAGATCAACAACCTCGTATCCGTTTGCTCTGAGAAGTGCAGCAACGATTGTCTTTCCAATATCATGTACGTCGCCTTCTGCTACGTGGCATACGACCTTGCCCTTTGAAACAGGTGCTTCGTCAGACTGCTCCTTACAGAACTCAATACCATCAAGCATTGCATCTGCGGACATCATGACATTTGGAAGGAAAATTACACTCTGATCGTACAGATCTGTAACAACCTTCATGCCTACCATAAGAGCATCGTCGATCAATGCAATTGGGTCTTTTCCTGAATCGATCGCCTTTTTAAGGCCATCGATCACGTCGTCTTCCTCACCTTCAAAGATTGCTTCTGCAATTTCTCTATAGATCTCATCCTTTGGATAGAGTTCAGCTGCTGCATCTTCTGGTGACATTGCCTTTTCCATTTTAACATTGTACCTTACCAGAATTTCACTGGGGTTTAGATCCAAACTTGTCATATTATACTTCCTTTTATTTTTAATTTATGAGCCTAACATTCTACAGTTAGAAGCTCGTCTTCGATCCAATCCATAGGATTTCATTCTGAAACCCTGATAAAACATCTGAGACTGTAGTATATAAACATATCTATTATATATTTTTAATATATAAATGTTTCTCTAAAAACAATTTATTTTACATAGTGCATGCCAAGGCATAAAGAGGTTTATTGATACTGAAAAAAGCAGGTATCTGATATACCAGTACAACATTGAAGATTATTTTATATAGAAATCTTTATATACAATAACTACTCAGTATGGTAATTGAGCACGTATAAAAATATATCCCAATGATCCAATAACAAATAAAAAAGATCTAAATGAGATAAAGAGTCTATTGAAGCTTTTTATTAACTTAAATATAAACAAAAATGGGTAACTTATATACTAAATAATCGAGAATTATATATAACAAACCACGTTTAAATTTATTTAACCGACACCCTAAAAACAAATTCAATAGACACTATAATTAAATAAGAACAAAAAAATAAAAACCATTATTAAAAACCATCACAACAGCCACGATGAGCGTCTAAATATTACAATTTAAGTATAATATTTATTTATTATTAACATCCGTGATGAGCATCATAACCCTTAAATAATACTTTCCGGCGCAACGCCTGAATTGACTAACAGATGATCATGAATAACAGGACAACGGCACAGTACCGCAATTGGCATCTGAACAACAGTCCAATAACATAAAAATTGAAAAATAAAATAAAAAATCTCAATAACCATAATTCTCAGGCCTGAATTCAGCCAGCTCAGCTTTGAACTTATCCAGCTGGGTTTCAATAAAAATATCTTTTTCATCTGTTAGCGATTGGAGTATTTTGGTAGCGTTTGCCAGAGAGACCTTCTCAAATTTGGATAGTTCCAATTGTCCTTTTGAACCTCTTTCAACAATATCACAGGCTTCAATTGCAGCGTTTCTGGCACGTAGATAGATATCAATGCCATCCTTAACAATTGCTTCCCCAATACGATATGCATTGTCAAATGCAAGTATGAATGACTGCGGATCACGGTATCTGTCCGAAACCATCAGGACATCCCTGAAAATATTTGCATAACCGGTTTCAATAGCCGCATTTAACATTGAGCAGTCATAGGACAATGTTTCACCCCAGCACTGGACGCTTGTACCGCCAAACTCACCATGATACTCCACAGATTCATTAGACCACAGATCACAACATTGCATGGTAAGATTACCCATAACGTCTGAATGAGCACATGTGGAAGCTTTTCCTTCTTGTGAAATAGGAACTCCTGTAATGGCTTTGATAATTGTGTTCTCGTAACCACAATCTTTTCCAGGCCCCACAGCACCCGCCTCGTATGCCGCAAGCGACCTGGGTGCAGCGATTGCTCTTGGAACTATGGCCATTGTGTGAGCAAGTTTTCTGTCAAGGAGACCCCCGGCAATGAACATGGCAGTATTGGCCTGGGAACAATCGGTATCTCCTGCAGCAATTACATTATGTCTCTTTGCTATTTTGCTTATATCCGACCAGATGTAATCAACATCAATGGTTCCAAGGATTCCTATAGAGAACAAAATTCCAGGCAGGTCATTGTGCAGGATGGCAGTGTCAAAAACACTTTTCCCTCCAAGGGATTCAATAGAAAGCATATCAGCTCCGCTAGAGGCTACCTGGTCAAAAGCTTCCATAAGAAGATCATAAGGATCTCCACGCAGGTCCAGGCTTTCCCGACCTCCACGGATATCGGCAATAGTATTGCGTAACGCACATTTGATACCATATTCATCATGATATTCTTCCATTATGGCCTTTTGTGCATGTGCGATCTCTGCCCCCCATTCAGTATTTGTGGTCATCGGAAGTACATGTTCGGTCTCAAGCACCACAGAAGGAAAACCCACCTGAACCATCCTTTGGAGGATATCTGTTGTGATCTTCTCGTATTCATCAATGAGTTTTTCTTTGGACTCACCCGCTTCAGGTCTGGGTGCATAATTTACCTCGGCAGAAGTGTAGCCGGCACCGATCTCCAGATCAAAACCCGTACTTAAAGGATAAAGGGAATGTCCAAATACCATATCCTCAAAATCATCATATGCCATTCTTGTATAGCGTTTCGCATCCATAAATGAACCATCCTCAATGTTTGTGGAATTCCTTCCTCAGACGCTCAATAGTAAATCCTTTCAGTATGGCATCTGCGATCTTTGGAACATCTGCTGCTTCTTCACAGTAAAGACCAAGGCCGTACTGGGAAACAAAATCCTGCGTAACTGCACCCCCGCCACATACTATAGGGACATTGATATCACTGTCAAGAAGACGGGAATTTACATCTTTAAATGCATGCATTGTAGTTGTCATAAGGGCGGTTCCAGTGAGCATGATCGGTTTTTCTCTTTTTACAGCAGCTATAACCTCTTCAACAGGGACATCTTTCCCAAGATCAATGACCTCATAGCCTTTAGCCCTGAGAAGTACTGTTACGATCTTCTTTCCAATATCATGTATGTCACCTTCTACAACATAGGAAACGATCATGCCCTTATATTCATGCTCCTGTTCTGATTGCCCTTTACAGAACTCTATCCCTTCTATCATTGCCTGAGCTGAGATCATTACATCAGGAAGATAGAGCATATTATCATCATAAAGTGTAGAGACAATATCCATTCCCACTATTAGAGCATCATTTATCAGGGATATGGGATCTTTACCTTTATCTATCGCATTCTGAAGACTTTCCACAACCTCATCTTCGTCACCCTCAAAAACAGCTTTTGCAACTTCACGTATAGTTTCATCTGCCGGGAACAGCTTCTCTGCAACTTCTTCGGGAGACATCTCCTGTTCCACTTTTACATTATATCGTACAAGCGTACGTTGCGGATCTATGTCTATAATAAATTACCACCCAACCACATGGATAATCTATGTCCCATCCTATATTAATAGTCTATCTAATGACCATATTTGTCAAATCATAATATATATTTTATTAATTTCAATTTACTGCTTTAAACTGGCAACTGCTTAACTCCTCAGACACCACGAGTGTTTATCTCACGACAGACAGCTACGAGTGCTTCCTGTTTATTCCAGCTACCTTTAGTCAACATAGTCTCAAATGAAATAGCCATTCCTCTACTTGTTAGCAGAGGAAGTGTGAACACAGTCTCTTTACCTGAAACAGCATCCCCAAAGTAATTTGCTACATCCAGCACTTTATTATGAGGATACATTTTTATAAAATTCATACCGGTTATTTTCTCTGTTGAATAACCAAGCTTTTTTGTCACGACCTCATTTGTATAAAGAACGCACCCTTCTTTGTCCAGGACAAATATGAGGTCTTCAATGCTATCCAGAAGTAATTCCAGATCGTCCTGGTTTTTCTGGAGATCTATCTCAGCTTCGATACGACCTATTACAGAGCCCATCTGTGCAGCAATGGTCTCTAATGATGTGCGGATTTCATAGGGTATGTCATTTTCGACATGAGACGCAAGGAAAAGAACCGCTACAATGTCTTCTGCATACTTCACAGGAACAACCGCAGTAGCACGAAGTCCTTCATCCACACGCTTATCATTACGTGTATGCGGAAAGATATCGGAATAAAGTTTGTAGAGGGGATAGCCCATGAGGAAGATCCTGCTTTGCATAGTATCAGGACTATAGTGAGAATTGCTTGTCACAAAATCTTCTGAAAGTCCAACATGAGATACAAGGTTAAGATCTCCAATGTTCTTCTGTAAAATATAAAGGGCACCACAATCAAGACCCTCTATATGCAAAGAGAACTCCAGAAGCTGGTCAAAAGTTTCCTGAAGGTCACCTGATGGAGTGAAGAAATTTCCCACCTCCGATTGAATATCCATAAACTGGTTGATTCTTTTACGATCGGTGATATCAAGAATGATACCCTGGATATGAGTGCGATTACCTTCCTCGTCATATTGCGGTGTTGATCTTTCCTCAACCCAGCGTACAGCTTCTGATCTTGTGATTATACGATACTCTATTCGATATTCTGATGCATCCTCATGATTTTTCCTGACAAAATATTCATGTACTCTCTCAGAATCAGAAGGGTGGATAATGTCATTAAAATTCAGCATTCCGGAAAGAAAATCTTCGGGTGAATAACCAAAATTTGTTATGTTCTCGGAAACGAATTCAACAGGCCAGCCATCTTCAGCGCCCCAGAAGAAAACAATGGCTGGGCTGGTTTTTATTACAGTTTGCAGAACCTTTTGAACCTCCAGGTATTTCAACAATTCCTGTTCTTTTTCTTTTTGCTCGGTAATGTCATGTATGATTGCCATGATCGAAATTTTTTCATTGTGCTCAATGAGTGAGGTGGTTATTTCAACAGGAATCTCTCTTTCACTTTTGTCCAGAAGAATAACTTCAGTTTTGATAATAGCATTCTTTTTCTTTTCAAGTGTCTTTGAAAATAGCTTCTCCATCATTCTTTTGTATTCATGGTCAAGATATGTGGAAAATTTTGTACCTTGTATTTTTTCAGCAGACATGCCCACGATCTCACAGAACACTGAATTGGCAAAGCGCAGCGTGCCATCCTGAATGATAACTATACCATCATTCCCTTTTTCAACGAGGGCTGAATACTTTTCCTCAGATGCACTCAGTGCTTCATTCGCTTCTCTGTGAATAATCAGTTTCCACATCGATTGAAGAAGTATCTTGAGATCATGAGTGTCAAGGTAATTATATGCAGCATACTTGTTGCCAACTCCCAGCACGAATTTGATGGAACCATCGTCATACAGTGGGATGCTTATGCTCCGGAGTGTTTTTTTTGTTACATCAGGAATATGATCGCGTTGGATCGAAATATTAGAAGATACAGGTTTACCTGCCACAACGTATTCTTTGATCGTGGTTTCCAGATCCAAAGAACAATCATTGATATTTTCACTAAATGTGTATTGATCGTTCCCATCTCTGAAAAGGCATAAGCCCATATCAGGCATTTCATCCTCTGCAAACATGATGAGATATCCTTCATTGCTCTGTGTGAGTTCCACAGCTGAGCGAAGGGCAAATCTCATAATGCTGGGCACATCACTTTCTGCCATCTGGCTAAGCTCAAGAAGTGCCCTTAAGCGCCCTTCATTCTGTTTTAGGGACTCTTCGCCCATTTTATGCAGTGTTATATCATCAAAGATAGCCATGCCACCCTGAGGAAAACCATCTACGATCAATGAACTTAGATTTAAACGAAGGATCTGCTGCCCATCATTATTTATATGTTGGATTTCAGCTTCAAAGTTGTTGGACTTTCCTTTCAGAATATCTTTGAAACCTTCCCTTATATGCTCGTCCTGCAGGAAATCAAATAGACTATGCCCTATCACATTCTCATGAAGATGTGTGAACAATTCATCGAACACTTCATTTGAGTTGGTGATGATACCTTCCTGATCAAAGCGAACGATTCCGATAGGGGATTTCTCAAAGAGAAGTCTGAAGTTCTTCTCGGTATCTGCAAGAGCTTCTTTTACCTTCTTTTTCTCGCGGATGTCATTAACAATGATGATGATCCCGGGTTTTCCCCCATAATCACCATACGAAGAAGCTATTTCCACTGGTATGTTTTCCCCGTTCTTTGATAAAATACTCACTTCATACCTTTTAGAATCCTCCTTTTTGCTGGAGATCCATTTTTTGATCTTTATGGAAACCATACGATGATACTCAGTAGGAAGATGTGATAAAATATCAGAACCTATAATCTGCTCTTTTGGAAGCCCCCTGAGTTCACAGAACATCGTGTTAGCATATTTAACCATATCATCCTGAACAACAATGATGCCTTCAGTCCCTTTTTCAACAAGGCTGGAATATTTCTCTTCAGATCTTAGCAGCTCCTCTGCTTTTTTCATTTCTGTGATGTCTTCAAATGCTACAAGCAGCAGACAAGCATCTTCCGGGAGCGAAGATATACGACTTACATTCAATGATATAGAACGCGTACCAATGTTGCTAAAAGTATACGTGAAATCCAGACCTTTGAGAACATCGCCTTTTGAACAAACTTCTCTCAATTTGCTAAAGAGTCCGGGACACTTAAGCCTGAACTGGACAAACTTCTCTGCATTCTCACCAACTATATCTTCAGGCTCGACTTTAAATAGGTCATAAAAAGAATCGTTGGCATAGATCACATTAAGATTGTGATCTAGCACCCAGATAGCCTCTTTTAGTGAAGCGACAATAGATTTGAAATAAGAATTTGAGTTGTCTGAATGCCCGGGACGAGATAGTTCGGCCATCTCTAACATTAAACCATAGGCCGATCCTACCGTTCTGTCTGCATTGACATTTAGATTATTGAGCACCTTCACATTCACTACGGATCCATTTTTTGCCAATATTCTGTAATGCTGGACAAAAGATGAACTTCCTCCCGTTTTCCGGTGGCTTTCCATCTCAGAGATTATCCTACTCAGGTCATGAGGGTGTACAAGATCTGAATATGAGAAATCATTATCTATACATTCTTCAACAGTATATCCAAAACGTGATACATTGTCAGAAACATCCAGGATCTTCCAGTCATTTTCAAGATCCCATGAAAAAAATACCGAGTTCACACTATCAAATTCGGGCATGTCTTCAATGATCGGTCCAATTGCTTCCCTTTCAGCAGGTTTCAAGCCTGTGCTTGCTCCGGAACTGTGTGCATTATACATATCTTATTTGTAATTTTGTTAGGTGCTTAAACCAGGATCAACTTATCTATTAATTTCATTTAGCATGGTTTCCCTATTTTATAAAGATGTTCTCTTTAAACGAAAGGATTATCTTAAATTAAAGAATAAATGAAATTGCTCACATCTGATGATCTATAGTAGCTTCCTTCGATCCAATCCTTTACTTTTAGATCAGTACAGAGTACCTTTTAGATGTGAGCTAGCATCTTGATTCTGTTAACAGGAGTTTATCCCATTACTCTGAGTTTCTTCCAGTCAAGCACATCCTCAGGACACACATGAATGCACTTCTGACAATGTGCTCCATCACAGAGATCCGTCCTTATACTTACATTGCGGTCTTCCTCTATCAGAGCATCATTTGGACATACATCCATGCATTGATGGCAATCAATGCAGCCTTCAACCTCCATTGTAAGGTAGGTGCCAATCTGTTCAAGAACATGTAAGCCTTCTTCTCCAAGGTCAGGAATGTCTTTGACGACACGCTTTTCGACCACCGGGGTCCCTGATACCAGGTCAATTACTGGAAGACCTTTTTTCTTGAGGAACTTCTTCAGGGCCTTGAATGGCATGCCTTCGTTCCAGTAGGAAAGTTCGAGAATATATGCTTCTTTAAAAGCTTCATCTGTTGCAAACATTACGTGGGTGCCAACGATCTCCCTGGCTATTTTTTGGAGTTCCCATAGCCTGTCTTCCTGGAGCAGTATCTCCTTTGCAACTATCAGGGAAGTGTTCCCTATCTGACATACATTTGAGATGTTATAGGGGATCATTCCGATACGGTGTGCTTTCAATGCATCCATATATGTGCCAGCTGCACCGGACATATAAGCGATCCGTACATCTTCCATGGCTATGCC
Organism: Methanolobus sp.; assembly: GCA_034008115.1. GTDB lineage: Archaea > Halobacteriota > Methanosarcinia > Methanosarcinales > Methanosarcinaceae > Methanolobus. Next base: position 25,696 of record JAVEPM010000040.1, read on the forward strand.
GGCAGCATTACAGAGTGTCACATGACCTGCGCGTATGGCGCCAATAGCCCTTCCTGCTTCTATAATGTCCTTTTCTGTGAATTTTATACCATCCTGGAGATGAAGCATTTTGTCGCTTGTGTTGATATGTGGTAATTGGATGATACCGTTGTTCATGGCCTGATCCATAAGTGCTATGACTCCTGTTCCTGTGATACCGGATGCTTTTACGGAGCCTTCTTCAACCACATCACCGTTCTTATAGTTCACAAGAGAGCTTTCTACAGTGTTCATTTCCTCGTCAAGGACGAAATTCCTGAGGTTCCCATTTTTGAACTCAATATCACAGATCACAAACGGGCGTGCAATACTGCCATCTTCTATCTCCTGCCCCTCAAGTGCAGGACCTGCAGCAGCAGAACCTGTATAGATTATATTTCCAACCTTTAAGGCCATTTCTGCATTCGTTCCATAATCTGTTGCTATGGAGATGTCATCAGAATCCAGCATCCCTGATTTGACTATCAATGCAAGGGCATCGGCACCGATCTCGTGTTTGATAGCAGGTGGTATGACGACCTTACAATCAAGGTCTTCAAGCCCTTTGATCTGCGTGCTGTCAACAATTGCAGCATCACGCTTCTGCTCCTTAATGTTCATCAATTGTTTTTTTCTTTCACCTGCAAATGCCAGATCATCGATGGGGATTCCCTGGAAAAGTGATAATTGTATGGGGTTTCCGCAAATAGCTATCCTGTCAACTGTGCCATTTTCAGGTTCAAGTTCATCAATAATGTTCCTGAAAGCACTGATAACAAGATCATGTGCTTTGTCCTGTCCATATGTCATAGCAAAGTCAAGGTGGTCCATGACATTTGCACCTGGGAGAGGATTCCTCATAGTAATTACGGTCCTCTTTATCTCACCACTATCCAGATTCACTTTCTGTGCCCTAAAACCGCTAGTTCCAAAGTCTATTGCAATTCCCGTTCGCATAATCTTTACTCCTCCTCCGATCGAGCCCGATCGTATGATGATTAAATTGAGATCTTTGTAATTAAAAATAATTTAAAAGTCCAATCTTAAGGACTTTTAATTAAGGAACAATGTTCAGGCAAAGAACTCGTCTCTTGCTTCAACAAGAGCTTTGACATTCTCTACAGGTGTATTTGGTGCAATACCACAACCCGGAGCCAATACCGCAACACCGTCCCCCAGAGCTCTCTTTGAGTCTTCCTTGACCTTTGCCACATCGCCTGAAAGAAGTGTGAAAGGACTGGAGACGTTACCTATTATAACTGCCCTGTCACCTACTGTTGCGATGGCACCTTTAAGGTCCTTTACTTTCTCTTCAATGCTGATCCCCTCGAACTTGCAGTCTGCCATCATGTCAAGGATGGGGGTGACATTACCACATACGTGTAGCACCATTGGGCATTTGACAGCTTCTGCAAATCTTGTAAGACTTGGCTTGAGCATTTTATCAAATGTGTCAGGACTCATCAGATCCGGGGATGCAACAGGGTCAGGCACACAGATGACATCTGCACCAGCATCTGCTAATGCATTTGCGTATTTGATACATGCTTCTGTTGCAAAGTCAAGGATGGTCTCAAAGTCATTAGGTTTTTTAATTGACCATTTCATGAACTTTTTAACACTTGCAAGATCGGATGCAAGAGTTACAGGACCTTCCATACCTGCTATCAGTGGGATATCATCTCCAACCTTTTCTCTTATGATCTTTGTTGCCTCAAGTACAGCAGGGATCCTTCCCGTACCCAAAAGGTCTGCAGGCATCTTAAGATCGTCAACACCCTTTGGATATGGATGGTCAGTGACAGATGGCTGCCTGTTCTTTGTACCCATGTTGACCTCACAGCCCATAGCTTCTGCAAGGACGGTAAGGCAATATGGATACCTGACAGCTTCCAGGCCGCAGATCTCATGTGATGCGACTGCAAGGGTTGCCATTTTTTCAGGATCTGTGTGGGCTTCCGGCCATGAGGCACCGGTCTGGTCCATGAGGTCTACAATAGCTGTCTGGGTAACGGACACCGCTGGAGTTTTGTCCACTGGTTCATTATTTAATGCTTTCAATAGTCTTTCCTTTGGATTCAAATCGGTCATTTATATCACTTCATTATGGTTTGATATCTGGTCAGGCCAGATACAGCAAATATATTTTTATTACAAGCTGGATAGATTAATCCAAAATTCAATCTGATTTTGTATTATATATATCTTGTTGTTTTTGAATAGTTATATATAAAAGATTCCACCGAATGTTACAATATAATTTATTTTGAAAAATACAAAAAATGGCCTATAGTTTCTGTTTATTTTATAAATATGGATATTACAACAGAAAGTATCTTTTTTATCAACTATATATTTTTATACTATTATTCTAAATCTGAGCTGGCAATATAATATAAAAAAAAATCGCTATTTTACAATATATATATTTTTCTGTGCAGACATTCTCATGCAAAAAAGCAGTTCAAAAGACATTAATAATTTTTATTTACTGAACCAACTCAAAAAGCATATTATCAAGTATAAATGTATTTATATATTAGATATTTTGTAAATATTTATTATTAGCATACGAAGATATAACTAATAAGAATAAAAATTGATAAGAATAAATAAAAAGCATCCATATACTACAAATATATGATATGGATGCTGAAATGACACATAATTGTCTCAATGATGATGCGAAGATTCGTGTTCATGACGTGAATCAAGCTTTTCAATCTCAGTTCCGTAATGCTTGAACACATCCGTTACAAGTTCATCTACGATCTTCATAAGTTCATCTTTTTCCATGTTTGAGATTGCCGAAAGTATCTTTAACTTAAGGATCTCGTTCTTTCCTGTTTTTATAAGTTCTAATTGTGGTTCTTCGAAGTATGCAGTTATATTCATTTTTACGGTATCTTCATCAGAATCAAGGAACATTTTGATATGTCCTATGAACTCGGGACTATGTTCCATTACCTCTGTTTTTATGTTTTCCATTATCTTCCTGGCTATCAGCTTTGCTCTATCGGTATCTGTCCTACCTTTGATTTTATATTCTACAGCATAGGTTGCAACACCTGATGCATCGATGGAGCTTTCTGTTTCCTGCTCATTCCTGCTCAGCTCCATATCTTTCTTGCTGACAAGAGATATCTCGTTTACAGGAGGAAGGGGTACTTTTCCCATCTCATCTGACCTTCTTTGCTGAACTTTTGAATCAAGCGATCCACTAAGCATTTCTTCAGGGAGTATCATGTTCATGAAATTATAGAACTTCTCATCGCTGTTATTTGCAGAGATTCGTATTACTTTTGCTTTTCTGTTGAGCTGCTGCACCGATTCTTCTATGATAGGTATTTGTATTTTTTCCATAAGATCGATCTTATTGATGGCAAGGATCTCTGCGTCCTCTATCTGGCGTGTGGAAAAATGTTTCATCTCTTTTAAGAGATGTTTGAACCTGCTGCCATCGATAAGGGTCACAAGAGGTGCTATTTGCGCACCTTCTCCCAGGTCCATGAGTTCGATCTCTCTTTTGATCACATTTGGAAATGCAATTCCAGTGGGCTCGATTATAAGAATATCCGGATTGTAAGAATTAAAAAGGTTTATCACCGTTGAGCGCAGGCTCATTTTAAGTGAACAGCATATACAGCCGTTGGTTATCTCTTTTGCATCGAAACCGAACTTATTGATGATATCACCGTCGATCCCGATCTCTCCGATCTCGTTGACAATGATAGCAACTTTGTGCCCCTTGTCTGCGAGATACTTCCCAATATTGATTATCATGGTGGTCTTTCCGCTTCCAAGAAAACCGCCAACTACAAGTGTTAACATTTTAGTAGCTCCTTCTTTGTTTTCATTAACGCATCATCCGATCCAAAAATGATCCGTTCTTTTATGCTCATATGTTCGATATTACTGCTTTTTATATGTTTTGCCATCAGGAAGATCGTCCTGGAAATATGATATCTGCTTTTTAAAGTGGCACTTATCACGTATTTCCAGACTTTTATTGCCTCTGTGTCCTGTGTAACATGATGCACAGGAGGCAGCATGGCATGAAGAACAATTCCTTTGCTCATGGAAAACATGTAATCAATTACAGGCATTGTTAATTAAGCAGATACCATTTTATTAGGTCGTGTCCGTGAACTATTGAATTGGGATTCTGAAAGTCAATAATTCTTTTAAAGTCCATATATGATCAGTTATTTTTTCCGCCATTGCCGGAGTTCTTTGCAAGCATTTTCTATTCTTCGAATCACTTTTAACTTTCAGAGAATCATGAGGTTTTATAAAATTATACCATGCCTGGAACAAATCAAG
>JAVEPM010000162.1:0-4551 GCA_034008115.1 Methanolobus sp.
AAGAAAGTTGGGAATTATTAAAAGAATATCAAAACAAATTACTAAATTTGACATTAAAATGGAAGAAATTGGATTTGGTAACTCGCTGATTATCAATGATGAATTTTTACGTTAGTTGGAAGGCGAAAAGCCTTACATCTAACGTCATTCAATACCTTGAATTATAACAATTTCTACTCTAAACAAGCAACTATGAAAAATCTAGTGTTTTGCTTTTTATTACTTACAGTTTCTTCTGTTAATGCTCAAATCAAGTGGTGTTATAAGATAAACAATAGTTTTAATGGCATTTCTCATTCTAACTCATATTTAATTGGAGAGCTATTAACATATTCGGTTGTTGAATCAAGTTATTATATGATTAATGCCTATGGGGCACCATTTCACGTTGCCGAAGTAAGAGCAGATAGTTCCCGTAAAGTGTATGTAACATTTATTGAAATGGGCACAGAAGTCCCTGAAATTTTACTATATGATTTCTCACTCGAGGTAGGAGACACAATGTACTATGATTACGGTGGTTATCCCCCTGAAGGTATTATGGAACAATACCACTACAAAGTTGTTACTGAAACTGAAACAATTAGTATTAATAATCAGACTAGAAAGACATCAAGTTTATTATCATAAGGTGGCCTTTACTATGAATCAGATTATCATTTTTGGATATAAGGATATGGCAGTATGAATAGTAGAGGTTTTCTAAATCCTCTACAAATTGATATGGTACTTAAAGGAGATAGTTATTATTTCAATTGTTTACTTGAAAATGATGCAGAAATATATTCTGTAAATGCTTGTTATTGTAACCAATATGATAATATTGAAGCCCTAAGTGAGAAAATACAACTAAGTGACGAACAAGAAGAAGACTTAAGACAATTTCGTTTAGATTGTAATCAAGAATTATCAGCCGATGAGTTATTTATGCTGAAGAAAGTAGCTTTACTGACATGGATTCTGAAATACTTAAACACTGGTATCGCAATTTTTATAGGAAGTTCCATTTTTCCAATGATTATAGCCATTGTGAGATACTCTAATACTGGCAACTTAATGATATTTGTTATTGCAATTACGGTTAGTATTTCGTTATTCATTGTTGCTACAAACACCATTTTCTCAGAATATAGAAGAGAACATAAATTTCAGGCAGAGTTTTATGATATTTTGAAAAATAGAATTTAATAAGTATCTTTACAATAAAAGCCAAATAAATATATGAAAGTAACATTTGTTGACCCAATAAAAAGTGGAGACTATTGCAACTCTACTCCCAATGATTTTTCTAAAATTCCTATTACACCTGGAGTATATATTTATGGACTATATTTAGAAATTGAAAAGCAAGGAAAAAAGTTTGTGCCACTATACGTAGGGACTGCAAAAAATCTAAGCAAAAGAATAGAAGAACACTATGTTGAAGAAAAAACACTTGGGAATAGCCATAAAGAAATGTTTGATTTTTCTAAAAAGACCTTTTTAAATAACGAAATCATTAATCGATATTTATCTATGGATATTTATGACTCATATAAAGGTAGGAAAAATAAAGTTTCTTTAATTTATAGTATTAAACATCTTATATATTTTCAAGATACAACATTTTACAATCTAAGATATAAAACAACCTCTTTTCCATTATTTAACGCTGGACACATAGCTGCAATTCAATTGTTATCTAACCAGTGCATTTCCAGTATTGATATTGCAAGAAACATGTTAGAAGTCTTGGAGACTAAGAAACAGTTTGACAGTAATTACTATTTCGCCTATGCAACATTGAAAGATGATGTTAATAATTTTGAAGATGACGAGTTTTTTAAAGACTTTAAAACCTTTAAAAAATCTTTTAGTCAAAAAGCAATTGACAGAATAGAACTTGCAACAAAAAAAGCATTAAAAAAAGACCTTAACATTATTACAACAGCAAAAGCTAGTGGTAAAATTTACCATATGCATATAGACCTATCAGATGTCAAAGACAACTTAATTAACCTAGGAACCCATTCTTTTGGAGTTCCATACAAAAGCCCACTTGTAATCACCCCTTAAATATAAATATAGAACTAAAAACATTCCTTATGATCGAATTTAAATCCACAGCAACACATCAAGAAGTAATTGAAATCTTCAAAGAACACACAAAAGATCATTCTTTTGAACCATTTGAACCTTTGGTAAATATTGAAGAAACCGAATCTAAAGACGTTTGGTATATCGTGTCATTCTCATACGAAGACAGACTATTAGGAATCTATACAATTTCCCGAAAATTTATGTTGGACATAGATCATATTAATATTCTAATGGCGAAAAAATATCCTAAATATAATAAAGCGATTGGAATTACAGATGTAAGAAATTTCCTTCAAACGCACTATGTTAGACTCTATAAGCAGCTAGGCAGTATCCATGACTACGAAATGATTGTTGATACTATGTACGAGTATCGTGGACAAATAAAAGGTGTTTCTTACGGTGTGTAATTTTTATTATGCCTCTCTGCTTCCATCATTACAATCGTGGAATATCTTTCCTAAATGATAGCTTTTATAAAATCGGCATGAGTCAACTTATTGATAATGAGCTTGGCCATACTGCAAACTATAACCTATATCTAAAGAAAACCTTTCTCGACATATTCCATTTTCTTCACTAAATTGATTATATTTGTCTTATACTAATCATAAGAAACTTACAAAATGAAAACAAAAATCTCAATCTTGACAATCTTATTCTCAATCTTATTTGCTTTTACTGTCCAGGGGCAACAAACTTGGCAACAGTGGTTTGCGTTAGGTGATGCACTTCCATATTTTAGCAACGGAGGTATACTTTACACGAATGAGAATGTGGTTTATCAAGACATCATTTCGGATATTATATACATTAAAAAAGATCAAGTTTTTAGTATTGGAATTGGTCTTGGAATAGATGATAATCCTCAAATTTGGTCTGGAATGAATACTGCTTACTATTGGAACGTGTCTGTTAATGGAAATTTGGATAGTTTAGAAGTTTCAACTTCGACTTCGGATTTTCCGTCAGGCTCATATCTTTGTATTAATGGAATAGAGTCTATCGCAGAAGTAAATGTAGGAGATACCGTAATTTTACAAAATATGGTGGACGATGGTTTACCAGTACCAACCACATATCCAATAATTTTCGTAATAATCGACGATATCGCGGCATGTGGAAGTTATACATGGAATGATTCAATTTACACTGAATCTGCAGACTTATCGTACACCAATTTTGATGATCAAAGTATCTACTACTACGCCCCCTACAATTTCGAATACACAGAAACTGTTTATTTAACTATTGATCAAATGCCCGATGCTACAATTGTCACACAAGATACAACAATATGTGCAGGTGCTACTCTAGAATTATCAACTGAAACACCAAATGGGATATGGTCTGATGAAGTCACCAATAATACATTTTCTTCATCAACAGAAGGTGAATTTACAATTACATATACAGTCACAAACGGAGAATGTTCGGATACTGATGCGATTAATATTACCGTAGATATTTGCAACTCTATCTCCCAGTTCAAATCAGAAGTTAAAATATATCCAAATCCTACCAGGGGCGTTCTTACAATTAATGATCCTTCCAATTCAGATTTTGTTATTTTTAATTCGAATGGACAAATTATCAAAAATGTTCAATCCGAAAATTCAGCAACAATTTCTCTTAGAGAACTTCCATCTGGCATCTATTATTTAAGAATGTTAGACGGTACAACACATAAGATTTTCAAAGATTAAAAATGATATATTGTGCATAATTGTTATAAAAAAAAGATTGGATTGCGTAGCATTAAAAAAATATGACAACAGCATATTACTGACAATCAGAAATTAATAAAGTACTTAGTCAGGCAAGATTTTATAATCAAGAAATTGGTTCATATGTAATGCACGCCATTGGCACCAATATTTTTCACTACTCTGTTAAACTTACTAATGGTAATACAAAACTTACTTGGGATTAATTAAATAACAGAAATAGCTTAACAGAAGAAAGGAGAAAAACAATTACAAAAAGACATATAAAAGTCAGCTGATCCATACAGCCAAGCACAATATCAGGTTGCAAATGCTATGGATAATCCAAAACCTGTCATAGAGCTTGTCTGTTTGCTAGCGTTAGCTTTGCTGAAACTAAAAACTAATTCTTTCAAAGATAGATAAAACTGAATGACTAAATTGAAAAATAATTTAATCCATATACAGACAATAACGCCCAGTTGGTAACAGCACCTATATGTAATGCGAAAAGTGTCGAAACTTTGACGTGAACAGCGTTTCCGAACACCGCCAAATTTTTTAAATTTGGTTTTTACGGCAAAAACTAAATTTAAAAAATCTGGCTCAGTGGGAACTCTTACGAAGGAATCGCTATTCCTTTTTCGCACTCCACATAGCTGCAACCGTTATGGGCAATCCCCCTTCGACTAAAATATCGATGAATATTTTCGCTAACGATTGTATCTTTACATTGAGTTTCATGTAGAGACCGGTTTTCAAAATG
>JAVEPM010000163.1:0-4541 GCA_034008115.1 Methanolobus sp.
GGTAAGCTCTTTAGGATCCTCGATAATCGCCACAACCGACATTGTCCCCTGACATTTCGGACAGACAAATGGGTCTACCTCGTAGACTTTTTGTAACAACCTTGCCCAGCTTAAGTATGATAGACTGTTTTTCGTACATCTCACTAATGAGATTAAAAAAGAGATTCGCTTTTGCCTTCTCCTTTGCGGGGAACACGAACTTTGTAGACTGAACCTCCAAGAGCATCTGCACTTTTATGCTCAGCTATATTACGTATAGCATTAAGTAGGTCCCGATCGCTCACATTCTCTTTGGTAGCCCATCTTGCAAATACTTTGGCCTTTAGCTACTTCACTATTGTAATATAGCACAATGTGCTACAGTTTTCAAGTTGTTAGAGACGGTTGTTTCTTAAAAGTTGAAGCAGCGGTAAAATTTCTGAGTATAACTATATGTGGGAATACAACTAAGATCAGAACTGAGAAAGAAGAGCTGTGAGTATCAGCCCCGGGGCATAAACCTTCTTCAGGAAATCTTCGAGCGGCATTTTTCCGATTTCGTCAGAGTGTATGAGCATGATTATGCTGACCGTTATGGGAAATACCGTCTCGAACGCATCAAGACAATCGGCGAACATTTTCTTGCATGCGGAGATTATTTAAACGGTGTGGCCCGAATCCGCTGTACCAACCCGGAATGCGGGCATGATTATTTTCGGCCGTTTAGCTGTAAAGGTTTCTATCTTTGCCCGTCATGCAGCCAAAAAAGGACTATACTTATGGCAGAACATTTGACTGAAGAGGTGCTGCTAAGACTTCCTCATCGTCAGTTTGTCTTCACTTTTCCCAAAGCCTTGCGAGTTTTCTTCCGGAACAACAGAAAACTTTTTGCTGATATTTCTCGTCTCATTTTCAGTATTATCAAGAACTTCTATAATGAAGCAACGGAAAAAGATATTAAAACAGGAATGGTTATTGCTCATCAAACCTTCGGAGACATGTTGCGCTGGAATCCGCATTTTCACTGCCTTGTGTTGGAAGGAGGTTTTGATGAAGATGGAAATTTTGTTTTCATTCCATTTTCCAGTCTGCAAAAGATGACAGAGTATTTCAGACGAAGAGTGATTGGCCTGTTTCTGAAAAACAACATGATCAACGAGGAGTTCGCCGGGAATCTGCTTTCCTGGAAGCATTCCGGCTTTAGCATTGACAATTCGGTGCAGATACTTACCTACAAGGCAAGAGTAAATCTATCGGAGTATATCACTCGGGCCCCAGTTAGTCTCAAGAAGCTGCGATATGAGCCATTCAAGGGTAGGGTCCTGTTTCATACCCAATATAACCAGTACTTTGGTGAAAATGTTCATATGTTTGAAGGATGCGATTTTCTGGCTGAGCTGACACAGCATATACCACCCAAAGGGATTCAGTATATTCGAAGGTATGGCTTATATGCTTCCAGGACCAGAGGGAAATGGTCTGAGCATCCTGAGATTGTCAGACATGCTCCGGAAGGTTGGAAAGCGGCACAGCAGACTCTTCCTTTAGAGGACGAAGTGCCTGAAGAAGCTGAATGTGATATTTCTGAAAAGGCAAGCAGAAAAACCTGGGCACGGTTACTGGCAAAGATCTATGAAATTGATCCGTTCCTTTGTCCGAAATGTGGTTCGGAAATGAGAGTGATTGCAGTAATTCAGAATACGGCTGAGATCAAAAGGATTATGAAACATCTGAAGAAGGTTGGAAGGCCGCCGCCCGGGGTGGATTATACGAAATTGACAGATTAAATTCTCAGTTTTCAATGCTATGAAGGGAGCAGTATGCACCGTTGCTGGAGAAAGAAGCCGTTTTGACGAGTTTAAACCAAAGTGGGTTTATGTCTCTATAAGAAAAACTGACAACGAGGGATTTTTTTGATTTTCGGGCAGAAATCAGCCACAATTCCGGGAAATCCTATTCGCAGGGAATATAACTTTTCCTATCAATCGATGAAGAAGCCATATCCACATCGTAATCAAAATATTCCATGAGCTCGCTTGTAAGACTATTCCCACCCATTGAAAGCATCAAGTTCATAACCGTTTCAAAAGATAGCTTCCGTTTGCGAGTGAAATTTGCATTTGGATTTTTAACAAAAAGTTTTGGTTCTGCGGTCATTTTACTAATAATTTCAGTCAACTTACCTTTCACATATTTGGGATAATCAATCATAATAACCTCCTTGAAAATGTATATAATCAAGGGGCTTCGCCACATTTTTTTGACTACTTGTCAAGCATTTTTTTCGATTTTGTATTATTTGTTTCTATGATTTTCCACAAAAAAAGAGTAGGATACATTTTCTGTACTCTACTCTTTAGAGAATTCTATTACACCTGTCTTAACTTAATGACATTGACAAATCATCCCACCTTTCGGATTTCCACTACCCCTCATCAGTTCTGTCTTATAAATGTTTGTTTATCCAATCAATAATATCTTCTGTAACTTCATCCCTGTTGATTTCATTCAGCAATTCATGCCTTGCCTCAGGATATATAATTAAGTCAACTTCTTTTATCCCTGTTTTCTGATACAATTCCTTTGCTAATTTTGCACTTTCACCGTAGAGGGTTGAAGGATCCTGATCCCCGGTAATAAATAGAATTGGCAGTTCTTTATCGATTCCTTTTATCTTTCCTTCATCAAAAATATCGTACCCTTTCGCAAATTCGTATAAAAAGCCTGCAGTTCCGGGATTTCCGGAAAGCGGATCCTGAATATATTTATCCACTTCAGCCTCATCCCTGCTCAACCAGTCAAGAGGTGTCCTTTCTGGCTGAAATCTTTCATTATAGGATTGGTTCGCCCCCTGCAGATTTACATCAACATAATCTCTACCATGCTGTTCTATTATTGTTTTCGCAAAATCGCATATCTGTTTTATTTGTGGCATATGAGCCGCACCACAAAGTATTGTGCCTTTCAGCCCACGTCCGCTGTACTTTTGAAGGTACTTTCTGCAAATAATTGTACCCATGCTGTGGGCAAAAAGAAATATAGGAAGACCAGGGTGTTCGGAGGCTGCGATTTTATAAAGCCTGTCGATATCATCAACCATACCTTCGAATCCACCTTCATTAATGTGTATAATAGCTGGGTTCGCAGCAGTTTGTCCATGTCCTCGTTGGTCATGTGCATAAACTACAAAACCGTTTTCATTTAGTACCTTTCCAAACCGAACATAGCGTGCCGAGTGTTCCGCTGCGCCGTGTGCAATCAGGACGATTCCCTTGAAGTGCCTACCGGCCTCGGGTAATAGCTTTCTAACAAAGATTTTCAGTCCACCCTCTACTTCAAAAGTAAATTCTTTTGCTAACATCATGATCTCCTCCTCACATTTTTTTGTATTTGCCGTATGCACTGCATCAACCCAAAGACTGTACCATCCCGGTAAATATAACGCCAATTGCAACCGCGCCTGCATCCGGATATCCGATGCTTCGATCACCTAGATAGGTTGCTCTTCCTTTCATCGCAATAATTTCTTTTGTTTTCTCTGCCCCGGAAACTGCTGCATCGGCAGCTTTTTTCATCGCCACAATCATCGTTTCTCCGGCTTGGTTGCTATCCCTCAAGGACTCTGCAGCAGGAATTAAAGCATCTAGTAATGTCTTGTCTCCAAGCTTTGCCCCTCCTCTTTTTTGTATTCCATATCTATTCACCTCCAATCACTCATTCGTTTATATTTTAAAGGGCAATGCATCTGATGGATAATCCAGCAACTCCTTTAGTTGCGCATCCAATTTTAAAAATGCTTTGTCATAAGCATCAAGGGTACTATCATTGCTCAAAAACATATCCGTAGCTGTATCACATAACGTTTTCAAATAAGTACAAAAATTTTTACGTCCTACATTTGCACTTGATATACTAATATCTTTGTTATTCTTTAAAATTTCAGATGCTTTCAAACTAATTCAACTTCACTCTCTCTTATTGTCATTATGATAATATTGTCTTGTTAATATCAATAATACTATAAGATAGAACGGTTGTCAATAGGGCAAAATAAAAAAGCCACACTTTTTTCGTGTGACTCTTTTAGTATTTTTCAGGATAGATAGCAAATAAAACAGTACTGGCTAACGCTTAACAGGTTTCAGTTTACTTTGAATGGGTTGCATTGGTCATTTTTATCGGTATTCTTTAACACTTCGGTTATTATCTTACTACCTTCTAACCTACGAGAGAAATCGTCACTGTAAATGTTCTTGAATTGTTCGTCTGCTTGCTTAGTGATTTTCTGTTGTAAAAACGGATTGTTGTAATCAAGACTCATGCTATCACCTCTTTCCTATAGTATAACACATTCGAGAGTTCGTTTAGGAATAATCAGAAAGCAGCATCCAAATAAAACGCTGTCTACCAGGTTGATAGGAACTGTCATTTCGGGGTTTTTAGCAGTTGTTGATAGGAACTGTCATTTCGGGGTTTTTAGCAGTTTTCCGTCGAAATTCGGATTTTTCTCCGAACTACAACCATTTTTCCAGCCCGAACAACTGAACCAATCAAAAATTTTC
>JAVEPM010000164.1:0-4518 GCA_034008115.1 Methanolobus sp.
CAAAGTTTTTGCGGCTCAAAATTGACTGATTTTTCCCCAGGAGCGAGGGTTGCCCAGCCAGGCCAAAGGCGTCGGACTTAAGATCCGATATCGAAGGATTTCGTGGGTTCGAATCCCACCCCTCGCACTAACTTTTTTATCCATTTTCTTGTTATTTTAAGTCGATCTGAGCCCGATTATCTTTTTTTGACACTGTAAATCTTATAATGAATTCCGTTCCATTATTCCTTTTCAGTTCAAGTTTTCCATCTAACTGATCTGCAAGGGTGGTTATAAGCTGTATACCAAGACTGTCAAGATCTTCAATATCAATATTTTCAGGAATACCCACACCATTGTCTGAGACAGTCAGAGTAAAACTGGTATCCATATTGTCTTCTTTCTTGCATTCTCCTTCTTCTCTACGGAGTTTGATTTGGATTTCTCCATTGTCTCTGCCGTTAAATGCATGTTTGAGGGAATTGGAAATGAGTTCATTAACAATTATTCCTAGTGGGACAGCAGTATCCATATCAAAAAATGCATTTTTCTCCAGATCCATGTTCAGGTGTATACTTTTGCTACTAAAGCTGTAAGTATGAAAAAGATTTTCAGCTAACTCTTTAATATACGTCGAAAAATCAAGTGTCTCAGTCCCTTCTCCTTTATAAAGTTCTTCGTGGATAAGAGCCATAGATATTACTCTGTTCTGGCTTTCCATGAACGCCTCAAGAACTTCTGAATCCTGAATATTCTTTCTGCCTTTGAACTTTTCACCTTGAAGGTCCAGCAGGGAGGAGATTACCTGCAAATTATTCTTAATTCTGTGGTGAATTTCCTTTTTACGAGCAATTTCAATTTTTGCCAGAGATTCTTCAGCTTCTTTTCGTTTATTAATATCAGAGAGCATAGTTATTATAGAAATTAACTTGCCATAATTATCAAAAATAGGTTTAGCATTTACCTGTGCCCAGAAACTTGAGCCATCTTTACGTATAAATTTAAGTTCAGGATTCTCAAAGTCCTGTAGCCCTCTTTCCAGAATCAGATTGACATTATGCTTAGCCTCTTCACTGAGGAAAAACCACAACTGTTTACCAATCATATCTCCAGCACGGTAACCAATCATATCTTCGAGTTTTTTATTGACAAAAGTAAGCTTGAATTCATTATCAATTATGCCTATACCCTCATTAGCTGTCTCTACAATGTTGCGGTACTTTTCCTCACTTTCTCGAAGTTTTTCTTCTGCTTTTTTACTTTCAGTAATATCCTGAAATATTCCTCTCATTCGAACCGGGTTATGATTAGTATCATAAATAATTTCAGTTTGTGCATGGAATGCTTTCTCTTCTCCATTGGCCGATATAATTTTACTGTCGAAACTGAAAAGCTCCCCCTCTAAAGCCTTTTTAATAGAATTATCCACATATTCTCGATCGTCTGGATGTATATAAAGACTTAACATTTCGTTATAAGTTGCACCGGGATCTTGAGGTGAACGTCCAAAAATACGGTAAAGCTCATCAGACCAGTATACTTCATTGGTTACAAGATTCCAGTCCCAGCTTCCAATGTGAGCCATTCTTTGAGCTTCAGCAAGACCTCTTTCGCTTTCCTTTAAAGAATCATAAGCCTTCTCAAGCTCTTCTGTGCGTTGTTTAACGAGATCTTCTAAATTTTGACGTGCTTTTTTAAGAGCTTCTTCAGCCTTTTTGCGTTCAGATATACCGCGTATTATAGCCCACATTCCATTAGGTCTGCCCGACTCATCTTTCAAAAGTATGGTTCGAAGTTCTACGGGAATAATGCCCCCATCCTTCCGCCGATACTCTTTCTCGTAAACGTCAGAATATCCACGGGGGATGATTTGTTCATGAACAATGTCATCTTCGATGGCATGCCAGCGCTCGGGTGTCAATTCCTGATAAGTCAGCTTGAGTATCTCTTCCGGCGAATAACCCAGCATCTTGCAATAGAGATCGTTGAACTCAATGATTCTGCCATTCATGGAAGTATGTGCAAAAGCATCACGCAAGCTTTCGTTCAGTATCCTGTAACGCTCCTCGCTCTTACGCAGTGCCTCCTCTGTGCTGATTTTTTCGGTAACGTTACGGGCAACTTCTCCAGCCCCGACAATTTTACCTTCAGCATCCCGAATAGGGGTGCGGTGGACCTCATAGATTTTCCGATAGAGACCAGGGTCACCAAAAGCCAGCGTCCTTTCAGTGCTGTTACCTTCCAGGGCGTCACTCCATTGCTCTATAACGATCTTCTGTTGCTCAGGCAGGTTAGCAAACGTTTCTATCATGCTTTCGCCAACCTGAATCTCCTTGCCGCTGAGCCGCTGAACTTCCTTCTGATAGGCTTTGTTAAAGTAGATGTAGCAGAAGTTCGTATCTATACTCGCGATAATGATATCTGTTCCTTTCGTCGTAGCCTCCATAAACTCTTGAGCCTGAAGCAAACGAAACTCTTCCTCTCGCAACTCTTTTTCAGCCTGCTTGCGTTCGAGAATCTCGGAACGTAATTCTTGATTAGCTCTTTCCAGCTCAGAGATCCGTTTCTGTGACCAAGTCTCTTTTTCGTTTGTACTCAGAATATTAGAAGTCATAGTTTTCCAACCATATTTTAATGGACGAAAACAGCACTCTGCCCGCTCTCTTTTTGTTTGATATAAATGACGAAAGTATGCTCTCCAGGGAATGACCTAATAATATCAATTCTGAAAGATATCAATTATTTCCAGTACAAATATCTTCGATCGAGGGTTTATATTGTTTATATTAAAAGAAGAATATTTGTTATGAGGGCATGTTTCTAAAATATTTCCAAATTAATATAGGACCAATTATAAATATCAAGTTCTTTACTTAAAAACATTTTCGTGAGAACTGACATACTCTCAGTTGAGACATATGTACTATCTCTAAATCCCTCCTCTAATCTGAAATATCTGCAGGAAATTTTATTTGCATCTAATAATCTGAAGTTGTTAACTTTGTTAATATTGATATTTAATTTACTTTTTCTTCTGAGGCTTGCTTGTTCATTCCAATATCCTGTGAGACTGCATACACTCAGTAACCAATTTTATAATAGCTGAAATAGACCAAGTTTTACATTGATATAAAAACCCGGAATATTCGACTATTCAGGAATCAACAGATTGATAAAGTGGAATAACTTCAATTGAATCCGACAATACCGAGAAATGGGTTTGATAAAGCAACACTTGGGTGCTATTCTCACGTTTCTTTCGGTTAGCTGTAGAGGAAATGGTTCATAATGCCAAGCAAGATAACACTCGAGATAGAAGACAAGTGTCTTCCACCTTTCTTCGTGAAACAGAAAGTCTCTATTGAAAAAGGAGAGGGAGTTTATGTATGGGATGAAGAAGGGAAAATGTATATTGATTTCACATCCGGCTGGGGTATGACATGTATTGGTCACGCGAACCCAGTCATCACCGATGCCTTACTTAATCAGGGAAGAAAAATAATCCAAAATCCCAATTCAGGACTTACATATTCTCCAGCGCGTGCTCGTCTACTATCTCTATTCGAAGGAATTTTGCCTCCAAACCTTACAAGAGTCTTCTTCACAAACTGTGGAGCTGAAGCAAATGATGCTGCCATCAAATTAGCTTGTAAGGTAACAGGCAGACCTGATATTATTTCTACATATCAAAGTTTCCATGGACGCACAATTAGTACAACATCGGCAACAGGTCAGGCCAAGCATAGGGATAGGTATAATCCTCTGATGCCTAACTATAGGTTCGTTCCCTATAATGATATAGAAGCTTTGAAGCGCTCCCTAGACGATAATGTTGCAGCAGTGATCATTGAACCTATTCAGGGAGAAGGTGGGGTCTGTATACCCTCAGAAGGATATCTGAAAGAAGCAGATATATTATGTAAGAATAACGGAAGCCTGCTAATCATGGATGAGATCCAGACAGGCTTTTTTAGAACAGGACCAGCTTTTGTTACAGGCTCCTGTGGAGTGTAAGCAGATTTTCTTACAATGGCAAAAGGAATTGCAGGTGGTTTTCCATTTGGTGCTTTTGCTTTATCTGAGGCAGCCGTAAATAAGCTTGAAATCGGTGATCACGGAGGTACATACTGTGGTAATCCTCTCGGTTGTGCTGTCTTGATAACCTTATCCTTCCATCATCTCAACACTTTCCTTTTGTATACTATCTTCAATTCTGCCATAACCCATAGCATTTTCTGTATTATGCAGCTTTCCTAACTGCATAATATTATGTGCAATAGAGCCTTATATCGTACAAATTTCAGTATCTTTTCTCTACTACGATACATTTTTTTCAAAAATTGTATTTTAATAAAGTAAAAGTAGATAGAATCTGATAATTTATATAAAAAGAGAAAAATGTGACTGAAGAAGACTTAAGATCCGATATCGAAGGATTTCGTGGGTTCGAATCCCACCCCTCGCATTTGTTTTTTGTTGTTATATCTATCTCAGGATCTATTTTTAGGACACAGGTAGCTCAAAAAAGTGTACACTCAT